>CAVERH010000043.1:0-26778 GCA_963618065.1 bacterium | reverse complement strand
AATGATTATCTCTTGCTGAACTGCGGTGCACGACGTGCGGCTTTGAGGCCGTACTTCTTTCTTTCCTTCATACGAGGATCTCTTGTTAAGTAACCAGCCTTCTTAAGGGTAGGTCTGAATTCGTTATCTACCTGAAGAAGTGCTCTTGCGATACCATGTCTGATGGCACCGGCCTGTCCTGTGTATCCACCACCCTTAACGTTAACGATTACGTCATACTTATCAGCGGTTTCTGTAGCAGTAAGAGGCTGACGAACAATAACCTTAAGTGTTTCAAGTCCAAAATACTCATCGATGGATCTCTTATTAATTGTAACATCTCCCTTACCAGGTACTAAATATACTCTGGCGATGGATTTCTTTCTTCTACCTGTTCCGTAAAACTTAGCGGATTTAGCTGCTTTAGCCATTTTACTTATCTCCTTTCAGTCCCTTTAAAATGTTAATACTTCAGGCTTCTGAGCTGCATGCTTGTGCTCAGGTCCAGCATATACATAAAGCTTGGTATACATCTGGTTTCCTAAAGGTCCCTTAGGAAGCATGCCTTTAACAGCAAGTTCAACTACCTTCTCAGGCTTCTTTGCGAGCATTTCGCGTAATGTGGTTTCTTTCATTCCACCAACATACTCGGAATGACGATAGTAAACTTTCTGATCTAATTTCTTTCCTGTAACTTTAACCTTCTCAGCATTGATTACGATTACATAATCACCGGTATCAATATGAGGAGTGAAAATTGCTTTGTTCTTACCTCTTAAAACCTTAGCTACTTCAGAAGCTAAACGTCCTAATGTCATATCAGTAGCGTCAACTACATACCATTTTCTGTCGATGGTAGCAGGGCTAGCCATAAATGTCTTCATTCTGATTTCCTCCATATAAAGTTCGATAACCTGTATTGACGCATTCCTTAAGCGGATGTCCGGGCCACCTAACAAACTTCGTCACATTTAAATATTATATTACACGCTCCCTTGTGTGTCAACCGGGAATTTGGTTGTTTTACAAACTTTTTGGTAAACTTTTTGGTAACAGTTCAGCCATGCAGAAATGATTGTACAAGATGACCATGGGAGCTTGCTCACTAACTGTTACGCATTTATTTTTCTTCGATGACTGAGTCCCATTCGTAGCCCAGGAGACACAATCCCTTTGCCGGTGCGGTCGGTCCGCTTTTCTGCCGTTCTTTTCCATCGAGCATTTCTTTCACCTGCTCCGGGGAATATTTGCCTTGTCCGACTTCGATCAGGGTTCCTGCGATAATGCGCACCATATTATATAAGAAGCCATTTCCGCACACACGGATGCGGATTTCCGCACCCACCTCTTCCACTTCGATCCGATAAATGGTGCGGATAGTCGATTCTGCCTGTGTATGCGCACTGCAGAACGATTTAAAATCATGCTCTCCGACAAGATACACTGCCGCTTCCTGCATTTTACCTGCATCCAGTGCGGTATGCACCCAGTGCGTATAAAGCCGTTCTGTCGGCATGGGAAACGCCTCGTGCCGGATCCGGTATTCATAAGTTTTCCGGCAGTTCGTTTTACGCGGATGAAACTCCGGCGAAACCTCACGCGATCCCACTACCCGGATATCCTCCGGAAGGCTTTTGTTAATCGCATATGAAATCTTTTCCGGCGGGATTCTGGTTTCGGTGTCAAAAACCGCCACGGCTCCTTTCGCATGAACGCCGGAATCCGTGCGGCTTGCGCCAATCACGTTTATCTCCTCCTGTAAAAGACGGCTCAATTCCCGGTTCAGAACCCCTTCAATCGTTTCTCCGACCGGCTGAATCTGCCAGCCACAATAATTCGTTCCGTCATAGGCAACAGTCAGCATAATTCGTTTCATATTCTTACTTTCCCATATTTGAACTTCCGCATTAATAAAAAAGGAACTCTGTGCTTATATCTTTTCAGCCTTACTCCAAAATAAGCTTTTCAGCAATTACTAAAATGAAATACAAAGCCAGTATCCCATATGCCAGATAATCCCATTTTTCATAATGAAGCGGCTTCATCTTCGTTCTGCCCTCACTGCCGCGGTAGCAGCGCGCTTCCATCGCCATGGCAAGATCGTTGGCACGACGGAAAGCGGAAATAAACAACGGTACGAGCAGCGGCACCAGATTTTTCGCCTTGGTTATGAGGTTGCCGCTTTCAAAATCAGCTCCTCTGGCAATCTGGGCTTTCATAATCTTATCCGTTTCTTCTAATAAAATAGGAATAAACCGTAACGCAATTGACATCATCATGGCAATCTCGTGAACCGGTACATGAATCTTTTTTAAAGGCCCCAACAGCTTTTCCAGTGCATCCGTCAACTGATTCGGCGTAGTCGTCAGCGTCATAATGGAAGATCCGATGATCAGAAAGCAAAGCCTTGCTGCCATTAGAAGAGCCAGCTTCATACCTTCCTTTGTGATCTTCAGTTTCCAGAAAGATACGACTACTTCTCCCGGTGTAAGAAACAGGTTAAATACTCCGGCAACCACAAGCAAAAATACGATGGCCTTCATGCCGCGTACCATGAACTTAAACGGTACATGGGATAAACGGATCATCACGACCAGAAAAACGGCGGCGATCAGATATCCCCAGAAACTATTGACAATAAAAAGGGAAATAATAAATGCCAGTGTCGCCACCAGCTTGACCCGTGGATCAAGACGATGGATAACGGAATCGGTCTGGTAATATTGTCCCAACGTAATATCTTTCAGCATCTCTATATCCTTCTATCTATGCAGTGCATGTAAAATTTCAAGCCTTGCTTCTTCGATTGTCGTTGCATCCGCAGAAACCGGCATTCCCTTATCCTTTAACGCATGCATGATGTAAGTGACCTGCGGTGCCGCAAGCCCTACCTCTTCCAGTTCTTTATACCGCTTAAACACTTCCTTAGGGATCTGGTCCATCAGAACCTCCCCTTTGTTCATCACGATAATACGGTCTACATATTTCGCCACGTCTTCCATGCTATGGGAAACCAGAATGACCGTCATTCCTGTTTCCTTACGGAACGCAGCAACCTGATCAAGGATCTCATCTCTTCCCTTCGGATCCAGTCCTGCCGTGGGCTCATCCAAAATCAAAACATCCGGCTTCATGGCAAGCACTCCGGCTATCGCAACACGGCGCTTTTGTCCTCCGGATAAATCAAACGGTGACTGATAAAAATACTCATCCTCCAGTCCGACCTGCTTCAATGCCTGATAGGCACGAAGCTCCACTTCCTTTTTATCAAGCCCCAGATTCTTCGGTCCAAAGCAGACATCCGTAAACACATCCATTTCAAACAACTGATGCTCCGGATACTGAAACACCAGTCCGACCTTGCTGCGCAGCTCCTTACGGTTATAATCCGTATCATGGATGTCCGCACCATTATAATACACATGGCCGCTCGTCGGCTTTAAAAGTCCGTTCAGATGCTGGATCAGCGTGGACTTTCCCGAACCGGTATGCCCGATGAGTCCGATGAACTGTCCATCCGGAATCACCAGATTAATGTCCTTCAGAGCATGGAATTCCATTGCGGTTCCTTCTTCATATGTGTGACTGACATGATCTAAAATAATGGACATTCCGTACTCCTTTCCTCTTGCTCTTTTCTTTATCTATTTCAAACTTCATTTGCAAAGCCACCCTGCAAAACCACCCGTATGCTGTTTCCTATTATATAGATTATATATATTTCTTATATGATTCCTGCTTATTAGTATCCCAGTGCGCGGATCAGCTCTTCCGTCGTTAAAATTCCGTCCGG
Source organism: bacterium (assembly GCA_963618065.1). GTDB lineage: Bacteria > Bacillota > Clostridia > Lachnospirales > Lachnospiraceae > Suilimivivens. The sequence goes on along the minus strand of CAVERH010000043.1, from coordinate 23,006 downwards.
AAGCGGAACACCGCTCTGCTTTAATTCATGGGCAAGCAGGGTGACCTGCGGGACATCCAGACGTAAGCTTTTCAGCTTCTCTACCTGACTGAAAATCTCCCTCGGTGTTCCTTCCATGGCAATCTTCCCTTCATCCATGACAAAGACACGATTGGCATGAATAATTTCTTCCATATAATGAGTAATCAGAATTACCGTGATCCTCTCTACATCATTCAGAGCGCGTACCACACGGATGACTTCTTTCCGGCCATTCGGATCAAGCATGGCTGTCGGTTCATCCAGAATGATACACTTCGGATGCATGGCAATGACTCCGGCTATGGAAACCCGCTGCTTCTGTCCTCCGGAAAGCTTATTTGGAGAATACTTCCGGAACTCATACATGCCAACAGCCTTAAGGCTCTCTTCCACACGCTGCCAGATCTCCTTCGTGGGTACACCAAGATTCTCCGGTCCAAAACCAACATCCTCCTCAACCACCTGTCCGATGATCTGGTTATCCGGATTCTGGAATACCATTCCTGCCTCCTGACGAATGTCCCAGAGATGGGATTCATCTGTGGTATTCATGCCATCGACCCATACGGTTCCTTCGGTTGGATACAGGATCGCATTGATATGCTTCGCCAGTGTCGATTTTCCTGAACCGTTGTGTCCTAGGATTGCAATGAAATCTCCCTGCTGAATCTCTAAGGAAACATCGTCAACTGCTGTCGTGATGCCCTCGACATTGCCCTCGTCATCACGGCGGATATATTCAAATTTTAAGTTTTTTGTCTCTACAATACTCATGACCTGTATTTTACAAGATTCTGCCTGCATTTGCAACGCCTTTGTATCATGCACATATGAAACATATGAAAATCCAAAGACAACATTACTGTTTCATATTCTTATGCAGCCTGACAGCAAGTGTCTGGCTGCTGTGTGAACAGTAACAAGACAGCATCCAATACCTTGCACGGTTTTCCATTATGCAGTACACTGTAACTATTCAAACAAAATAGCAATTTTATATGACGAAGTAACCACATGAGGTAAACTACGCTGCTTTAGCAGCGGTTTTACAATGGGGTTCTGAATAGACCATAATATTTATAATATCTGGAGAACGAACATGGATTTGAAAAAAATACTCAAAGGTTTTGGCATGATTGCCTGTATTATTATTTTATGTACTGTAATTGTGAAGCTGACCGTCCCGAACGAAACACTTCTGGATTATGCAAACGAAAATCCGGAGCTGGCTTATCCTTCACCGGAAGAGACAAATACTGAAAAATCAAACGGCAATATGACAGTTGTGTCACCGCCTGAAAATCCCGAAAATACAACCACTTCCACACCTTCTGTCGCTGCTGTCGATTCCTTCTGCTACGAAGAGTTGACCGATGAGGTCAAAGCAAGAATCACCGGAATCTCCTATCCGATCACCGAAGAGGAAGCAGATTCGCTTGCGGTTCCTGCCGTAAACTTAGTCTCTGATCCTGCTACTTTGCAGATCAGCTACGATGACCTGCGCTACCTCAAGGTTCTTTATTATGACTTTGACGGAAATGTTCAGGAAGGGGAACTGATCTGTAATGTATTTATTGCAGAGGATCTGAAAGAAATCTTTTATGAGCTGTATTGCAATCAATATCCGATTGAGAGCATCCATCTGATTGATGACTATAATGGAGACGATACCGCCTCTATGGAAGCCAATAATACCTCCTGCTTCAATTATCGTGTTGTAGACGGCACAACCAGTCTCTCCAAGCATGCTTTAGGCTGTGCCATTGATATTAACCCATTCTATAATCCATATGTGGTATTTGATAAGACAGGAAACGGTCAGGATTACATCTCACCTAAAGGAAGTGAGATCTACGCTGACCGTTCCAAAGATTTCGCTTATAAAATTGACGAACAGGATCTGTGCTACCGGTTATTTAAGGAGCACGGCTTTACCTGGGGCGGTAACTGGAACTCCTGCAAGGATTACCAGCACTTCCAGAAAACACCCTAATTTATTGTCTCTTGTTCTGTCTCGGACTTAACACCTTCTGCACACGACTCAATCTGGTCTTCTGACTTTACATCTGCTGTCACAGCTTCGGACTTGTCCTCCTCTGTCTTCTCTTCTGTCACTTCACATGAATCTCCGGTCTGTGCCTGTACTGTATCAGCTTCTACTTTCTGCACATTCTGCCCGGCTGCTTCCACAACCGTCTGATACTCTGCAAACTCCTGCTCGAGGATCATCCGGGTCAGTGCATTCTTCTGCCGGACTCTCTTACCGGAATAAATCACGGCACAGGCTGCAACTCCTGCAATCAGAAGCACTACCATAAACGCTCCCCTGCCTGCATTGGAAACTCCTGCGACGCCGGATAAGACAATTATTCCAACTAAAGTAAGCATTACTGCCAACACGATCTGACAACGGTTCTGTCCATCGTAAGAGGCATCGCTGTATGCCAGATCATAAGTATCCCGGTTATCAACCTTTTTCGTTAATTCCTCCCGGATAGCCTGAACCCTTGCTTCATCAAAGCTCTTATTTCCTGCTCCCACCGGAAACTTTTTCGGGCTTTTTTCAGCATCGTCTTTCTTTGCGATTATACCGAATTTAAAGCCTCCGTTTTCCCGGATCTCCTGAAACTGTCTGGGAGCATGCGGTTTGATCTTTTCAAACAGGCAGGCGATTCCGTTCAGGATTCCGGCAAGCAGATCCACAACTGCCACAAATAAGTTCACAATTGCCTTACACAGGCCTTTTACAGACTGATAAATGTTATCCACCGTGTTCTCCTTATACTTCAAACATATCCATGTATATTTTTAATATAACATATCTCCTTATATTGTGCACGAACATTCTGTGCTATTTGCATAAAAAGGCACCCTGAAGACATTTCTGTCTTCAGGGCGTCTGATTCTTTGACTTCGTATGAAATTATACTAACTCAAGTACAACTTCCATTGCAGCGTCACCCTTACGGGGTCCGATCTTGATGATTCTGGTGTAACCACCGTTACGGTTTGCATACTTAACACCGTACTCATCAAAAAGCTTTGCTACAAGGTCAACTTCCTTCGTTCCTCTCTTCTTACCAGCATTGGTGGCAGGAACTTCGGTTACAGGATATAATACCTTGATCATCTGATGTCTTGCATGTAATCTGGAAGGAAGATCCTTCTTGATTTCCTTTTCAACGGTTTCGAACTTGGTAACCTTCTTACCATCAACAACTTCTTTTACTCTCTTGCCGTCTTTGTCCTTAACCGGAACCTTTGCGGAAACCTTAACCATTTCAAAATTGTCTTTCTCTTTTACACCAAGTGCGATGAGTCCTTCAGCAATCTTCTGAACTTCCTTTGCTCTTGCCTGGGTTGTAACAATTCTTCCATTGTGGAGAAGTGCAGTTACCTGATTTCTCAGTAATGCCTTTCTCTGATCTGAGGTCTTACCTAATTTTCTGTATTTTGCCATTTTCGGCTCCTTTCTCAACGGGATATACCCTTCATGGTTCATCCGGCCACGCTCTTTGGACTTACTTACCGGGTGAATACGTTCCATTTTATGAGAACACCATCCGTACTCTTTGGATTTACCGGATCATGCTTCACAAGCTACTTATATTTAAGCTTCATCACTGGGATTTAACTGTAAGCCCAGTTCATTCAGCTTAGCAAGAACCTCTTCCAAAGACTTACGACCAAGGTTACGAACCTTCATCATATCGTCAGAGGTCTTGTTGGTTAATTCTTCTACTGTATTGATACCAGCTCTCTTTAAGCAGTTATAAGAACGAACAGATAACTCAAGTTCGTCAATGCTCATCTCTAAAACCTTTTCCTTCTCATCTTCTTCCTTCTCTACCATGATTTCAGCGGTCTTGGCATTCTCAGAAAGATTGATGAAAAGACTTAAATGCTCGCTCAGTACCTTTGCAGCCAGACTGACAGCTTCGTCCGGATCCAGTGTTCCGTTCGTGTACACATCAAGTGTCAGCTTGTCGAAGTCGGTAATCTGACCAACACGGGTATTTTCTACAGTAACATTTACTCTCTCAACGGGAGTATAAATAGAATCGACTGCGATTACACCAATCGGTAAATCCTCGGTCTTATTCTTATCTGCACTTACATATCCCCTGCCCTTGGTAATGGTAAGTTCCATATAAAGCTTGGTATTCTTTCCACTTAAAGTAGCAATGATCTGGTCGGGATTCAGAATTTCAATGTCCTGATCGCACTGAATATCAGAAGCTTTTACGACACCCTCGCCTTCATATTCAATATATGCAGTCTTGGGTTCGTTTGTATCGCTGTTGTTCTTAATAGCAACACTCTTGATGTTCATGATGATTTCGGTCACATCTTCTTTGACACCGTCGATGGAACTGAACTCATGTAAAACACCTTCGATTTTTACCTGGCTTACAGCAGCGCCCGGTAAGGAAGAAAGCATAATTCTTCTTAAGGAATTACCAAGTGTAATTCCGTAGCCGCGCTCTAAAGGCTCAACAACGAATCTGCCATACTTCTTATCTTCAGAGATTTCTGCCACTTCAATATTTGGTCTCTCAAAATCAAACACTGCAAATACCCTCCTTTACGAACAATACAAGAAACATTATTATTTGGAATATAACTCGACAATAAGCATTTCGTTTACAGGAACATCAATCATTTCTCTGGTAGGAAGGTTCTTAACTGTTCCCTTGAATGCTTCCTTATCAACATCCACCCATTCAGGAGTGAGTCTTCCGGCTGTCACTTCAAGAATGTCCTTGTATCTCTGTAAAGATTTGGATTTTTCTCTGATTTCGATAACATCTCCTGCCTTAATTAAGTAAGAAGGAATGTTTACCTGCTTGCCGTTTACCAAAACATGCTTATGATCAACGATCTGTCTTGCTTCTCTTCTGGTTCTTGCAAATCCCATTCTGAATACAACATTGTCCAGTCTGCTTTCCAGGATAACCATAAGGTTTTCACCGGTCATACCCTGCATACGGTCAGCCTTCTCATAGTAGTTTCTGAAAGGCTTCTCTAATACGCCGTAAATGAATTTAGCTTTCTGCTTCTCTCTTAACTGAAGACCATATTCACTTACTTTCTTACCAGCTCTTGCGTTGGTTCTGTTAGACTTCTTATCATATCCTAAGAAAGAAGGCTCAAGACCAAGAGCTCTACATCTCTTTAATACAGGAACTCTGTTTACTGCCATTTTTATTCTCCTTTTCTATTATTCTGTAACTATTCAGAACTCCATTCGCAAAACCGCTGTTTCACAGCTTCCTTTTGCTCATGTAGTTACTTCGCCATATAAATCTTGTTATATGTCTTTACGAATGCAAGCACTCGACAGACATATTGCCAAGATTTGCATGGCTCTGAATAGTTACATATTGTTTACAGTGCTACTGCACCTTCGTCCAACTGATTTCCATGTGTATAAAAAATACACAACTACACTCTACGACGCTTCGGAGGACGACATCCGTTATGAGGTACCGGTGTTACGTCTCTGATGCTTGTAACATCAATTCCACATGCATTTAATGCACGGATTGCTGCTTCACGTCCTGAACCGGGTCCCTTAACAAATACGTCTACTGTCTTTAAGCCGTGTACAATAGCAGCCTTTGCTGCTGTTTCAGCTGCCATCTGAGCTGCATACGGAGTAGATTTCTTTGAACCTCTAAATCCAAGACCACCGGCACTTGCCCAGCTAAGAGCATTTCCTTCGTTGTCTGTCAATGTAACAATTGTATTGTTAAAAGAAGACTGGATATGTGCCTGTCCATGTTCAACGTTTTTCTTGACACGTTTTTTTGTCACTTTTTTCGTAACTTTTTTTGCTGCCATCTAAACTAACCTACTTTCTTTTTAAAAATTAATTTACAGTGCTACTACATTACCAACTTATTTCTTTTTGTTAGCAACAGTACGCTTGGGACCTTTACGGGTTCTTGCGTTTGTCTTAGTCTTCTGACCACGTACAGGAAGTCCTTTTCTATGACGGATTCCTCTGTAGCAACCAATTTCCTGAAGTCTCTTGATGTTTAAAGCAACTTCTCTTCTTAAGTCACCTTCTACCATGTACTCAGCGTCGATTACTTCGCTGATTCTCTTAACTTCATCGTCAGTTAACTCTCTTACACGGGTATCCGGATTAACCTGTGCCTTCTCAAGAATCTTCGCAGCGCTTACTCTTCCGATTCCATAAACATAAGTTAAGCCGATTTCTACACGCTTTTCTCTAGGTAAGTCAACACCTGCAATACGAGCCATTTACTTTTCCTCCATTTTCTTGTATGAATTCTTCATACATTGATACTAATTGATTGGGGCTTACCGCCCAATCGGACGTTTCCGATCTTACGCAAATCACGTGACCTGGTCCTTTGTGGCCACTGCGACACAAATCTCATCGCAAACCTGCGAATCAAGAAGTAATCTACCTAAGGCTCCTTGGAACAATTTATATACAAATCAGTGCTCTGTGGCACTGCAGCCGCTTCATATACAAATAGACAAGAATCCTCCTACATCTCACATCTTAATTCATGATATGCAGCAGATTATCCCTGTCTCTGTTTGTGCTTCGGATTCTCACAGATAACTCTGATACGTCCTTTTCTCTTGATGATTTTGCATTTTTCGCAAATCGGTTTTACTGATGATCTAACCTTCATGTTAAACCCTCCTTTCAAAAAAGACCGTTTTACATTATAGCATCTTATATATCGAAATGCAAGTACTAATTTCCCTGCATTCTGATACCGTTTCATAGTACAGCCCAGGCTGTAATTTATTTATCTCTCCAGATAATTCTTCCCTTGCTTAAATCGTACGGAGAAAGCTCCAGTGTTACCTTATCCCCGGGAAGGATACGGATAAAGTTCTGTCTTAACTTGCCACTGATGTGTGCAAGTACTCTGTGTCCATTTTCCAGTTCTACCTGGAACATGGTATTCGGAAGCTTCTCTACAACAGTTCCTTCAATTTCGATTACATCGGCTTTAGACATGCGCTACCTCCTTATTTCTGCATTTAATCGCTGCTTTAATTTCTTCATTATTAATAGGCTGCTGATTTTTGATTTTATTTACAAGGTCTTCATTAAGCCCCGTCTTTACAAGCTGTATATGCTTTTTCTTTTTCTTTTTGGGAGATTCGATGGTCTTAAGTCTTCCATCTGCAAGTAATACCGAATCTCCTTCTTCTTTTAAAATCACATACATCTGACCCTGATCATGGCCTGCTTTCGAAACGGCAAACATTCCCAGCATTGCATCGGTCTCCTATTCCATATGATAGGAAGGAAGCGTCAGAATTTCCGGCGCACCTTCGGTGATCAGTATCGTATTTTCATAGTGTGCGGATAATGAACCATCCATGGTAACCACCGTCCAGTCATCGTCTGCCCAGGCCACTTCATAGCCGCCGATGTTAATCATCGGCTCGATGGCAAGCGTCATTCCCGGACGAAGCTTGATTCCTCTTCTCCACTGGTGGTAATTGGGAATTGATGGATCCTCATGAAGGTGTGTACCGATTCCGTGCCCCACAAGCTGTCTGACCACTCCATATCCACGTTTCCTGCAATAGTCATCAATCGCATTGGAGATGTCATGAAGATGGTTGCCTGCACGTGCGAACTTAATTCCTTCAAAAAAGCTCTGTCTGGTCACTTCGATCAGATCCTCTGCTTCCTTACTGATGTTTCCAACCGGATAAGTTCTTGCTGCATCGGAATGATAGCCTTCATATATGAGACCGGCATCCAGGCTTACGATATCGCCTTCCTGTAACACTCTCTTATCGGAAGGGATTCCATGAACCACTTCATCGTTTACAGAGACACAGATCGAAGCCGGATATCCGTCATAATTTAAGAAATTGGGAATCCCGCCATACTCACGGATGAGCTGATCGCCAAGCTGATTGATTTCAGCCGTGGCAATTCCCGGCTTTATGATCTTCTCCATCCCGTCAAAAACGAGGGAAAGCAGACGACAGGATTCACGCATTAATTCAATTTCATGTGCTGATTTAATCGTGACTGCCATTGTTTAACCTAAAATTGCAACAATTGCTGCAAATACATCTTTCATATCCACGGTTCCGTCAACGCTCTTTAAAATTCCCTTTGCATTGTAGAAATCAATTAAAGGCTGTGTCTGCTTATGATAAACCTCCAGACGGTTCTTTACGGTTTCCGGCTTATCATCGTCACGAAGAACAAGGGGCTGTCCGCATACGTCACAGATTCCCTCTTTCTTAGGCGGAATGTGTACCATATGGTAAGTAGCTCCGCAGGAAAGACATGCACGTCTTCCGCCCATACGATTGATGATATTTTCATCTGGAACATCGACATTAATTGCGTAGTCGATCTTATCATTGATCTCATTTAAAGCCTTGTCAAGAACCTCTGCCTGTGGAATGGTTCTCGGGAAACCATCCAGAACATAACCGTTCTTACAGTCATCCTTTGCTACACGGTCAAGAAGAATCTTGACGGTTAATTCATCGGGAACAAGCTGTCCCTGATCCATATATTTTTTCGCTTCCATACCAAGCTCGGTACCTTCCTTAATGTTTGCACGGAAGATATCTCCTGTAGAAATGTGTGGAACGCCGTATTTTTCTGCAATCATTTTGGCCTGTGTGCCTTTACCTGCACCGGGTGCACCTAACATAATAACCTTCATACTATTAACCATGCCTTTCTGCATTGTAAAAAGAGTCCAAAAACGTATTTTTAAAAACAGTAATATAGAGGCATAGGGGAAGCAGAAGCTTCCCTTGCACCTCTAATTATCCTTACTTACTAATCATTTAAAAATCCCTTGTAGTTACGGACAAGCATCTGGGATTCTACCTGCTTCATTGTCTCTAAGGTAACGCTGACAATAATAATCAGACTTGTTCCGCCAAAGGATACCTGTGCGCCAAATATACCATTAAAGATAAAAGGAATGACACACACGATCGTAAGACCAATCGCACCGATAAATACAATGTAATTTAAGATCTTTGTCAGATAATCACTCGTCGGCTTACCGGGACGGATACCCGGAATAAATCCACCGGACTTCTTCATGTTATCTGCAATTTCCAAAGGATTAAAGGTGATGGATGTATAGAAATATGCAAAAAAGATTACCAATGCAATATATACCACCAATCCAATGGAGTAAACCGGCTCTTTGGGATTACACCAGTTACTGGAGCTTAATCCCCGGAGCACATGTCCCCAGAAGCCTGTTCCCTGAATTCCGAAGAAGCTGCAAATCACTACCGGAAGCTGCATCAGTGAAGATGCAAAAATAATCGGAATAACACCGGATGTATTTACCTTTAACGGGATACAGGAGGACTGACCTCCTACGGTCTTTCTTCCCTGTATTTTCTTTGCATACTGTACAGGGATTTTACGTGTTCCGCCGTTCAGGATGATAACCAGAACAACCACTGCAACAATTACTGCGATAATAACCAGTGCTGCAACAGCACGTACAGCAATTGGCTTGCCTTCAACAAGTACAAAAGTCTTAAACAACTGGGAAATATCCTGTGGAATTCTGGAAATAATGTTAATTACCAATACGATGGAAATACCATTTCCGATTCCGTGTTCCGTGATCTGCTCTCCAACCCACATTAAGAACGCGCTACCTGCAGTCAATGTTGCAACAATGGTAATCACATTCAATGCATTTTGGGAATCCAGCATACCGCCGTTCCAGAACGCAAATGCCATGGCAGCGGATTCAATTAATGCAAGTCCGACTGTCACATAACGGGTGATTGCAACGATCTTCTTTCTTCCATCCTCGCCGTCCTTCTGCATTTCCTCCAGCTTCGGAATTGCAATCGTAAGTAACTGCATAATAATGGAAGATGTAATGTACGGGGTGATATTCAATGCCAGTATGGACATATTCTCGAACGAACCACCCGTAATCGCGCTCAGGAACCCTGAGGAATCAGCCGCACCGACCTTCTGCTGAAACCAGTTTGCAAATTCTTCAATACGAATTCCCGGCACGGGAAGCTGTGATCCGAAACGAATCACAACCAGCATGCCAAGTGTAAATAAAATCTTATTTCTGAGTTCCTTGATCTTAAAAACGTTTTTGAGTGTTGTAAGCATTACATCACCTCTGCAGTTCCACCAATAGCTTCGATTTTCTCTTTAGCAGATGCGCTGAAGGCATTTGCCTTAACGGTAAGCTTCTTGGTTAATTCTCCGTTTCCAAGGATCTTAACACCATCTCTGGGATTCTTGATGATTCCGGCTGCGATTAATGCATCTACATCTACAACAGCTCCATCTTCAAATCTGTCATTGAGTAAGCCTAAGTTGACACTAACGATTTCCAAATGACTCGGGCACTTAAAGCCTCTCTTCGGAATACGTCTGTACAAAGGCATCTGACCACCTTCAAAACCCGGTCTGGGTGCACCTGAACGAGCCTTCTGACCCTTGTGTCCCTTACCAGCTGTCTTACCATTTCCTGAACCGTGTCCACGACCTCTTCTAAAATTATCACTATGTGTAGAACCTTCTGCAGGTCTTAAATTTGATAATTCCATGCTCCTGACACCTCCTTATCCATTATACTTCTTCTACTTTTATTAAATGTCTGATCTGCTGAATCTGGCCTCTTGTAGCCGCATTATCCGGCAGTGTAATGCTCTTGTTCAGCTTTCTAAGTCCCATAGATTCAACAGTAGCTCTGTGTTTAGGAACTGCTCCGATAGGAGATTTTACTAATGTGATCTTTAACATTTTCTGCTCTGCCATCGTTTATTCCCTCCTATGCCATAACTTCTTCTAATGATTTACCACGATTCTTAGCTACTGCTTCAGGTGTCTTAAGTTCGCTTAAGCCGGCGATTGTAGCAAGTACTACATTCTGCTTGTTGTTAGAGCCAAGAGACTTGGTACGGATGTTCTTGATTCCGGCAAGCTCACAAACGATACGTGCAGGACCGCCTGCGATGATACCGGTACCTTCCGGAGCCTTCTTTAACAGAACGGAAGCAGAACCGAACTTACCAATAAAATCATGTGTGATACTGTTATTTTCATCTGTTGCAACGGAAACCAGATTCTTGATAGCATCTTCTTTTCCTTTACGGATAGCTTCAGGGATTTCTGTTGCCTTTCCAAGACCTGCACCAACATGACCATTCATGTCTCCAACTACCACTAAAGCTGTAAAACGCATATTACGTCCACCTTTAACAACCTTAGTTACACGCTTGATGGTAACAACTTTTTCTGTTAATTCCATGTTGCTGACATCGATGATTGTCTTTCTCATGTACGTTTCTCCCTTCCTAGAAATTCAAGCCAGCTTCTCTGGCTGCTTCAGCTAATGCTGCTATCTTACCCTGGTATATAAAGCCGCCTCTGTCAAAAACAACGGTATCAATACCCTTTTCAAGTGCTCTCTTTGCAATAACTGTTCCTAAATATGCTGCTGCATCAACGTTATTGGTCTTCTCCAGCTCTGCCTTAACTGCCTTCTCGGTAGTGGATGCAGATACTAAAGTGTTTCCAACGGTATCATCAATAATTTGAGCATACATATGATTATTGCTTCTGAATACGGAAAGACGAGGTCTTTCAGCTGTACCGCTAAAACGGTTACGTATTTTCATGTGTTTTTTAACACGTACATCTTGTCTTGACTTTTTACTAACCATCTTTATACTCTCCTTATCTATTTCTTACCAGTCTTACCAACTTTACGTCTGATTGTTTCATCAGCATACTTAATACCCTTGCCCTTGTAAGGTTCAGGTCTTCTCTTATCTCTGATTTCAGCTGCGTATTGGCCAACTTTTTCTTTATCAATACCCTTGACAATAATGATATTCTGTCCTTCGAGAACGGTCTCGATTCCATCGGGATCTTCCATCTCTACCGGATGGGAATATCCTAAGGATAAGGTTAACTTCTTACCAGCCTTGGCTGCTCTGTAACCAACACCGTTTACTTCAAGCTTCTTCTCAAAGCCATCGGTAACACCAACTACCATATTGTGGATCAGTGTTCTGGTAAGACCATGTAAAGATTTCATCTTCTTTAAATCATTCGGTCTGCTAACGGTGATCTCAGCACCTTCTACCTTGATTTCCATCTCTGAAGGAAGCACTCTCTCAAGTGTTCCCTTAGGACCTTTTACAGTCACTTTATTATTTTCTGCAACTTCTACAGTTACACCTGCAGGAATCGCGATTGGCATTCTTCCTATACGTGACATGCCCGTACCTCCTATATTTATACTATTGATTCATAGTTACCATTGCTTACCAGATGTAAGCTAATACTTCTCCACCTACCTGCAGCTCTCTTGCTTTCTTATCAGTTACAACTCCCTGGTTTGTAGAGATGATTGCAATACCTAAGCCGCCGAGTACTCTGGGAAGCTCATCCTTGCCTGCGTAAATACGAAGCCCCGGCTTACTGATTCTCTTTAAGCCGCTGATAATCTTTTCATTTCTGTCAGCACCATACTTCAGAGTGATGCGGATGGTCTTGAAGTTTCCCTCATCGATCAGATCGTATTTCTTAATGTAGCCTTCTTCCAATAAGATGTCAGCAATAGCAAGTTTCATCTTGGAAGAGGGAACGTCTACTGTATCATGTTTTGCAGTATTTGCATTACGGATTCTTGTAAGCATATCTGCAATAGGATCGCTCATTGTCATTTTCTTTCTTCCTCCTTAATATTTTACCAACTAGCCTTTTTGACTCCAGGAATCTGGCCCTTATATGCTAACTCACGGAAACATACTCTGCAAATTCCGTATTTTCTTAAAACAGAGTGGGGACGTCCACAGATTCTACAACGAGTATATTCTCTCGTAGAAAACTTCGGAGTGCGCTGCTGTTTAATCTTCATAGATGTTTTAGCCATATGCTATTTTACCTCCTTCCAGATCAACGGCCTTACTTTTCGAAAGGCATGTTAAATAATCTTAACAATTCACGTGCTTCTTCATCGGTCTTAGCGGTTGTTACGAAAATAATATCCATACCTCTAACCTTGTCAACCTTATCATACTCGATTTCAGGGAAGATGATCTGCTCCTTGATGCCAAGTGCATAATTACCTCTTCCATCAAATGAGTTGGGGTTAACACCTCTAAAGTCACGCACACGAGGTAATGCAAGATTGATTAAGCGGTCTGCGAAATCATACATCTTTTCACCACGAAGAGTAACCTTACATCCAATGGGCATGCCTTCTCTGATTTTAAAGTTTGCAATGGAGTTCTTTGCTCTGGTTAATACTGCCTTCTGTCCGGTAATGGTTTCCATATCCTTAACAGCGCTCTCTAAAGCCTTTGCATTGTCCTTTGCTTCACCAACGCCCATGTTGATAACGATCTTATCAAGCTTAGGCACTTCCATGATGTTTTTATATCCGAACTTCTTGATCATAGCATCTACGATCTCGTCTTTATACATTTCTTTCAGTCTGCTCACGCTTCCAGTTCTCCTTTCCTAGAATTAATCAATTACGTCACCTGTTGACTTGGCAAAACGTACTTTCTTGTCTCCGTCCATCTTGAAACCAACTCTTGTTGCTTTTCCCTTATGAACGTACATAACGTTTGAAAGATCGATAGGAGCTTCCTTTTGAATAATTCCACCATTCTGGTTCGCTGCGGAAGGCTTCGTGTGCTTGGTAACCATTCCAACACCTTCAACAACAACCCTGCTGTTCTTAGCGTCTACGGAAAGAACCTTTCCTTCTGCACCTTTATCTTTGCCGGCGATAACCTTAACAGTATCGCCTTTTTTAATCTTTAAACTTGCCATGCTTGTTCCCTCCTATAATACTTCCGGAGCCAAAGAAACAATTTTCATGAACTGCTTTTCACGAAGCTCTCTGGCTACAGGTCCAAAAATACGTGTTCCTCTGGGGGTCTTATCATCTTTAATGATAACTGCAGCATTTTCATCAAATTTAATGTAAGAACCGTCTTTACGATGTGCGCCCTTAACGGAGCGGACAACAACAGCCTTTACAACGTCACCCTTCTTAACAACGCCTCCTGGTGTTGCATCTTTAACCGTAGCAACAATCACATCACCGATATTTGCATATCTTCTTGTAGATCCGCCCATAACTCTGATACAAAGGATTTCCTTAGCACCGGTGTTATCAGCAACCTTAAGTCTGCTTTCCTGTTGAATCATGCTAATTTTCTCCTTCCATTATTTCGCTTTCTCAACGATCTCAACAAGTCTCCATCTCTTATCCTTGGATAAAGGTCTTGTTTCCATTACTTTAACTGTATCGCCAATCTGGCATTCATTGTTCTCATCATGAGCCTTTAACTTGTAAGTATCTTTCACAATCTTCTTGTAAAGGGGATGCTTAACATGCTCTTCAATGGCAACAACGATTGTTTTGTCCATCTTATTGCTGACAACCTTACCGGTACGTGTCTTTCTTAAATTTCTTTCTTCCACGACTTTACGTCTCCTTTCTTTGACATTCGAACAACAATCCTTTAAGCTTCGTTAGCTTTCTGTGTGATAACAGTCTGAATTCTTGCGATATTCTTTCTAACTTCCTTAATTCTTGCTGTATTATCCAGCTGATTTGTTGCGTTCTGGAATCTCAAATTGAAAAGTTCTTTCTTAGCAGCTACTAAATCCTGTGCTAATTCTGCAGCTGATTTTGCCTTTAAATCTTCTACATACTTATTAGTTTTCATTTGATACACCACCTTCCAAGTCGGCCTTAGAAACGATCTTACACTTGCAGGGAAGCTTGTGTGTAGCAAGACGTAATGCTTCTTTTGCTACTTCCTCGGAAACTCCTGCAATTTCAAACATAACACGGCCTGGTTTAACAACTGCTACCCAGTACTCTAAAGCACCTTTACCAGAACCCATACGAGTTCCCAAAGGCTTAACGGTAACCGGTTTGTCGGGAAAAATCTTAATCCAGACTTTACCACCACGCTTAATATAACGGGTCATGGCAACACGGGCTGCTTCGATCTGATTGGACTTGATCCAGCAGGGCTCTAATGCAACGATACCGAATTCACCGTAAGTAAGTGTATTACCACGGGTTGCTTTTCCTCTCATGGTGCCACGGAACTGTTTACGACGCTTTACTCTTTTAGGCATTAACATTATTTATCGCTCCCTTCCTGCACTTTATCGTCATTC
This sequence comes from bacterium, assembly GCA_963618065.1. Lineage (GTDB taxonomy): Bacteria > Bacillota > Clostridia > Lachnospirales > Lachnospiraceae > Suilimivivens. The sequence continues at coordinate 7,789 of CAVERH010000043.1, read as the reverse complement.
TTCTTAGTAGGAAGTACTTCACCCTTGTAAATCCATACTTTAACACCTACTTTACCATAGGTGGTGTTAGCCTCTGCAAAACCATACTCAATGTCTGCACGTAAGGTCTGAAGAGGAATGGTTCCTTCGCTGTAGAACTCGGTACGGGCCATATCAGCGCCACCAAGACGTCCGGATACGGAGGTCTTAATACCAAGTGCGCCTGCCTTCATGGTTCTGCCCATGCAGGACTTCATGGCACGGCGGAAGGAAACACGGTTCTCAAGCTGCTGTGCGATGTTCTCAGCTACAAGCTGTGCATCTCTGTCAGGTCTCTTGATTTCCTTAATATCAACCAGAACCTTCTTTCCTGTCATCTTGGAAAGTTCCTTCTTGGTTACTTCGATTTCAGCACCGCCCTTACCGATTACAACACCGGGCTTTGCAGTATAGATAACAACCTTTACTCTGTCAGAAGCTCTTTCGATCTCAATTTTGGAAACTCCTGCACTGTATAACTTCTTCTTAAGGTACACACGAATCTTGTGATCTTCTACAAGAAAATCTGCGAATTCGTCTTCAGCGTACCACTTAGAATCCCAATCCTTAATAACACCGACTCTTATGCCGTGAGGATTAACTTTCTGTCCCATTAAATCGTCCTCCTTCTATCTTTCATCAAGCACTACGGTAATGTGGCTCATTCTCTTTTCGATACGATAAGCTCTTCCCTGTGCTCTGGGTTGTACTCTCTTCATTGTAGGTCCTTTATTTGCATAACATTCTGCAACATAAAGGTTTTCCGGATTCGGATACTTTGTAGGGTCCTGGCTGTACAAATACTCAGCATTTGCACGAGCGGATTCCAATAACTTCTTGATTAATGCAGAAGCATATCTGGGATTGTATTCAAGAATTCCCAGTGCTGTTTCCACATCCTTGCCTCTGATGGCATCTAAAACGAAACATGCTTTCTGAACTGACACTCTTGCGTAAGATAGCTTAGCTGAAGGTCTTAAATCTTTCTGCGCGTTTCTTTCTCTTTTAATTTGGGATCTATGTCCTTTTGCCATGATGAAAACCTCCTTATCTTACTTTAGACTTCTTTTCGTCTTTTCCGTGTCCTCTATAAGTTCTGGTTGCCACGAATTCGCCGAGCTTATGTCCAACCATATCCTCTGTTACATATACAGGAACATGCTTTCTTCCGTCGTGTACTGCAAATGTCAGTCCCACAAAAGAGGGGAAGATTGTAGAACGACGGGACCAGGTCTTAATAACCTGCTTCTGTCCTGCTGCATTCATTGCATCTACCTTTTTTAACAGGCTTGCGTCTGCGAAAGGTCCTTTTTTCAGTGATCTAGCCATTTTCTCTCCTCCTTATTATTTGATGGCCTTGCCGTCTCTTCTTCTTACAATCAGTTTGTTAGAAGCTTTTTTCTTCTTACGTGTCTTCAAACCAAGAGCGGGCTTGCCCCAAGGTGTACATGGACCGGGACGTCCGATTCCGGTCTTACCTTCACCACCACCATGAGGATGGTCATTCGGGTTCATAACGGAACCACGGACAGTAGGACGAATACCCATATGGCGCTTACGTCCTGCCTTACCGATCTTAACAAGGCTATGATCTACGTTTCCAACAACACCAACGGTTGCTCTGCAAACAATCGGCACCATTCTCATTTCGCCGGAGGGAAGACGAAGTGTTGCATACTTTCCTTCCTTAGCCATGAGCTGTGCGCTGTTTCCTGCGGAACGAACCATCTGTCCGCCCTTGCCAGGATATAATTCAATGTTGTGTACCTGAGTACCAACAGGAATTGCAGATAAAGGTAAGCAGTTACCTACTCTTACTTCCGCATCAGGTCCATTCATGACCTGCATGCCATCGGTTAATCCCTCGGGAGCAAGGATATATGCCTTTTCGCCATCCTCATAACAGATTAATGCGATGTTTGCTGTTCTGTTCGGATCATACTCAATACCAAGTACTGTTGCATGAATACCATCTTTATTTCTCTTGAAGTCTACCAGTCTGTACTGAGTTCTGGTGCCGCCTCCACGATGTCTTACTGTAATCTTACCCTGATTGTTACGTCCAGAGTTCTTCTTTAAGGATACACACAGAGATTTTTCAGGAGTCTTCTTTGTGATTTCTGAAAAATCAGAACCAGTCATATTTCTTCTGGAAGGTGTATAGGGATTATATGTTTTAATTCCCATGATTCTGTCTCCTTTCGAGTTCTACATTTCTTATCGCACTTGCTTGTGCATATTTTCTCCGCTCATCTTATAAACCTGCGAAGATCTCAATGTCCTTGCTGTCTTCGGTCAACCATACGATTGCCTTTTTGGACTTGGCGGTCTTTCCGACTACCAGACCACGTCTCTTGCTCTTTCCTTCAAGGTTCATGGTGTTTACCTTCTTAACCTTGGTGCCCTCGAACATTTTTTCAACAGCTTCCTTGATCATTGTTTTGTTAGCTTCGGGATGAACTAAGAATGTGTACTTCTTGTCGCCCATACCAGCCATACTCTTTTCAGTAATAACCGGCTTAAGGATTACGTCATAATAATTAACTGCTGCCATTATGCATACACCTCCTCAATCTTTGCTACTGCGTCCTTGGTAAGAACCAGTGTGTCACCCTTTAAGATATCATAAACATTAATAGAGTTAACTAATGCCGTCTTAACGGTAGGGATGTTTCTTGCAGACATGGTAATCTTTTCATCGTTATCAGCAATTACAACTAACGCCTTCTTAACTTTGAGATTGTCCATAACTGCCTGGAACTTCTTTGTCTTGATTTCGTCAAACTTCAGCTCGTCTACAACGATCAGCTTGTTATCAAGAACTCTGCTCGTAAGAACAGACTTTAATGCTGCTCTCTTTTCCTTCTTATTGATCTTGAAGGAATAATCTCGCGGTACAGGAGCGAATACAACGCCGCCGCCGGTCCACTGAGGAGATCTTGTTGAACCCTGTCTTGCATGACCGGTTCCTTTCTGTCTCCAAGGTTTTCTTCCGCCACCGGATACTTCAGAACGTGTCTTTGCCTTCTGTGTTCCCTGACGGTTATTTGCAAGCTGCTGTACAACTGCCATGTGCACAAGATGTTCGTTTACTTCAACGCCAAATACTGCATCGTTTAATTCAATTGTGCCAACTTCCTTGCCTTCCATATTATAAACAGATACTTTTGCCATCTGAATGGTCCTCCTTTCATCCTCTCAATTATGCATTAGCCTTAACTGTTTCTTTTACAGTTACTAAAGCTTTCTTAGGTCCCGGTACAGCACCCTTTACAAGAAGAAGGTTGTTTTCTGCATCAACTCTTACAACCTCAAGATTCTGTACAGTTACTTTTACGCAACCCATATGTCCCGGCATTCCCTTGCCCTTAAATACACGGCTGGGCGAAGAGCAGGCACCATTGGAACCCTGATGACGATGGAATTTAGAACCGTGAGCCATGGGGCCTCTGTGCTGTCCATGTCTCTTGATTGCACCCTGGAATCCTTTACCTTTGGAAATAGCGGATGCATCAATTTTGTCTCCAGCTGCAAATACATCAGCTTTGATCTCGCTTCCAAGTGTATATTCCTCTGCGTTGTCAAGTCTGAATTCTCTGACATATCTCTTGCAGGAAACGCCTGCCTTGTCGAAGTGTCCCTTCAGAGCCTTGTTTACGCCATGTCTGTGAACGATTTCTTTCTTTCCGTTCTTATCCTTGTTGACGATTCTTTCCTTCTTGTCAACAAAGCCAACCTGTACTGCACTGTAACCGTCATTCTCTGCGGTCTTAACCTGTGTTACTACACAAGGTCCAGCCTGAAGTACTGTTACGGGAACTAAAGCTCCGTCCTCTGTGAAGATTTGAGTCATTCCGACTTTCGTTGCTAAAATAGCTTTTTTCATTTCTTTACCTCCATTTGATTCTACAGCGGACCCGATCGGGTCATTCTAGTGTAGGGGTTAAATTGTTTTGGAAGTTCTCACTTCCTATGTTTTCATTGCACCGGATGATTGTTATTTATTCTTCATCTTGATGTCAATGCTGACACCAGCGGGCATTTCCAATCTCTGTAATGCTTCAACCGTCTTAGGTGTCGGTGTAATGATATCGATCAGTCTCTTGTGGGTTCTCTGTTCGAACTGTTCTCTGGAATCCTTGTACTTATGAACCGCTCTTAAAATAGTAACAACTTCCTTCTTGGTAGGAAGGGGTACCGGTCCGCTTACCTGAGATCCGTTCTTCTTAACTGTTTCGATAATTTTCTTGGCAGATACATCAACTAACTGATGATCATAAGCCTTGAGTGTAATTCTCATTACTTGACTTGCCATAAAAAAAGTCGCCTCCTTTTCGCACTTTTTAATAATAGGAATGAAATTCCTCAGAAGTACGACAAGCGGTGACTGTACACTCCTCCGTGCGTGTCCTGTCTTCTATAAGACCTTGCGTGATACCATCCGCACTCTTATTTCCAACACGCTTAACGCCCGTGTCTCTGCATGATTGCAGACAAATTGTTTGTACAGTGACTTGCCGTCAGGTTCTTTGGCTATTCATATAGCCTCTTGACATTCGCTCCACGGAAAACCTGCAGTACCTTCCGGTCCGGCAGCAACCTCACGCTTCATCGCTATCATGCCACAGCAATTGTTAGTATACACGACATTTGGGTAATATGCAAGAAATTTTTTAAAAAAGTTCCACCAGATCATTTTCCCATAAGCACGGCCGCTAAAACGGGATTGCATACATGGCGCAATACGTTCATAATAAAGCTATAAAATGAAGAAGGAGAATCCGTTATGATTATTAAAAATGGTCTGGTTTATTCCCTTGATAAGGGATTCTATCCGGACACTATATATATAGAAGAAACTCGTTTTTCGGATATGACAATGGATGAATATCTTCTCGATGCTTCCAACTGTTACGTCATCCCCGGTCTGATCGATGTACACTTTCACGGTGGGGACGGGGCAGACTTCAGTGACGGCTCACTGAAGGACTTGCAAAAGCTCGGGCATTACGAATTGCTGCACGGCATTACCAGTATCTGTCCGGCTTCCATGACATTGCCGGAGGAGCAGCTCCTTAACATATGTAAAACAGCCGCGGAATATGCGCACCGGCAAAAGGCTCTGACGGCAGCGCACGCCCCGTCTTCCCCTTCGCCATGTGCGGAGCTCGTCGGTATCCATTTGGAAGGACCGTTTATTTCTCCTGTGAAAAAGGGTGCACAGAAGGAAGCCAATATTGTGCCTCCATCTTCTGCGTTGTTTGCAAAATTGTGGGAGGCCTCAGACGGACTGCTCAAAATCATTACTATGGCTCCCGAAACAAGCTCTGCCATTTCCTTTATTCGGGAATTTTCTGACCGGGTGCATATTTCTGTCGGTCATACAGTTTCCGATTATGATACAGCTGCCTTAGCCTTTGATGCAGGCGCCGACCATCTGACCCACCTGTTCAATGCCATGAATCCGCTCCACCACCGAAATCCCGGGCCAATCGGTGCGGCTTTTGAACATCCGGAGGTTTTCGTGGAAATGATCTGTGACGGCATCCACATCCACCCTGCGGTCATAAAAGCCAGCATTAAAATGTTCGGAGGGGAACGCATCGTCTTCATCAGTGACAGTATGCGTGCAACCGGACTCCCTGACGGTCACTATGAGCTGGGCGGTCAGACGGTCGACGTGAAGGGTCATCTTGCCACTCTGCCGAATGGCACCATTGCCGCTTCTGTAACCAACCTGATGGATTGCATGAAGAAAGCAGTCTCTGTGGGAATCCCCCTAGAAACTGCTGTTCGTTGTGCCTCTTATAATCCTGCCTGCTCCATTGGTGTCTCCGACCGTCTCGGAAGCATCGAAGTCGGAAAACAGGCAGATTGTGTGCTCCTTGCCTGTGATACACTGGAGATCCGGGCGATAATTAAAGCCGGACAGCTTATACGCCCTTAATAGTGCCGTTTATCTTTCTCTACCTTATTACCATCGGGTCATATCGCTCACCGGGAAAGCCTGTCCTGTCGTAATGCAGGATGCTGCAGGTATTCCTTCGTTTTTAGATATAACTCGTAAAGCCTTTCCCGACAATCTCGCTGCTCTTTGTCACCATGATAAAGGCGCTTGGTTCATTCTTTTTGATAAAACGCTCAAGATAAATGGCCTGCTTCACATCCACTACCGTCAGAATGATCACGCGGTCTTTATGGGAATATGCGCCCTCCGCATGGTACGTGGTCGCACTGCGATTTAAATCATGCGTAATATAATTGCAGATCGGATCCGGGTTCGTGGATACAATCGTAAAATACTTGTTGAGCTTCATGCGTTCGATAAATTTATCAATGACCAGTGATTTCGCCAAAAGTCCTAAGATGGAGCAAAGTCCCGTTGCCGTATTGAACACCAGAAACGCACAGACAACGACGACGAGGTCTGTCCAAAGCAGGGCCATGGAAACATTCATCGTGGAATATTTCCGGATCACCATGGCAATAATGTCTGTACCGCCGCCCGAAGCATTCTCATAGAATAAAAGAGCAGACGCAATCGCCGGAAGCAGAATGGCAAAGCACAGCTCCAGCATAATCTCGTTCGTAAGGGGTGATGTCATTGGAAACGCCACTTCAAATACATTCAGCAAAAGGGAAGAAAGCACGGTCACATACGCCGTCTTCATCCCGAAATTCTTCCCCAAAACAGCAAATCCCAGTAACAGCAGTAACAGGTTAATCACCAGGTTAATCTGGGAAGCGGAAAGCCTTGTGAAATTGGAAATCAAAACCGCCATACCGGAAACCCCGCCAAAGGAAAAGTTATTGGGAAACTTAAACACATAAATGCCAATATCCATGATGATTACTGCAAACGTAATCCACAGGTATTCCTTAAGTACCTTTTTCTTATCTGTTATTTCTGCTGCCATTTCATTCTCCTCTTTTTATCATATCAAGTCACCTGTATCTATTACAAACAGAATCCTGTAAATTCTTTGTCAATTTATATGTTACTATTCGCTCATACATCATTCCAGCAACAATTGTATCTGTTCAGAACCTTCTTCACAAAGCCGCTGTTTCATAGCTTATGGTCTGCTCTCTCTATCCTTCCTATTTTCAAATTTAATCTGTAATATCCGCGAAATCAAACTTCAAGACCTTCTTCAGGTCCTCCACGCGTACCTCGACCTGAAAGCCGATCCTGCCGCCGCTGAAAAAGATCTTTTCCAACGTAGAAGCGCTTTCATGAATCACGGTCCGGAACTGCTTTTTCATTCCGATCGGAGAACAGCCACCGTGAATATATCCCGTAAGCGGTAATAATTCCCTGGATTTAATCATCTCAATATTTTTCTCTTCAACGGCTGCTGCCGCCTTTTTGAGATTCAGCTCCTTCTCTACCGGCACGAGGAAAACATAATGATTTCCGGTCTTTCCGACTGTCACCAGCGTTTTAAACACAACCTCCGGGGCCTCATTTAATGCGGCCGCCACCTCGGTTCCGCTGATTGCGCCGGAATCCAGATAGTTATGTCCCTCATAGGGGATTTTATGCTGTTCAAGAACACGCATTACATTTGTTTTATCATTCTTTGCCATTGTCTCATACCTCTTTCACAAACTTCTCACTCCTGCATAGCTGTCTCTTTCATATCTCTCGTTTATGTGTATCTCTCACTTTATTGACACTCACCCATAACCTTATTATACTATAATCATCGCATGAAAAAAACTATGGAAATGCGAAACAAACAACTGTTACATCTGTTACGCAAACACA
>CAVERH010000042.1:0-26803 GCA_963618065.1 bacterium | reverse complement strand
TCCCCATTACCTCCAATTGATCATTATTAATACCCAATAATGTCTTAATTTCTTCTCCCTTTTCAACGACCTCGCCTATCCAGCAACTTCCTATATTCATCGAGTATGCTGCTAACAACATATTTTGTATTGCAGCACCACAGGATTGTACATCCTTTATATAATGATATGAGCAGGTTTTATCCAAATAAACAACTATAAAGCACTGCGCTTTTCTCATCCAATAATAACAAGCTGACTCTTTTGCTATACGCTCTATATTCTCCGAGTCTCGTACAACACTGAATTTCCATGGTTGGCAATTCCTTCCTGAAGGTGCACTAATTGCTGCTTCAAGAATTTTCTTTATCATCTGATCTTGTATCGGTCGATCAACATATCGCCGTATACTACGCCTATTTTTTATCACTTCAATGATATCCAACTTAAAAATCCTCTCTGTTATTTCCTTCACACTCGTGTGGTTTCTGAACCTCATATGAAAAAATAGGAAAACTTTTAGCACTATCATATTTTGCAAAATTATTTGCTATCTTAACCATAAGCTTTGCTATTTTAATCTTCTTTGTTGTTTTCATCTTTTAATTCTACCCTCTCCCAAATAATAGTAAAAATTTCCATGCCGTTGCCAAACAAAATAGCATTTCTATATTCCTGTATTTTTGTAAAGAAAACACTTAATATGTATAGTATTAATACAATATAAGCGCATAACTTTCTTTTCTGTTTTTTCTCTTCTGATAAATACCATTGATTATATAAACTGTATTTTTCAACAATGCCAAAGCTAAAGATTAAAAAGGCCTCTCCCAGATACCATGGAATAATATATATTTTACCAACACAAACTGGTAAATAGCCTACCAACACCATGAACCCAAAACAAATAATACTAGAATGAAAATGTTTTCCTCCCACCCAAATACGTAATAAACAAAAGCTGAAGATAGATAAAAAATACACGCCCTTATTCTTCATTATTAAACCGATTACCATGATGGCAATCAGCTTCCAAAGCAATTCAAGAAACACCTCCATTCCGTACCATATTTTTTCTTTTTGATCCTGATCAATATGCAGGTTATACACACACCATCTGCTAATTATTTCTGCCAAAAAATGACACATTTTTGCTTTTCCTAACCTTTTATGGTATATTTTAACATGTAATTATTATATTTTATCAAAGCGTTCCTAAACGTTAGAATTTCATTCCTGAACGTCATAAAAAGGTGGAGAAAACAATGTCTAATCTGTCATGGCTGCTATACTGTGCCTGCAGTGTGTTATATATAAATGCATTATTAACAAATATGTGTTATCAAAAGCTGCGCTTTATCGAGCAGCTTTGTATTTTTCTATATTCTACCATTCTTTATTACGTTTTAGCTTCCAGATACAATTTTGCCGTAATTCCAATATTGATTGTGAGTATTTATTTATATATTATCGTAAAGCAAAAGCATCCTTTAATTAACGCTATTGGCATGGGTGTGAATTATATTTTAGGAATTCTCATAAATTATTTGATTTTAGCAATTCTTTATACAATGAAACTCAGCATTGAGTCCATTTCTTCCAATTTGGGCTATATGGCAATTTTCTGCATCATCCAGACCATAATCATGTATATTGCCACCGGAACTGCCGGATACTTTTTCCGCAAGCTGCTTGTTCCTCACTTTAAACCCCATAGTCCGAAGAAATATTCCGCAAAGATAATCTGCCTTTTAACGGCAGAAATACTGATTTGCTGTGGTGTTTTTCTGTTCAATGTCATATATGGAAACTATGTTGGCTATAATGCCGCCACATTGATTTTTAATGGCGTTCTATTTTTTATTCTGTCCCTATCAAGTGGACTAATTCTTTTCTTTCTCCATCGCACCATGACGGAAGACTATCAGCTCCGTTTGCAGGTTCAGGAGATGCAGTATATCAAAGAGTATTCGCAGAAACTGGAGGAACTCTATAAAGAAGTAAGAAGTTTCAAACATAATTACATAAATATACTTTCCTCTATGTATTCTTATCTGGATGAACAACGATATAAAGAATTAAAAGACTATTTTGAACAGATTGTTCTGCCCCAAGGTCGAAACCTTGCTTCAGAAGACACTGCCTTTGGGCAGCTTCAAAATATTCAAATTTCTGAAATCAAGGGAATGATATCAATAAAACTGATGACTGCTGCTTCAAAACAACTACATATTCGTTCCGAGATTCCGGCTCCTGTTCCCAATTTGAAAATGGATACACAAGATCTGATCAAAATTCTCGGTATATATCTGGACAATGCCATAGAAGCAGCCGAACAGACTGTAGCAAAAGAAGTGTCCCTTTCCATCACCTGCAATCCGGACATCTGTATTTTACAGATCACCAACTCTTCGCTTCCTGTTGAAAACATTCCGATCCTGTTTACTGCGGAATATTCAACCAAAGAGAATCATACCGGGATCGGCTTATATGATGCCAGCCGGATACTGGGGCACTACGAAAATATTCTATCAAATACAGAATATAAAAATGGCTTTTTTACACAAATATTACAGATTCCAATACAAAAATAATACAGGAGGTCTGGCACAATGCTCCCCATTATTGTATGTGATGATCATTTAGACTATGGAAATCATTTGAAAACAATTATAGAAAAATTTATTTTTATAGAAGAATTGGATATGAAAGTTGTTCTCACTACAGACCGTCCATCCGAAGTTCTTCATTATGTCGAAGAACACTCTGCATCTTATTTATATTTTCTGGATGTTGATCTGAAAGACGATGTTTATTCAGGAATCACACTTGCCAGGAAACTCCGCCAAAATGATCCGTGCGGTTTCATGGTGTTTGTAACAGCACATGCAGAGTTTTCACAGTTGACTTTTCAATATCAGGTAGAGGCTATGGATTATATTCTGAAAGATCATCCGGAAACACTCCACAACCGGATTCATGATTGTCTCCTTCATGCCAATATGCGTTATGCTTCGCAGTACAATCAGACACATAAGATGTTTTCTGTACACACTGGCTCCCATGTTACCTATTTGAAACAGGATGATATCCTTTGCTTTCAATCATCCTCTAATGCTCATAAAGTCAAGATCATAACAGCCAATGCAATTTATGAACAGTCCGGCAGCCTTCGTGAAATCCAGAGCCAGGTGGACCATCATTTTCTGTTAAGCCATAAATCCTGTCTGGTAAATACATCTCATATCATAGAAATGGATAAAATTAGGCGCATACTTATTTTATCCAACGGCCTACAGATTCCCGTGTCCGTCCGGCAGATGCGTTTCTTTTTATAAGTCTGCGCCATCTTTTAGTTAATTTATCCCTTTTCCTGCATCTCTTCCAGCTCGGTTTCCGTCTCAAGCATCCGTTCAAGAAGGCTTTCCTGGTTCTGCTCTTCCTTCTGCTTCTGCTCTTCAAGCTCCATAAGCTTCGTGTAGTCGGAAGCCAGTGCCGGATCCATGATCTGCATCTGCAAATCCGCAAGTCTTTGTTCGCTTTCTTCCAGCTGCTTTTCGTACTTTGCCATCTGCTGCTTTAAGCGGGACAGAATTTTTCCGGGATTATAATAGGTCTTCTTGTCAAAAACATCATTCAATGTTGGTGTTTTATCCGATTTCTTTTCGTTTCGTTCTGCCTCTTCCTTGGCCAGATTCAACTGTTGCTGCTTCAACTCTTCCTTCTGCAGACGTTCCAGATATTCTTCATAACCGCAGTCATAAAAGACCGTTTTATCCTGCTTGAAATCCAGCATTCCGGTTGCGATTTCCTTGATAAAGTAACGGTCATGAGAAACAAACAGAATCGTTCCGGTATAATTTTTCAACATATTTTCCAGTGCTTCTTTGCCAATGAGATCCATATGATTCGTCGGCTCATCCAGAATCAGAAGATTCGGGCGCATCTTAAACATCTTACACAAGGCAAGACGTACCTTTTCTCCTCCGGAAAGCTGTCCGAGAGTCTTAAATACTTCTTCCCCGGTAAAAAGGAAGCTGCCTAATGCATTACGCACCTCTACTTCCTTCAAGGTCGGATACATGTCCCAGAAATCATTGAGCACGGTCTTATCCGGATACATACTTTCTGCAACTGCTGCCTGCTGGTCAAAATAGCCAACCTCCACACCGGTTCCGACGGTATAACTTCCCCCAAGCGGAGGAATCTGTCCCATCAGAGTCTTTAACAGGGTAGATTTTCCCTTTCCGTTTTCCCCGATAATCGCAACGCGTTCTCCCTTTTTCAGGGTAAAAGATACCTTACTCAACACATGATCGTATCCGATTTCCAGTGCTTTCAGTGTCAGTACATCGGTATAACTGGTTGTCCGCGGAAGGAACTGACCGCGGAATGCCTTGGTGTCAAATCTGCGTGGCTTCTCGATCAGAACCATGTGCTCTAACTGCTTTTCCTTGGAATGTACCGAAGCTACCTTAGTCGGGGTATTCTTCCACTTCTCAATCCACTCGGTAAGACGCTTGATTTCCTTCTGCTGTTCCTCGTAGTCCTTTTCCTGCTTTAAAGCAGCCTCTTCCTTTAACTTCATAAAGGTTGTATAGTTGCCCGGATACCGTTTGATCCGATGATATTCAATTTCATAAGTCACATCAATGATGCGGTCTAAGAACATCCGGTCATGGGAAACAATCACAACTGCCTTGTTATAGTTCTTTAAATAGCCTTCGAGCCATTCAATCGTTGGCAGATCCAGGTGGTTCGTGGGCTCATCCAGAAGCATAATGTCCGGACGGCTCAGAAGCAGTTTGATAAAAGCCACCTTGGTCTGCTGTCCTCCGGAAAATGTTCCGATCGGGCGGGTAATATCCTTCAGGTCAAAGCCAAACTTCTGGAACATCGTTTCCATATCACGCCGATATGTATAGCCTCCCATTGCCTCCATTTGATCCTGCAAAGAGGAGTACTCATACATCCATTTCTGGTCATGATCGGTCTCCATGATGTCCGTAAGCTCTTTCATCCTGCGTTCACAGGCAAATACCGATTCAAACACCTTTAAAATTTCATTTTCTACAGAAATTTCCTGATCTTCAAAGCTGATCTGCCGCAGATACCCGATTTTCTGACTTCCGGCCATACTGATACCGCAGGTTTCATCACTGTCAATGTTGGCCATGGTAATATCCCCGGCAATCAGTTTTAGTAAGGTGGTTTTTCCACAGCCATTGCGTCCTACAATGGCAATTTTCTCATGATCATGTATGTCAAAATTTACATCTTCTATAATGGTTTCCGCACCGTATTGTACCAGTGCATGTCTAATCTGATATCTCATTTTATCTCCGTTAATATCCTCTTCGCAGTCGCTTGTTTTTCTTCTGCAATGTTAATTTACTCGCAAACTCATATGCCCGTGCTTCGCACTCTCTATCTGCCTTCGGCAGATGCATATTCGTTAAAAGTGCAAGAAAAACAAATGCCTGCTTTGCAGTCGCTTGTTTTTCTTCTGCACTTTTTACATCATATCAATTTATCTTTGGCTTTGCAATATAGGATTGAGACAAGCAGCCCTGCTGCTGTAGCGCTCATGGCAGGCGCAATAATGATTGCCGGATTCACACTTCCATATTGGGTACGGTATGCAATCATGCTGACCGGAATAAGCTGCAAAGAAGAAATATTGAGAATCAGAAACGTGCACATTTCATTACTGGCATAGTGACGTTTCTCTTCGGGAACACCACGCTCCTCCTGCAATTTTGCCAGCTCTTCCATGGCTTTGAGGCCGGCCGGAGTACAGGCCCATCCCAGTCCCAACACATTTGCAATCATATTGGTTGAAATATAATCCCTGGATTTGTGACCTTGTGGAATACGCGGAAACATAAATGAAATAAATGGTGATAGCATTCGGGTAAGCCTCGCAATCAGCCCGGATTCCTCTGCTACCTGCATGAGTCCCACCCAGAATGCCATAACTCCTGTCATGGTAAAGCACAATGTGACTGCATCCTGTGCACTTTGTAACGCAGCCTCGGTAACCTCTTTCATATGGCCCGTGATTGCACCATAGATAATCCCAATCACAATCATTACCGCCCAGATATAATTCAGCATATCGTTATCCTTTTCGGCATATTTCTTTATAATAAGATATGGAATTCAGTCCTCATTCAGAACATCAGGGAATTAGTTATAATAGCCAACAAATTTACATTTTATTTTCCATAAATTAGTAATTATAAACAAAAACCATTTGCAAAATAAAACAAATATATTATAATAGTGGCAGGGTGTTACCAAAACGGGTAGCGGTTCGCCTTTCGCCAGAATGAGTACATTCTGAGAACTTCCAGTATTAACGGAGGTGGTACAGATGGAAAATACAATGAAAGGTACATAGTATATTTGACAATAGAGCTTACTGTCGGGATCGCAGGTATTGTAGTAACAATCATCAGCATCATTGTTACCGTGATCAATATCCTGCAAAACGAGACTGACAGAAGATCCAGACATCAAAAAAGCAACCGCCCTCTGCCCAAAGAGTAGGTTGCTTTTTTAACAAATAACCAAAAATTGAGGCGAACCGTTGCTTTACGGTAGCACCTTCTTATGAACTTATCATAGCATTCTGTTTTTCATTCGTCAATCATCTTTTGTATATAGATTTTTACCGTATCATAGTATAAAATATAACTATTCAGAATACCACTTACAATACATCATTTACAAAAAGGGGAATACAATGAAAAAGCTGATCTGGAAAATTGTATTGGCTGCATCACTACTTCTGATGGTGGTAGCCATAACAAATATTGTCCTCTTAAGCAGAGATTATCAGAAGGGGATCAATACCTATACCGATTTGGAGAAATATGCAACGGTAACACAGGACTCTGTACAGGCTGCACAGGAAATTATGGACATAACCAATAGCGGAAATATTGTAGAAATCACCGAAGAACCACAGATTGCAGTAGATCTCGATATTGATTATGATGCACTTACGAAGATCAACAGTGACTTTGTCGGATGGATTTACTATGCACCGTTAGAACTGAGTTATCCGATCGTCCGGGGCATTGATAATGATTATTACACCCATTACACCTTTGAAAATGAAAAGAACAGCTCCGGTGCCATCTTTATGGATTTTCTGAACAAACCGGACTTTTCTCACTTCAACACGATTATTTATGGACATAACATGAGAAATGGAACGATGTTCGGTTCCCTCAAAAGGCTCCTGAACGATCCTTCCATTATTGAAGAAGATCCTTATATTTATATTTTTACCAAAGATAAAGTTATGATGTATGAAATCTGCGCCGCCTATATCACGAATGCCTCTTCTCACACCTATGATCTGACCCAGACCGTAGAAGAACAGGCTGATTACGTGGAGTACATCCGGGATGCTGCAACCTACTACCGGGATGACACCATGTTAGAAGAGTCCCTGACTGAAGATACAAAACTCATTACCTTATCTACCTGTCACGGTCTTCACACCAGTAACCGAACCGTCATCCATGGTGTATTAATTGCCAGTAAAGACCGGTAAGGACTGATCCAGCTCCGGCGTCTGCGTGGTAACGACCTGCCACCGGGTAATCGTATAAGTTCTCCTTCCGGACGCTGCCTCCGAAAAGGACGCATTTACCGATAAGATCTGATTTTCATTAATTGTATAATCACAGGAAAAGGAGTCTTCCAAAGGCTCTTTTTTTGATGCCTCCCGAAGATCCTCCTGCACTTCATTACAGGCTTGATAATATCCACTTGTGCGTTCTGCCAGTTTACGGCTTAACGTGAGATCTGCATTGGCACTCACGATCGACAGCCCCGCAAAGCAGACCAGACACAGGATCACCATGATTACCACAATGGACGGTGCCCCGATGCTTAGTACAAAATCCCTATTTCGTTTCATCTGCCAATTCCTCCTGTGGAAACAAAGTGAGCTCCAATTCATAAATAGAATCGAATTCCGCGCCCTGTTTCTCATATGCCGTAATCTGCTGTGGTGTTCCAATGCGAATCTCACATGTGGTCAGTTCTCCTGATGCATTAATTTTTACAAATGCACATATTCCCTCTTCGGCATTGTTGATTGTGAGTATCATCTGCTCATCTGTCTGCTCCGTCTCTGCACCCGGGAACAAGGTCTCCAGTTCTCCGGCATTCCCATTACACCCATAAAAAGCTTCGGCAATACTTTCTGCCATAGCAACTGCATGGTTTAGCTTCACACTCTGGTCACTCAACTGGTGGGAGGTCACGAACAGCTTCACACAAACTGCTGCCGCAATCGAAAAAAACAGAATGGAAAGAATCAGTTCCATCAAAAATATTCCGGATTTAGAAGAATTTTTCGTCTGCATCTTCGAATCCTCCTGATCGAATACAAATATAGAAGCTTATGGTGTTTTCCTCCGGCGTTTTCAATGTGCATTGAACCAGATGACCATTCACTTCCATAAGTTCAAACTGCTCCATCGCCAGAATATCCTGTCCCGCAGAAGCCGAAAGCGTTACATCACTACGTTCCATCAATTCTTTCAGCATTCCATGATATTCATAAATATAAGTATGATACCTGATTCCATTCACTTCCGATGAAAGAATCACCGCCGGGTTTCCTTCAAATGTACCGATTGATATGGCTCCCTCCGTATCGGCCTGGCGGATCTTTTCCACCACATAGGACAGTGAAGTTCTCGTATTAAAATTTTCGTCCATATGAGCCACTGTCTTGCGATAGATATTTGCCCCGATCGAAATTAAGAAAATCGAAGAAAGTGCAAATATACAGAACAAGCCAATGACAAAAAGAACATCTATAATGTGTTTATCCTGCTTCTGATTCATAAACCTCTTCCATTCATAAGTTCACCTGATATTTAGCTTTTAATTACTACTCTGTTTTCACATCATGAAATTATTACTTCAAAATAATGGTAACATCCGGCCGCATATTAGATCCCACCGGCTGATAATCCACGAAAAACAGATCCTTATCATAGGTCAGTCCATAATGCTCCTCCATATAAGAAAGGCTCGGCGGGTAAAATCCCTCCACAGCATAGCAATGGATAATATCCCGGTCAATCGCATTCTGCAGACTATCCCGCTGCCTGTCCACGGTAGACTGATCCACGGAATGAATCATCACCCAGAACAGAACCAGAATCACCGGACAGACCAGATACAGCATCCTGACCGGAAAACGACGATATTCATAACGGTTAAATTTCGTTGTAAATCGGTGCATCTTACTCTCCTGCAAATTTCAGACTGCATCTATTTCGGATAGACATCAGCTCTCAAATCATCTTTGTTCTTCATCTGCGCACTGCTAAAGCTAAACAGAATCACATCATCCGATGCTCGCCATAATTCCCATAAGCGGAAGCAATACCGAAAGCAGAATAATACCGACAATGAGCGACAGAATAATTACCAGCGTGGGTTCAATAATTGAAACAATTCTGGATAACTGCCGGTCTGTTTCCTCTTCATAATGAGAAGCAATCTGCAGCATCACCACGTCCATGGATCCTGAACGGAAACCCACAGAAACCATTCGGGAATACAGATTCGAAAAGATCTCCGCATTGGCAAGTGCATCCGGCAGATCTGCCTGTCCCTGCATCTGTGCCTTACAACGTTCAATCTTCTTCGCCATTTTCTCATTTTCCACAATTTCCTTAATCATATCAAGGCTGTGATAGGTGTCCATGCCACTCTGATAGGAAAGATACATTCCTCTTGCAAAACGTCCGGCAGCAATCTTGTCATAAAAGCTCTTCGTAAACGGAAATACCGTAAGGAAATACTTGATCTTCGCTTTACCCGCAGGGATCTTATAAGTGATGAAAAGGGCAACTGCCAAAACCAGCAGCACAATGGAAATGCCAATTGCATAACGGCTGAGAACCGTTCCTGCATTCATCAGTGACTGCGCAAAAGGAGTCATTTCCGTTCCAAGCTGTACAAACACCTGCTTAAAGATCGGAAGCACCTTCACAATCAACACAATAATAATGAAAAACATCATGGCAATCATAATCAGAGGATAGGTCACCGCAGAACGAATACTGTCAGAAATCGCCTCTTCCCGTTCGTAGTATTCTGCAAGGGACATCAAAACCACATCCAGATTACCGGATTCCTCTCCAAGCGCTGTCAGCTTCACCACATATTGCGGAAATACCCCGGTCTCTTCCAATGCTGTATAAAAATGATTTCCCTTATTACAGATCGTCCGGATCTGTTGCAGCAGATCCTTTCCTTCCTTGCTGATCGTGTCATTAATCAGGATCTCCATTCCTTCTGCCGGTGTGATTCCGGCCTTAATAATCCACGCCGTCTGCTTGCAAAAGGATGCAATTTCTGAATTACTGAGCATTTTCTGTTTCTTCATTCCATGCTTCTCCCTTATTGAAAATCAAATTCTTATGATCTGTTCAAAACATTATTGTAAGGATTTCCCTAATAATTGTATTTCGTCACATAATTGCTTCCGTCACCAATAAAGCTCTTTAGCTGCTTCGAACCGGCATTTGCGGCAAAGGTCGGATCCATCAGAGACCAGTTCACTCCATCAAACTGAATAATTCCATTGATCCACCCAATATCATTCACATAGGTACTGATCCATGCATGATATGCCTCTCCCGCATATCCAACCTCTAACCTGGTGGGAATCTGCTGGGAGCGGAGCATACTTGCCATAACGGCTGCATAATCAAGGCAGATCCCTGTTTTAATCTCAAGAATTTCATCCACATCCGGGATATATCCGCTCTGTACGTTCTCCGCCTTATCATAGTCATACGTGAAATTCTCAACAATATAATTATAGACATAATTAATGGCTTCCAGATCATCATGTGCCGGAGCTACAAGTATTCTTGCTTCCTCCACCACCTTCGAAGAACTGTTAAAGTTCACATACTGGTTCGGGTACAGGAAAGCTCCCATCGCATTGGTAATTTCCACCTCAATATCCTGTGCAAATACCGTTGCATACTGGCTGTCTGCCACATTCTCATAGACTCCGATGCTATAAGTACCATCCCCCACCGATAAAGGAAAAGCTTCATAATCATTTCCATACAAGTCATAGGTGTATGTCATATAATCGGGACCGGTAAGCTGCATTTTAACCTTTTCATTTGTCCCCTGATATGCAATCATCACATATCCTTCACTTGTATTCGAGGCATCCACCGACACCAGTTTATTTTCATAAACTACCGTTCCCGGAGCCTCCGGCACCAGACAGACCGGTGTGTTATTACGTATCGTTGTGCTTGCGGATACATAGGCTTCATGTTTTTTCTCACAGCCGGATAAAGCGCTTAAAAAAAATACTGCCAACATCAGATATGTAATTTTCTTTTGTATTCTGCCTTTCATTAATCTGTATAAAGCTCCATGTCTGTTTTCTGTTCTGTTTCTTCTATCCTGATCTTATTTCGCTATTTATTGTCAAACCAGCTATTTTGATTATAATAAAAAACAATTCCCTAGGCAACATAAAAGACCGCTTCTTCCGAAGCGGTCTTTTATATTGTGTAATCCACTATGAATTAGTATCCAAACTCCTGTGCCCAGAACCACTGTCCGTTGCTTACATGAATTGCAATTGCTCCGGAGGTAAATTCTGTATCCATAATGTTTGCCTTATGTGTCGGTGATGCCATCCAGGCCTGTACTGCTTCATCGGCAGAATCATAACCTTTTGCAAGGTTCTCACCATACATCAAATTGCTGTTCACAGTCCACCAGTCTGAACCATCAGGTCTGGTATGTGAGAACGATTGTGACGCTTCTACGGCACGTACTGCACTTGCCTGCTCAAGACCGGAATTCCAGGTCAACGCACTAAGTCCTGCTGCAGATCTCTGCTGGTTAGCAAGCTCAAAGGCTGCCTTGGAAGCTGCCTGAGAAGCGGATGTTCCTGAAAGCTCTGCTGCCAGACTGACCATTTCGGGTTCAATATATACGATACCATCACTGGGAACCGTACTATCTCTCCGGGCTGCCTGATCCAGAACCAAACCACTCTTGCCACATCCGTTCAGTGCTAATGCCGCTAAAAGCATGATGCTGAGTAATATGCTTAATTTCTTGCGCATATCCCACACTCCCTTTCCATACTGCTGGAGTTACTAATCCAGACTAAAGTACTATTATTTCTATCTTAATGATACTACATTTTATTCAAATTACAAGTACCAATTTGCTAATATATGTAAATTTTCATTATCGTTATTTCGTTTGCAATAATCTCTGATAAATTTCCCGTTTTGTAACACCGCGATCCTTTGCTACCATCTTCATAGCGTCTTTATTTTCATATCCCTGATCTTCATAAAAAGCCATATGTTCCTGCAAAGACATCTCTTCCCAGGTCTTTTGCTCCTCATGCATCAGCTTCTTGCGATCGATTCCTTCTAAGACAAGTACATACTCACCACGAGGATCATGCGTTTCATAATAATGCGTAATTTCGAACAATCTGCCCTCCGTAACGGATTCGAACTTTTTGGTAAGCTCCTTGCAGAGTACTATTTTTCGATCCCCAAGGGCATCCCGAAGCTCCAGAAGCGTCTTATATAAGTGATGGGGCGCTTCATACAGAATGATGGTTCTGGTCTCTCTTTGCAGATCCTCCAGAATCACCTTACGATCCTTCCGTTCCCTGGGAAGAAAACCCTCAAAGCAGAATCTCCTGGTAGAAAGTCCCGACAGAGTCAGTGCTGTAATTAGCGCACAACACCCGGGCAGCGAAGTCACAGGAAGCTCTTCTTCATGACACCGTTTTACCAGTACCTCTCCCGGATCCGAAATTGCCGGTGTTCCCGCATCGGTAACCAGTGCAATATTTTTCCCCTGCTGCAAAAGACCGATCAGTTCTTCTGCCTTTTCATATTTATTAAATTCATGGTAGCTTGTCATAGGCCTTTTGATTTTAAAATGATTCAAAAGCTTTATGGTATTTCTGGTATCCTCTACGGCAATCAGATCTGCCTCGGCAAGCGTATCCAGAACTCTCTGGGTAATATCCCCGAGATTCCCAATCGGTGTAGCACATAAATATAATATTCCAGACATGTTTCCCTCTTTTCATCCCCTCAATATCCGTAAATATCGTATATTTCATCCGTATAGACTCCGGGACTCTGATAAACAATCAACGGTTTTTCAACGGTCAGACGCGGTCTTCCTCCCCTTAATCCTTCAATCAGAACCATATTTGGATCCTTATCAATGTATGGATAAACGAGCTTCATACGTTTCGGTTCCAAACGGTACTTGCGCATCAGCACCATAATCTCCACCAGCCGGAACGGTCTGTGAACCATATAAAAACTGCCACCGGGACGAAGCAGCTTTGCTGCCTGACTGATGACATCTTCCAAAGTACACAAAAGCTCGTGACGGGCAATTGCCTTGGGTGACTTTTCATTCATAATTCCATGATGCTCTGTCATGTATGGAGGATTACTGGTCACCACATCAAAGGCCGCTGCACCAAAAAGCGATGAGGCCTCCTTAATATCCCCTGTCACAATACGGATTTTACTTTCCAGATGATTCAATTCCACACTCCGTTGTGCCATATCAGCACTTTCCGGCTGAATTTCCAGCCCGGTAAAGTCAGAGGCTTCTGTCTTGGCTTCCATCAAAATGGGAATAATTCCGGTACCTGTTCCCAGATCAATGACACGGTCACCTTCTTTGGCTTTCGCAAACCCGGAAAGTAATACGGCATCCATTCCAAAGCAGAACCGCTCCGGATCCTGAATAATCTTATAGTTATTCCTTTGCAGATCATCAATTCGCTCGTTTGGCCCCTGCACGGTCTAATTATCCTCCAGCTTGGATTTGGGTTCTTCTTTTTCCAGCTTCTCCAAAGCCTTCAGTTCCTCGTCCGCAACATCTACCTTATTATGCTTATGTTTTCTGCGGAAACGAAGCTGCTCTACCTTATATTCCCTGATTTCTTTTTCATTATCTACATCAATCAGAACCTTCACAAGCTGACGGAGCACATTGACACTTTGTACTTCCCCCTTAAAGCCGTCATCCGTGGTTACGTGATCTCCCACATTCGGAAGTCTGCGGTTCAGTTCCTCATAGGTCTCTTCTTCATGCTTCAGACAGCACATCAGTCTTCCGCACACACCGGAAATCTTCGTTGGATTCAGGGAAAGATTCTGTTCCTTCGCCATCTTAATGGATACCGGAATAAACTCGGACAAATGACTGTGGCAGCACAGCTCTCTTCCACAGATTCCGATTCCTCCAAGGATCTTCGTCTCATCACGGACACCAATCTGGCGCAGCTCGATTCTCGTCTTAAACACTGATGCCAGATCCTTTACCAGTTCACGGAAGTCAATTCTTCCGTCTGCGGTAAAATAAAAAAGTACCTTATTATTATCAAAGGTATATTCTGCATCAATCAGCTTCATCTCAAGACCATGCTTTTTGATCTTCTCAAGACAAATCTTAAATGCTTCCTTTTCCTTCTTCCTGTTGTTGACTTCCTGCTCATCATCACGCTCGGTAGCTATACGCAGTACCGGCTTTAACGGTTGGATTACCTTATCCGAAGGAACCTCTCTCGGGTTTCCGACCACCGTGCCGTATTCAATGCCCCGTGCTGTTTCAACAATAACATGATCATTTCTGTTGATCTTTAATTTACCCGGATCAAAAAAATATATTTTCCCCGCTGTACGAAAACGTACGCCTATTACCTTAACCATATCATCTATAACCTCACTAATTCTCTTTAATCGTCAGCAGCAGAAGCTCCATCGTCAGATCAAAGTTTACATTCGCACTAAGGCGCTGCTTCGCTTTCTCAAGACCCTCGATGATGGATTCGATTCCTTCATAGGTGCTTCTGTCCGCTACCTTTCTAATATACTGTATTTCCTCCCTGAAAATCAACCCATTTACATCATGAGTCGCCTTAAATAGTAAAACGTCACGATACCAGATGGATAAAATATCGAGATAATCATTCACATCAAACTGATACTCTGTGATCTTCCTGATCGCAGCAGCCATTTCGTGAACTTCCATATCCCTGATATTCCGGAGCAGGGCAAGAGCCTCCTCCCTTACCTTATCAAACTCCTCACTCTTGGCAAGGAGTCTTGCTTTGCCAACATTCCCTCGGGCAAAGGCCACACAGACATCTGCCTTGTAATCCGGAATTTCCATTTCCTTCATTAAAAAGCTCTTGATCTGTTCGTCCTTTACCGGCTTCATATTTAATACCACGCAACGGCTCAGAATCGTAGGAAGAAGTGTTTCAAGGTTTGTAGTCAGAATAATAATTACCGTATATTCGGGCGGCTCCTCCAGCGTCTTTAACAGGGCATTCTGTGCCTGCACCGTCATCTTCTCACCCTCATTCATAATATAAATTTTCTTCGCACTGCTATACGGCTTAATCGCAACATCCCCATTAATCCGGGTACGGATATCATCCACACCAATCACATTGGGCTTCTCATGGGATACGAAAATAATATCCGGATGATTTCCGCTTAACGCCTGCTTACAGGAATGACACACCTGACAGGGTTCTCCATCTTTTCTGTCGGTGCATTCCAGTGCCATTGCAAAAACCTTTGCAATAAATTCCTTACCGGAATTTCTCTCGCCATTAATAATATAAGCATGAGAAACCTTGTTTCGTTCTATGGAACTCTGTAAATGCTCCTTCAATTGTTCCTGTCCGACGATATCACGGAATTCAGCCATATCCGTATCCTCCTCTATGTCAGAATATCAAGCAGTAATCCTCTGATTTCTCCAATTTTAGATAAAATCGCCAGATGATCCTGCTCATCCTTCATTAATTCCTGCGCCAGCTGATCCAGACTTTCATCCACCAGACGAATAATTCCATAGACTCTGTGGCGTCCCCTTTTATCCAGAAAGTTCTCTCTGCTGAATTCATGGGATCGGTTCACGATCTCATTCATAAATTCTTTGATTAAACCACGATACCGCTTCATATCTTTAATATCGCGTTTTTTGGCAAGCTTGTCGCCCTGCATGGTAATCGCTTCCATCATGGAGGTCAGTCTTGCCTGCAATTCATTCTCTTCCACATGACTGATCAGGGTAAATTTGAATCCGCCATCAGATTCCTTCACCGGAGAAGCAGCTTCCGGCTGTGTTACCTGCGTCAACTGATTTACTTTCATATCCATGGCTGCACCTCCTGTTTATATTTATGTGATCTTGCTTTTCTTATCTTCACATCATTGCAAAACCGACAGCAGATATTCTTCAATTTCCTGTACGCACCGGTCAAGATCATCATTTTCGAAAACCTGCGTAATCCCTGCTTCTTCCAGCTTTTCTGCCGAAAAATCTGCGGCATCTGCCAGGAATCTGCGGCACATTTCCTCATATTTCGGAATTTCCTGACTCCGTTCTCTCTGGATTGCACGCTCCAAACGGATTCCATCATCTACTTCTATATAGATCGGCAATACTTTGTCTCTGGAAAAGTACTCCGCCGTTTTTACAAAAGATTCTAATGTTCCGATTACCAGATAATTCCGATTGTGAAGGTCTATGTTCCCATCATCCACAGTAAAATACCGCCATGGGCCATAGAAGGTCTGATAAACACGCTCCTCAATGATTTTCCCTGCATTAAACAGCTCCTGATAATAGGCTTCATCGGTAAAATGATATTCCCTGCCATCCTTTTCATGAGCGCGGATCGGTCTTGTGGTATAGAGCACAACCTTATCAAAAGAAATCTCCTTCCATTGCAGAAGACGCTTATAAAGCGTATCCTTTCCTGTGGAACTCTTTCCCATTAAATAAACCATTTTACCCATGATTCAAACCCCTGCTGACTGTATTCTGACTCATAACTGATCAGCTCACTTTATAACTGCTCCACTTCAAGCTTTTTCTGATGCAGCTGCTAAAGTTATGCTTCTAACCTATACTTCAACTACTCGGATCATATTGGTTCTTCCCGGTACACCAAGCGGAACACCTGCGGTGAGAACAACCGTATCTCCCTTTTTAATGTAGCCTGCCTCTACTGCTGCCTTGATCGCATCGTCAAACAGATCATCCGCACTGTTTTCTCTTGGAATCCACAGTGGCGTCACTCCCCAGTAAAGATTCATCTGGCGGCAGATTCTGGGACTTACACTGCAGGCGATAATCGGGCAGCTCGGCTTATACCGTGCAATCATTCCTGCGGTAAATCCGGAAATCGTTACAGTAATAATGGCTGCCGCCTTTAAATCCTTTGCAGTTGTGCAGGTTGCATGGGAAATGGCGGTGGTGGTGTTATACTCTTCTGCCTCACGTCTCTTTAAACGCTCATCATAGTTAATATCCTGTTCGGTACGCTCTGCAATCTTTGACATTGTGGCAACTGCCTCTACCGGATAAGCTCCTGCTGCGGTTTCTCCGGAAAGCATGATTGCAGTCGTCCCATCATAAATGGCATTTGCAATGTCCGCAGTCTCTGCTCTCGTCGGACGTGGATTCTTAATCATGGATTCCAGCATCTGGGTTGCCGTAACAACCTGCTTCCCCTGTGCCTCTGCCATCTTAATCATCTGCTTCTGAACGACCGGTACTTCTTCAAGCGGAATTTCAACACCCATGTCACCTCTTGCAACCATAATACCATCAGAAGCTTCCAGAATCTCTTCCAAATTATGAATACCCTGCATATTCTCAATTTTGGCAATGATCTTCATATGAGAACCATGCTCGTCAATAATCTTACGGACAGATAGGATATCCTCCTTACATCTTACAAAAGAGGCAGCCAGAAAGTCAAATCCCATATCACAGCCAAACATAATATCACTGATATCCTGCTCACTTAAGTACGGCATGGAAAGCTCTGCCCCCGGTACGTTCACACCCTTATGATTGGAAATCGGTCCACCATTAATAACATTACAGATAATATCGGTATCGGTAATTTCCTGAACCACCATTTCGATCAGACCATCGTCAATCAGGATTGTAGTTCCGACAGAAATGTCATTAATCAGATTTTTATAGGTAATGGAAACCTTTTCATTGGTTCCCAGCATATCTTCCGTTGTCAGGATAAAGGTCTGTCCGCTTTCCAGTACCGTTTTTCCACCCTCAATGTCCTTCAGACGAATTTCCGGTCCCTTGGTATCAAGCAGTGTGGCAATCTGCAGACCTAATTCCCCACTCACCTTGATCACACGATCATATCTTCTTTTATGCTCTTCATGAGAGCCATGGGAAAAGTTAAAACGTGCCACATTCATGCCGGCAAGCATAATCTCCCGAAGCTTCTCCTCACTTTCACTGGCTGGTCCTAAAGTACAGATAATTTTTGTTTTTCTCATAAAAACCTCCTTTTTACCTCAAATACTGGTTACTATGTATTTGCTTATCTATTCAGAACTGCATTGCCCTGGCTTCCCCAGTCCTTTCATGCAATTACTAACTCTCTTATGGTATCTTACAATACACTGATCCTGCCATCTGTAATGCCCTGTACGGTATATCCCTGTTGTATCCATTCCTTTACTGCGCCAATCAGTGCTTCCCCGATCTGTTCACCCGGAACCAGGACCGGAATCCCCGGAGGATACAGATTAATAAACTCTGCTGCGATCCCACCGGCTGCTTCTTCTAGGGGTATCCTGTGATTCTTCTGCATATATGCCTCATAAAGGAAACGCTTTCTTACCGGTCTCCAGTATTCTGACACCGGTGTAAAAGCCGGAATTTCCTTCGCCCTAAGGCCTGCATCAATCTCTCTTATAGCAGCAGAAAGTCTCCGGATTCCTTCCTCCGTATCCATCAGGGACAGCATGGCAAGTGCATAGGTTTCGCATGCCATTTCCAATTGAAGCTGGTATCTCAGCCTTAGGCAGTCGTAAAGCTGCTTTCCGGTCATATTTGTACCCTTTACAGAAATCACAAGCTTGGACGGCTCCGTAACCGGACAGATCCGGATACAGCTGCAATCCATGGTCTCCCGCTCCAGCCTCTGCCGGAGCTTTAACAGCTTCGAAAGCCGTTCCTTCCCTTCCTTCTCAAGCATACGAAGTGCTTCATCAATTCCGGCCATCAGGGGGTAGGAGGGACTGCTTGTCTGATAAATACCCAGATATCTGTGCAGAAACTCCCGGTCAATCCTTGTACCGTTCACATGAAGGATTGCGGTCTGTGTCGGCGCTGCCAATGTCTTATGCGTGCTCTGGACCACCAGATCAGCTCCGCATCTGACAGAGCTTTCCGGATACTCCTCATGGAAGCCAAGATGTGCACCATGCGCCTCATCCACAATAAGCGGCAGGTCATAGGAATGCGAAATTGCTGCTATTTCACGGATATCAGAACAGATTCCGTCATAGGTCGGAGAAGTAATCACTATCCCGGCTATAACCTCAGACGCCTTCTCCGGATGTACATTTCTCTCACGCAGTGTGCAGATAATGGCTCTGTGTATTTCCTCCGGCGTCACTGCTCCTGTCAGGTCATACTCCGGTAAAAGCTCCGGATATAGATATCGTACATTCATGCGGTTCAGAAAGGCTGCATGATAGACTGCCTTATGACAGTTACGTGCCATGAGCAGAACCTTCCCTTCTCCGGCCACAGAGGAAATGGCACCAAGCAGACCTCCGGTGCTTCCGTTAACCAGAAAATGCGTTTCTTCTGAGCCATACAGCCCTGCGGCATGCTCCTGAAGCTCCTTCAGGATACCGGACGCATCATGCAGGTTATCAAAGCCGTCTATTTCGGTAATATCCAGCCGGTAAAGCTCTGAAAGCGGACCGCTCTCAGGATTCCTCTTATGTCCCGGCATATGAAACGGATAGACTCCACTTTGGGAATAGGCATTGAGCTCTTCATACAGGCTTTTTAACATGCTTTATTTTCTCCTGTTTTCATCTGCCTGCGGTGCTTGAAGTGTCGGTGGTGTGCGGTTCCCTTCCGCAGCCGCAGAGTTTCCAGCAGGGAACAGTATTTATCTGCTGCCGTTACGACCCATGCCTCCCTGCACATCGGCGGCACAACGGTCAGCGGCCACATATGCTTCACGATAATATCCTGCTCCCTCGGTGTGAGGTTATATTCCTTCTGTGCGTTCCTGAGTGCAATACCCGGATGATAAAATCCATGAAGCCACTGATAATTTTCTCTGTTTTTGTCATGCCAGTCATAGAGAAAATAATCATGCAGCAATGCGCCTCTTACCAGGTCTCTTTCCTGACAGCGAATTCCCAGCCTGCGGTTAATCATCAAGCTGTACCTGGCCACATCCATACAGTGACGGTGTACCGGAATCGTCCCATGCTGTACATAATCTCTGGTGCCTTGAAAATTATCGGAATGCATGATATCGTTTCCATACTGCTTCAGCGAATGATAGATCTCTCTTTTTTTTGCAAATTGTTTTCTCAGCTTTTCTTTATTTCCGGATATCTTCTTCACGTCAAATCCTTTCATCCTAAATATCCCGTATAGTATAACACAGATACCATAGATAGAAAATGCAATCGTACTTATTTTTTTGAATTTACATAAAATTTACGAAATACAATTATGATGCAAAACCTCAGCTTCTGTGCTATAGTGAAGGAAATTGTAATCTTGAAGATTCTGAGCAGTTACTGGCAGCCAGCTACAGACAGCCGGAAAGGAAGTATATCCCATGTCCAAAGAGAAAACCAGAAAATTATCCTTTTATAAGCAGACAAAGTACTTTCTCCATATGTGCTTTATCCCTGCAACCTGTATTATTCTTATTTATAAAGCATTAAGTTATCTGCTGTTCCAGCCATTACTCCGTCTTGTCTGGAACATCGGGCTTCACTTTGCTCCGGTGAATTACATTACAAGTACAAATCTTCGCGATCTGTATCATTCTCCTTCTATCATCGCTGCTTTACTCCTGATCGGAATACTCATCGGATTCTGGTGTCTTTTTGGAATTACCATCATGATTCAATGCCTGGATTTTTGTAAACGGGAGGTTCCTTTTAATGGCCGCAAAATCTTCAGGGCTGCCTTTCTTTCCATGCGCCATGTACTCCTGCCGCGGAACTGGCCCATGCTTGTTTTCTGTGCATTTGTCATCCCCTTCAGTAATGTTGCCATGATGTCGAATCTGATTTCATCCATTACTTTACCGGAATATATTATGGAAAGCATTGACGATTCCCTGATCTTATCTTCCCTATTTACGATTTTTTCCCTTCTTGTTCTGTATCTGGTGATACGTCTGCTCTTTTGCGTCCATTATTTTGTTCTCGAGCATCAAAGCTTTAAAGACGCTGCAAGGAACAGCTTTTCCATGCAAAAAGGTCACATTTTCCGGAATTTTATACGTCTGATCTTATGGAAGGTACGTGTTGCAATCAAGTATGGTCTATATTTTTTCCTGTTCTATGTAGTGATCCTGGTATTATACGGACTCCTCAGCCAGAGGTCCTCTCAGACTCTGGTAGCCTTCTACGGAGTATCGAACGTTGTCCTGAAGCCCTTTTTCAGTTACCTGATGGACAGTATCCTTTCCCTGTCACAGATTGCTTTTATTTCCTTCCTGTACTACTATTACCGTTCCGAAGGTCTCTTTACCAGCCAAATTCAATATATCAGGGAAAAGCGTTCCATATACGGCAGCCGGAAGCCATTTTTTGTGATGGTCGCTTCGGTGACTGCTTTTATTATTTTTCTCACGGCAATCCTTTCCTTTCTTCCGGTCACACAGACACTTTTATCCTATTATATGGATAATCAGGCTGAAATCACTGCACATCGCGGCTATTCTGCTGTGGCACCCGAAAATACCCTGCCGGCTTTTCAGGCAGCCATCGATTCCGGTATTGTCGACTACGCCGAGCTGGATGTCCAGCTGACTAAGGATGGAGTCGTCATGCTGACACACGATACCAATCTTTCCCGTTGCACCGGGAAGGATGCCAATATTTACGACCTTACCTACGAAGAGGTACGCAGTCTGGATGCAGGCAGCTTCTTCTCATCCGAGTTTGCAGGCACACAGATTCCGACTCTGGATGAAGTAATTAAGCTCTGTAAGGGCAAAATCAAGCTTAACATTGAAATCAAATCCAATTCACATACCCCGGAGCTGGAGGCAAAAACGGTTCAGGTCATTGAGGATAATCACTTTGAACAGGAATGCGTCATTACTTCTTTAAGCTATGAATCCCTGTGCAAAGTAAAGCAGATCAATTCCGACCTTAAAACCGGCCTGATTCTTGCTATTGGTGTGGGTGATTTTTATGATCTGGAAAATGTAGACTTTTTCAGCGTGGAATCCACCTTTGTCACTCAAAGAGTGGTCAATGAATTACATCTTCGTAATAAGG
Source organism: bacterium (assembly GCA_963618065.1). Taxonomy (GTDB): domain Bacteria; phylum Bacillota; class Clostridia; order Lachnospirales; family Lachnospiraceae; genus Suilimivivens. The sequence continues at coordinate 4,409 of CAVERH010000042.1, read as the reverse complement.
AAATCCATGTATGGACAGTTGATACCACCGAAAATGCAGAAAAAATGGCGAACCGCGGTGTTGACAATATCATCACCGGCGATCCGCCGCTTATCCATTCTGTATTGACGGAGCACAAAGACTCTCTGCAGTCTCTGTTTGAGCTCTTCCTTAATTCGGATGAGCTTGAAAAATTAAAAATCAGTAACTAAAACTCAAGCTCCTTCTTCTTAAACAGGATACTGCTGAGCAGATAGCCTGCTGCAATATATATTACAATTGCAATAAATGCAGACCATTTAAAGCTTCCCAGCACTAATCTGCTCATAAAAAGATCTGCGTTATAAGATAACGTAAAGCGATTCAGGTTAAGTGGCTGTACTGCCTCTAATTTGAACAGGTATTCCAGCAGCATATGAGCGAAGCCGCAATTCAGAACCAGAAAAATAATCATTGGCATCAGTACACTCTGCAGATAGAAAACAGCGATCAGGGACAGGCTGTAATAGCCTGCTACACTCAACAGATAACCAAGAATCGTAATGAAATAATCAACGATCTGTTCCCCATTAGGCTGAACACGGGTAATCAGTGCAAGAACAATACCCACGAATGATAAAAGAATATAATCTCCTGCCATTGCAATCATGAAGTCTGCGAATTTCACCAGAATAACATGTCTTCGCTTCATTCCTCCACCAATGGCAATCTGCATGGTTTTGGCTCTGAAATCCTCAGAAAATACTGAAATAAACTCGATTATTGCACAGAGAATTCCTGCCAGCTTAACCCCAAGAAGCAGTCTGTCCATAAAAAATACAGAGTTCCAGGTATCCTGGGTTGATGTGTAAATAATGACACCTCCCATAACCAGATTAAACAGAACAATGATGATAATTCTGGGAAGACGTCTTTCCATTCTCCACAGATCCGCTTTGATATAATTACTCATTCTTCTTGCCTCCTACCAGATCAAAATAATATTCCTCCAGACTTAAGCTTTCCTGTACCTCACCCATAATATGAATGCCTGCATTCTTAAGTGCCTCTCTGGCCTTATCCAGATCATCAACAACAATCCTTACAGATTTTTCTGAGGATAACAGATCCTCTGCCGAAATCTCCTTGGCTACGCTTCCCCCATTTACAATACCAAAACGATGTGCCGTATGCTGAAGCTCTCCCAGAATATGAGAGGAGATAATAACGGTCATGCCATGCTCTTCATTCAGCTTCTGTACCAGATTTCTCACATCAGCGATACCCTGTGGATCCAGACCATTCGTCGGCTCATCAAGAATCAGGATTTCCGGATTGCCCAGCAGAGCAGCTGCAATTCCAAGTCTCTGCTTCATACCCATGGAATAATTCCGGTATTTGCTTTTTACATTAGTCAGGCTGACAATTTCAAGTACACGGTCAACCTCCTTCTTGTCCCTGATTCCCTTCATAATCCGGTAATATTCCAGATTCTGGCGTCCGGTCATATAGGGAAAGAAATTAGAGCCTACCAGAAAACCGATTTTCTTTCTTCCCTCTGCAATATCTTCCGTGCTTCCTGCAATAGTAAGTTCTCCTTTGGAATACTCCGATAGTCCCAGGATCACCTTGAATATCGTTGTTTTACCGGCTCCGTTCTTTCCTACCAGACCATAAATATCACCCTTATTGATCTGAAGATTCACATTATGAAGAACCTGATGCTTTCCATAGCTTTTATCAATCTCCTTTAAAGAGATTACTGCATTTCCCATGTTCTTTTCCTCCTACCATACCAGAATACGTTTCTCAGGTGCCAGATACATTCCATCCCCCGGCTCGATATCATATGTTTCCAAAAATTCATCAAACTGCTGCAGCACAACATTTACCCGGAAGAAATCAAGCGGATGCTCATCTGCCATTAAGGTCAGTGCTATACCCTTTGTATATTTACTTCGCCAGAGCTGTGCATAGGACTTAAAGAACAGATCGTAATCAAAATCCTCCATTTCCTTAGCAATTCCAAGCATACATTTCATTCCGCCCATATCTGCAATGGCTTCACCCTTGACCTGATTGCCGTCATAGCTTCCTCCATCCCTGAATGGTGAAAGACCCGAGAAATACTTTGCCAGATGAGAGGCACGGATCTGAAAATGCTCCTCATCCTCATATGTCCACCATTTATCAGGAAGTCCATCCTTATCAAAGGCATAGCCGGAGGTGTCAAATCCATGTGTGATTTCATGACCGATAATCATACCGATTCTGGCAAGATTTACCTCTTCCTGTGCATTTTCATCATAAATAAAATCACCTGTCAGGATACCGGCAAGAATATTAATGCTGTTATCCGTCGGCATATAATAAGCATTGATCGTCAATGTAGACATCTCCGACAAATTCCAGTCATAACGATCAATTTCCTTATTCAGCTTCGTCTGCAGCTGATTATTCTTAAACTGATTCAGCCGGGCAATCATATCAATCAATGTGTTATCCTCTTCAAAAATCAAAGAGGAATAATCCGTCATGCTGTTCGGATATAGCACCCTATAGATCAGGTTATCCAGCTTTTCAATGGCCTTATTTCTGGTCTCTTCCGTCAGCCATTCCTCTTCCATCAGCATCCTACGATAGTACTCAATGGACTTATTAATCAAATCTGACAGCTCCTGCTTCTGCTTGGAATTACAATATCTGCCGATATAAACCTCCTGAACGGCCTCCGACATGGCACTTAGAATAAAGGACTGAACATACTCCTCATCCTTAATCTTTTCGATCGGATAATCGGATTTCAACCGAAGAAGCTCTTCAAAATAATCAAAGCTTGCATAATCCAGATAAGGAAGCATTTTTTCCAAAGTATTCACAATCATATATGCCTTAATCATTTCAAGATTCTTTTCCTTGTAAATGCGGCCGACATTTTTAATATACTTTGGACTGGTTGTATTAATTTCCGTTGCTTCTGAGAGTCCAAGTGCATCCATGAAATCTGTAATCGGATAATTCCCCTGAAGCTCCTCCAGTTCCTCTATCGTATAAAAATGATCCACTTTCTTTAAATCCGATGCTTTCGCTATTTCTGCAACTGAGGAATCATAACCTTCTGCCAGCTTTGCTTCAAAGAGAAGCGCTTTCCGTACAATCCTTGCTGCTTCCTGCTGCGTATATCCCAATTCCACAAGAATCGCCTTGATATCCTTGTTAAGCTCTTCCTTCAGCTGTGTATCGGAAATACCTATTTCCGAATAACTTGATGCCGAGGATAAGGATAAGGATGGCGTCTGATCCAATGTTACCATATAGCTATCGTGCACCGTGGCCGGAATCTCCATGGAAATAGGAACAAGGCTCAGACCGGCATAATTCATTCCTTCTTTATTCTTGATGTACTCTGTCATCTGATCAAGTGTTTCAATATCTGCAATTGCTTCAATATAGGCTCTGGCGGGCTCTACTCCCTGCGTATTCCTGCCTTCTCTGTCCGATAACGAAGAGGCAAATCTACCAACCAGCTCCTGCGTATGACGATACTGCTCCTCGGGCATATCAATATTGTTTTCACCGCTTAACTGATCTGTCTGCATACATTGCTCCAGCATCTCATCCAACTGATCTGTGATCACATCCTGATTGTTATCAAAGGCACTGACTCTTGTTGTTTCATCATCAAGCTCTGTGTCCAGAATCCAGTCCTTATTAACCGCAGTATAAAAATCATCCTTTTCCGTAATTTCCAGCGTATCGTCAATTGCTCCGTCAATACTGGAATTAATCCATTTAGAATCATCTGAAATGGTCTGATTGGCTTTCATGCTGTCTCCCATAACGGCATCTGCCATTGCGTCAATAAATGACTGTGAATCACCACTACACCCTGCCAGAAGAGCAGCGGTTAAAAATACTGCTACGCCGGAATACCAACGTTTCCGTTTGTTTCTCATATGTACTTTCCTTTCCTGATTTATATCTGTAAAATATCCTCACTGTTACCCTGTTTTTCATAAGCCTATAGTACCTGATAATCCATTTACGCACTAATCCATTTACATACTAAAAAACCGTAATTCTTCAAAGAACCACGGTTATATATATATATTCGTAACTATTCAAAACTCCATTTGCAAAACCGCTGTTCCACAGCTTGAATTTTGCTCATGTAGTTACTTCGCCATATTTTCCATGAAAAAATGCCCAGAACCGGAATCGAACCAGTGACACGAGGATTTTCAGTCCTCTGCTCTACCAACTGAGCTATCTGGGCATAGACTTAAAATAAGTCGAGTAGCGGGGACAGGATTTGAACCTATGACCTTCGGGTTATGAGCCCGACGAGCTTCCAGACTGCTCCACCCCGCGATATTTAATTGTGCTCCTTAGAGCTAATGGATGGAGGTGGATTCGAACCACCGAAGCAATTTGCAGCAGATTTACAGTCT
>CAVERH010000041.1:0-27030 GCA_963618065.1 bacterium | reverse complement strand
AAAAATCGTCAAAGCCAGTAAAATCAATGATTTAGGGCTTGACAGAATAGGAAGGAATTTATGATGGGAACAAATGAGACGGGTTACATTAACAAGCTGGCGATTGGAGGCTACATCGTACTGGATACGGTACTGGTTCTTTCGTATCTGGCAGAATTATTAAAGGGATCAAGAACGATCGGTTATTTTATGATTGTGGCTGCATTTATGATGATTCCGGTAGTTGCCGAGCTGGCCATTTATGCCAGACGGAAGGATGCGGTTTGTATCCGGTATATCCTGGCGGTGGCATATGGAGGGTTTTATCTGTTTGCTATTTTCACGACGAACTCAATCAGTACATTCGTGTATATTCTGCCGTTCTTTATTCTGTTGACGGTATATTCGGATATCCGGTATGTAACTGCGATTGCATTCTGTGGTATTGCATCCAATATTGTCTGGGTGATCTGGAAGGCATTGACAACCGGAATCCCTTCTGACCAGATACCGGATGTGGAGATCCGGCTGGCCTGTATGATTATCTGTGGTATTTTCTTACAGATCAGCACCAAGGTTGTTAAAAAAATCAACGATAACAAGCTTCATCTGGTCGAGATGCAGCAGAAAAAGAATAAGGCGCTGATGGATCACATTGTAGCAGCCTCTAAAGGTATGGTGGATCAGATTGAAGAAGCATCCTGCAAAATAGGGGATCTTTCTGATTCCATGACAAAGATCCATGCTTCTATGAAAGAGGTTTCCAGAGGAAGCAATGAAACGGCACAGGCTGTCCAGACGCAGCTGCAGCGTACCGAACAGATTCAGGAACATATTGCGCATGTGAAGGCTGCCGCTGACGGAATTGATCAGAATGTCAAAAACACGACGCAAAAGGTGGAAGAAGGGCAGCTGCATATGCAGACGCTGTCAGAACAGGTGGTTCAGTCCATTGACGCAAATCGCGAAATGGTGTCCAAAATGAATGCATTAAGTGAATACACCGATCAGATGAATACGATTATCGAAACAATTACCAGCATTGCAAACAGCACAGGTATGCTTGCATTGAATGCAAGCATTGAGGCAGCCCGTGCAGGAGAAGCGGGAAGAGGATTTGCAGTTGTGGCACAGCAGATTTCCGGGCTGGCCAGCCAGACGAAGGATGCAACCGTGAATATTACAGAACTGATCGGACACATCAATCGGGAATTGACATCCGTTACGGAAGCGGCACAGGTGGTAACCGACAGCAATGAGTCCAATGCAGAAAATGCCCGGGAGGTAGAGAGCAGCTTTACCGGTATTTCGGACGGAACGAAGAAGATAGGTTCTGTAGCGGAAGAATTGCTGGAAATTGTGAAGGAACTGGAAACAGCCAATTCCGATATTGTAGAGAATATCCAGACGATTTCTTCCGTAACGGAAGAAGTATCGGCACATGCCAATGAAACCTTTGAGGCATGCGAAGTAAACAATGAGCTGGTAGCTTCCGTAAGCGGCATTGTTTCGGATATTTCGGATAAAGCGACGGGACTTCGTGCCGCAGAGTAAACAGCTTTCATGTCATGGAGCAGTAGAAAGAGGAAGACCTTGAACAGATCATTCAAACGACTCAAAATACAGCAGATCAATGACCATATATGGCTTTTAAACGATCACGATGACGGAACAGGTTATTTGATTACCGGAAACGACAAGGCACTTGTGATTGACACCATGTACGGACTGGAAGATTTAAAGGCGGCGGTAAAGACCCTTACGGAGCTTCCGCTTATGCTGGTAAATACCCATGGACATTTCGATCATACCTATGGAAATCTTTACTTTGACAAGGCATATCTTCATCCGGCAGATATGGAACTGGCTCATGCCTATTTCAAAGCAGATGGATTTGTACAGATGATGAAAGAAACCGGACGGAAGCCCGCAGAATTTGAACCGATTACGGAAGGCACGGTGATTGACCTTGGCGGTATCCAATTGGAGGTATATGAAACACCGGGGCATACGCCGGGAAGTATCGTGCTGCTTGACCGGAAAGACCGGATTCTCTTTAGCGGAGATACGGTGATTGAGCAGACGTGGATGCAGCTTCCGGAATGCTGTGAAATGAACGTGATGCTGAAGTCCTTAGATAAGATACAGAAGCTCCGCCCTTATTTTGATCATATTCTGTGCGGACACAGCCATGGACTGGAGGATGCCTCTCTTTGTGAGGCACAGCGTCAGGCGGTATGGGAAATCTGCAGCGGACAGGTGCAGAATGACGAGTCCTATGTTTACTATGGAGGAATATGCAAGGCGCATCCCTATGGAAAGGATCCGAGAAGAATTGTCTATGATCCGGATAAAAAGGGTGTTGATACGGAGCATCTGATTATGCCGGATGCGCTGCTTAAGGTCGTCCGGGCATCCCTGTAAGCAAAGAATTGCTTACATCATTCTTTCATTATGCAAACGCCCACGGCAGGATCTTCCTGACGTGGGCGTTTAAAATGTCTCAGATAACTTGTTCTTCGTTCCTTTTATTTCTATTTCCTTCTGAGCCTTTTCAGTCTTTTATGTCTGCCGTTATGGCGCATTCCGGAAACAATACCAAAGATTAGTGTAATCACAATTACTGCAATCAGCACACCAATGATGATTTTAATAATGGTAGAGGTGGCTATACCTGATTTTCCTCCCTGATAAGCAATTGCATAAGAGGAAAGCCGGTCGGTCTCAAAGGTGATGGTATCGGGATCGTCATCCAGATCCTGAAGGAAGCTGATGCTTAAGGAACCGTCATCTTCTGCGTGGGAACGGACGATGCAGTAAGCTCTTCCGCTCTCCTTTATGGAATCCGGAATCTTCATAATAACCTGCAAGGGAGTACTAAATTCTTTAATTACCTGAGTGTCTCCGTGGGTGGTCTTTACCATCAGAATCTCGAACAATTCTCCTGCAGACAGGTTCTGCTTGGCACAGACCTTCTGGATCTGCTTGTCGGCGGCGGTTGGATAATCATTCGTGGAATACATGGTAAAGTTAAAGGAAACCTGATTTCCTTCAAAGGCACACATCTTGTCATCTTCGTTAAGAAGTCCATAAACGACCTCTTCCATATTGGGGAAATTATCTCCACAGTTAGCGTAGTGGCTTCCGGTTGTCAGATTATCGGAAGCGGCATATTCGTTATGAATATTTACCATAATATAATCTTCATCAAAAGCGAGCTTGAGGAGACGTAAATCATCGCCACTGGCAATGGCTTCCCGTGCTTCGCTCGGAGTGATATTCAACATCTGGAAAACACCGGTCTGCGCATTGTATTCTTCCAGAGAGACAGGATCTATCAGATCATCGTGGTCGTGATGGGAATTATAATTTCCCTCATCATCCAAAGGAAGGGCACTTTCAGAGGCCTGTGCTTCTGAAGCAGGAGAAGCCTCCAAGACAGCAGAAGCAGTATTTCCTGCGGATGCTGTTGGCTTCGATGCTGAGCCTGTCTGGGACGATGCCGATGATGCTGTACTGGCCGGTACAGGCTGGAAGCTTACGGTGATCGTATGGTTTGCATTTACCGAGGTAAAGGAATAGGAATAAACTGCTCCGACAGAGGTTTTATCCACAGTTACGTTGGAAACCATATAACCGGTCTTGGGAACGATGCTGTAGATCACATTGCTGCCTTCCGACACGGTGGAAGCTCCGGAGGGAGAAATGGTTCCTCCGGCATTGGAGCAGCTGGCTGTAATGGTATAATTTTTGGCATTGTCCTTGGCAAAGTTTGCAACGATGTTGATATCTGCCTGCAGATTCTTTAAAACAAGGGTTTTATCGGTGCCGAGCACCTTGTCGCCGCTGGTCCATTTTTCAAAATGATATCCCTTATAGGAGGTAGCTGTCAGGGTGACATTATCGCCGGCGTTATAGGTTGCACCGCCTGCCGTGTATCCGGTATCCTGAGGAGTTACCGATACACTGACCTTATACTGGGTCTGTGTGAAGTAAGCGGTAAACTCGCGATTGCCGGTGATATTGGATACGGTATACTTTGCATCCTTGGAAATCACATTGTTCCCTTCCTTCCAGCAGTCAAATTTATATCCGCTGTTGGCGTTTGCCTGCAGGGTGATTGCACCGCCGTAATTCACGTTCTGGCTGGCGGTAACGGAACCGGCCTTGTCATGGTTCTTCTTCGTAGTGACATAACAGTTGATCTGCTTAAAGGTTGCAGTCACACTCATGTCCTCTGTAACAGAGGGAATGGTATAACGCAGGCTGGTGGAAATGACCTGATTCTTATATTTCCACCCGGTGAACTGGTAACCATTATTAGGGGAAGCAAAGATTTCGCAGCTGCTGCGGTGGGAGACTGCGCCGCCGCCCCATACCGTACCGCCGGCAGAAGAGTCTGCCTGCAGGGAAACCGTGTGATTGCCGGTTGTCAGTGACACATACGCATAATCATTGATATCGGGATCCAGCACGGAAGAAGCCACAACCATCAGGGTATCAGAACCCTCCTTGGAATCCACTACAAGCTTTCCGTTACCATCTACATAGGTGCCGCTGCTCTGGTTATTATATACGGACCAGGTGACATTCAGGTTCGGATTGTTTTCGCCCTTGACATTTGCCGAGAAGCTCATGGTGCTTCCTTTGGACATGGTAGCAGTATCGGGAAGAATCGTAACACTGGTAACGTAAGGGGTGCGCTCCTCAATGGTTACAGACATCGGGAGAACCACGCCGTAATTACCGCCCGGATCCAGATCATCACTTGCGCGGAAGGCGGCATTATAGGTTCCTGCAGCCAGGGAAGCATCCACACTTACATAGAATTCATAGGACTGCCCGGATTCCAGATGCAGACTGGCAGGCTGCTCCACCTGAAAGGCGCCCTGCTCATTTCCTGTCATGTACCAGACAAGATCAATCGGGGTCGAACCCGTATTGGACAGACGGAAGGGAAGATAGCTGCGGTCAGACCCTCTGCTAACCCTTCCGAAGCTCAGCACACTCTGGTCGCAGCTTAAGCTGTACTCATAGGCATCCTCACCACCACTGTAATCCGAGTAGGATTCAATGTAATAATCGTAATCGTCGTAATTATCTTCATCTGGAGTATTGGATATGCTGCTGGCATTTACCTTGAGTGTCTGTATGCTTCCGACACACAGCAGACCGGCCAATGTAAGACAGAGCATACGCTTCGGATGTAAGAAAGATTTTAATTTTGATAATAGATCATGTTTCTTCATAAGGTTCTCCTTATTTGTACTACAACTCAGAATAGTTATAAAAATAGTGGTGAGTGATTTGAAGACAGGCTCACCACTGTTTGTCAGGCATCATTTCGTGCCGAAAATACGGTCACCGGCATCACCAAGTCCGGGACAGATATAAGCATGGTCGTTGAGGCAGCGGTCAAGATGTCCAACATAGATCTGGATATCCGGATGCTCCTTACGAAGTCTCTCTAATCCTTCCGGAGCAGCAATGATACACATGAATTTGATGTTCCTGCCGCCGTGCTGTTTAATGAAATCAACTGCTTCGGAGCCGGAGCCGCCGGTTGCAAGCATCGGATCTAAGACAACGATGGTTCTCTGATCGATGGGCTCAGGGAGCTTGCAGTAATATTCGTGAGGCTCGTGGGTTTCAGGATCACGGTATAAGCCGATGTGTCCAACCTTGGCAGAGGGAACTAATGCAAGAATACCTCCTACCATACCAAGTCCTGCACGGAGAATCGGAACGATCGCCATTTTCTTGCCGGAAATCATCGGAGTCTTACAGGTTTCGATCGGAGTTTTGATTTCAACATCCTCCATCGGCAGATCACGGAGTGCCTCATAGCCCATGAGCATTGCGATCTCCTCAATTAACTTACGGAATTCGTTGGTTCCGGTGTTTTCGTCACGCAGACGGGAAATTTTATGCTGAATTAATGGATGATCCAGTATAAATACATTTTGCATTTCTGACATTTCAGATTCCTCTCTTTTCGTTTTTTTCTTGATTATAGCATAGCGCACTCTGTTTTTAAATCTATTTTCGAAAACTTCTTTACAATTTATAAGGATGATGCCATAATATGAAAAGTTGTAACAGTTCAGCCATGCAGAAATGATTGTATAAGATGACTGTGGGAGCTTGCTCATTAAGGGCAGCTTATACAATCATTTCTATAGGGCGGACGCCCGACATGAAATAAGCTGCCGGAAAGCACGTATATTGATTAGCCAATCTGTACAATCCGGCAGCTTATGAATGGGCATGGCTGAACTATTATGAAAAGTTAGGTTAACGGATTCTAACAATTAAATACGCACCGTGAGTGCGGGATGGAGGAAAAGTATGAAAATGATCTACAACGTAGAAGACAAACCGCCGATTGGCAAAACGATGATTTTTGCCCTGCAGCAGCTGCTTGCAATCCTGGCGGCAACCATTGCGGTTCCGGCAATTATCGGAAACGAAATGTCCGCTTCGGCAGCATTGTTCGGTGCCGGTGTCGGAACTATTATTTATCTGTTATTTACCAGATTTAAAAGCCCCGTATTCCTTGGATCTTCCTTTGCTTTTATCGGATCCATGTTCTCTGCCTTTGCAGGCGGTGTATCCATGTCCTTAGGATACTTCGGATTGATTATCGGTGCTTTTTTTGCGGGTCTTGTTTATGTTGTTCTTGCAATTGTCGTTAAGGCTGTCGGTGTTCAGTGGATTAATAAGCTGATGCCCGCTGTTGTAATCGGACCTACTGTTGCCATCATCGGACTTTCACTTGCAGGCAATGCTGTCAGTGACCTGACTGCTGGTAAGGTATTTACCGCTGACGGTGCACAGGCTGCTTCTCCTTATCTTTGTCTGCTCTGCGGACTGGTAACCTTATTTGTTACCATGTGCTGTTCAGTATTTGGTAAGAAAATGCTCAAGATGATCCCGTTCATCATCGGTATCGTAGCGGGTTATGTGCTTGCGGCAATCTTTACCGTAATCGGTGACGCAGCAGGCATTGATGCATTAAAGATCATTGATTTTTCTGCATTTGCGAATATGCAGTGGTATCCGAACTTTACCTTCGTGACCGCATTCGGATCTCCGTTTGGTTATGGAGAAGTAGGAACGATGGGCGCTTATTTAGGAACCATTGCAGTTGCTTATGTTCCGGTTGCCTTCGTTGTGTTCGCAGAACATATTGCTGACCACAAGAATCTTTCTTCCATTATTGAAAGAGATCTGTTAGAGGATCCCGGTCTTCACAGAACCCTGCTCGGTGATGGTGTCGGATCCATGGCAGGTGCCTTCTTCGGTGGCTGTCCGAATACGACCTATGGTGAGTCGGTCGGATGTGTTGCAATTTCCGGGAATGCTTCTGTATCAACTATTTTCGTAACGGCTCTTATGTGTATTGCAGCATCCTTCATAGCACCGTTTGTTACCTTCCTTGCAACCATTCCGAACTGTGTCATGGGTGGTGTCTGCGTAGCTCTTTACGGCTTTATCGCAGTATCCGGTCTTAAGATGATTCAGGACGTGGACTTAAACGACAACACCAACCTCTTTACCGTATCTGTTATTCTGATCTGCGGTATCGGTGGTCTTTCCGTAAGCTTCGGTTCCATTACCATTACCGAGGTTGCGTGTGCCCTGATCCTTGGCATCTTTACCAATAAGGTGCTTTCTGCAGGAAAAAAGAAGGAAAAATAGAACAGACAGTGAATAACTGACCTGAAAACAGAGCGAAAGTGTCATAAACAGAATTAAGGTGTCATCCATGGGGAATTTACCAGCCGATGGATGGCACCTTTTAATATAATAGGAAATTCTTTTTTTCTTAACTAAAGTTCTTTTGAAAACTACCGATAATTATATCAAAGAAAAATAGTTCAATGTATAACGTAAGGGATGGAAATCCACGGAAGGAGGTATCCATATGCGTATTGAAGCATATACCCAGGTACAACAGCTTTATCATACGAAGAAGGCTTCGAAGCCGCAGGCAGCAGCCAGGAAGGGGTTTTCCGATCAGATTCAGATTTCGAGCATCGGTAAAGATATCCAGACAGCCAAAGCCGCAGTCGCAGGCAGCAGTGACATCAGGGAGGATGTAATTGCACCGATTAAAGCGAAGATCCGGAACGGAACGTATGAAGTAAGCAATGAAAGCTTCGCAGATAAATTATTTGCAAAATATGAAGAAACGAGGTAATTCAAGTGGCGAGTTTAATGGAGAACCTGATTGATGTATTGAATAACGAAAGTCAGGAGTATGAACAACTGCTTGAATTATCTGCAAAGAAAACACCGGTTTTGGTAGCCGGTAACTTAGATGAATTAGCCCGCATCACGGATGAAGAACAAATCGTTGTCAGCAGAATCAGCCATCTGGAACATTTAAGACAGGAGGTATTTGCCGACATCGCCAATGTAATTAACAGGGACGTTAAAACACTGCTGCTTCCGGATCTCATTGAGATTCTGGCACAAAGACCGGAGGAACAGCAGAAGCTGGCTAAAGTGCATGATCGTCTGCGCACCGTCGTCCATGAAGTAAAGAGAGTGAACGGACAGAACCGTATTCTCATTCAGAATTCGCTTGAGATGATTGATTATGATCTCAATATGCTTCAGTCGATGAAATCTGCTCCGGAAACGGCGAATTACAACCGCGGAGCATACAATACGGGAGCACAGATGGGTGTAGAGGTAAGCGCATTTGACGCAAAACAGTAGACGCACGTAACGGAGCAGTTACAGAACTTGTTAATAAGTAGGTGATGATATGTCTTTGATGGGAAGCTTATATGTGGGACAGAGTGGTCTTCAGACCGGTCAGAACGCATTAAATACAACTGCACATAATATGTCTAACGTGGATACGGCCGGCTATACCCGCCAGCAGGTGCAGCAGACGGCCCGTACCTATGTAACTCTTTCGAAAACCAATTCTGCCAATGCTTATCAGCAGACAGGCCTGGGCGTTCAGTATGCTCAGGTAAAGCAGGTCAGAGATTATTTCCTTGATAAAACTTACCGCCGGGAATCCGGCCGTAGTGCATTTTACGATGCAACCTACGATGCTGTCGGCGAGATTGAAAACCTCTTTCAGGAACTGGAAGGGGAAGCTTTTGCGGATGCAATCAACAATCTTTGGGAATCCGTACAGGAAATTGCCAAGGATCCTTCCAATGCGGTAAATCAGGGCGTTTTTATCCAGCGCTGCAGTGAGTTTACCACAAGAGCAGCTGCAGTATATGAGGGACTCTGCGAATATCAGGACAATATGAATTACACGGTGAAGCAGAAGGTTGACCAGATGAATCAGTATGGCGCCCGAATTGCAGAGCTGAATGAGCAGATTCTTAAAATAGAGGCCGGACAGGTAGAGAAGGCCAACGACCTGAGAGATGAACGGAATCAGTTGACCGATGAACTCTCCAAGCTTGCATATATTAATGTAAAAGAAGATATTGACGGCAACTTCATCATTTCAATAGAAGGAAGCGAATTTGTCAAAGAAGACGGAATTAACGAAATCGCCCTGCAGCAGGATGAAAATACCGGATTCTACACGCCGTACTGGAAGCATTTTGCCAAGACGGATGTGAACGGAAACCTGGATATTTCCCGTGCGAAGGTGTTTAACCTCGATGCAGAGATTTCTACAGATATGAATACGGACATTGGTGGTCTGAAGGCCACTCTGATTGCCAGAGGAGATCACCGCGCAACCTACAGGGATCTGGAGGATAAGGACGTATACGATGAGAGCATTGCACCGTCCATTGTGATGAACATTCAGGCAGAATTCGACCAGTTGATTAATAAGGTGGCAACGAAGCTTAACGAAGTGATCAAGGATGCAGCCGATGCGGCCAAGGCGAAGGACCCGGATACCCATTATATGCGTGATCCGAACTCGACTCCTCCATACAGTGAGGAGCTGAGGATCTTCGTTACAAAGTCGGGAGATGAGATGACGGTATCGAATCTCATGGTAGATGATACTATCAAGCAGTCCCCATCTTTGCTCGGCTTTATTAAGGATGATAAGAAGGTCGATCAGGAAACAGCCGATGCGCTAAAGGAAATTTTCACACAGGCCGAGTACACACTTAATCCCAATGTGAAGACGAAAACGACCTTCCGGGATTATTACAACAATCTGATTTCCCAGGTATCCAATACCGGCAATGTCCTGAAGGGAATCAGCGAGAACCAGCAGCAGACGGTAGACAGTACATCCGCTGCAAGGGAACAGATTGTAGGTGTTTCGTCCGATGAAGAAATGAGCAACATGATCATGTTCCAGAATGCATTCAATGCATCCAGCCGTTACATCAATGTGATCAGTGAGATGCTGGAGCATATTTTAACAACGCTTGGAAGATAAGAAAGGAAGTGACCCCTTATGCCGTCACAATTTTTCGGACTGACGATTGCAGGATCGGGCCTGAGGGCTTCGAACGCTGCGTTAAATACAACTGCAAACAATATTGCCAATGAGCAGACCGAAGGCTACAGCCGTCAGGAGGTTACCCAGCAGGCAAGCAATGCGCTTAGAACCTTCACTACATATGGATGTGCCGGTGCCGGAGTTGATACGATTGCCATTGAACGTGTGCGGGATGGCTTCTATGATGTGAAATACTGGAATAACAACTGCAAATACGGCAATTATTCCGTGAAGCAGTACTACATGAAGACCATCGAGGACTATTTCAAGGATGATGGCTCGACAGGAACGAGCGGCTTCAAAACCATTTTCGATAACCTGAGCGCCGCATTACAGTCCATTACCACGAATTCCAGCTCTACGACCAGTAAGGCACAGTTCATTTCTGCTGCAAAAAGCTTAACGGATTACTTTAATAACATGTACGGCAATCTGCAGGAGCTGCAGAAGGACATTAACCTCGAAATCAAACAGAATGTGGATCAGATCAATTCCATTGCGGAAAAGATCTCCACTTTAAATAAGCAGATCAATGTCATTGAAATGTCCGGCTCAAAAGCCAATGAGCTGCGCGATCAGAGGGAATTGCTGATCGATGAGCTTTCGGAAATTGTAGATGTGGATACCACGGAGCATGATATTCTGGATTCTGCAGGAGGCAAGACCGGAGGAACCAGATACATCGTTAAGATTGGCGGCGGACAGACACTGGTTGATGCGAATGATTACAACAGTCTGACTTATGTTGCAAGAGCAGCGGATGAAAAGCTGAACCTGACCGATGCGGATGGTTTATATAATATTAAATGGGAAAACGGCAATGACTTTTCCCTTGCCAATGCTTCCCTGAACGGTAAGCTCAAAGGACTTTATGAGCTTTGCTATGGAAATGATAAGGCGAACTTCTCGGGTACCGTGGCTGCTGTAGATGAAGCCAATCATAAAGTAACGGTTTCTGTTACGGACGATAAATTAAAGAGCTTAAAGGAAAGCATGCTCTGTCAGGCAGGCGGTGAAATTACGATCGGTAATGTGAAGTATCTCTATACCGACTGGAGCTTCGATGAAGCAACGAATACCTATACCTTCCAGTTGAGTGACGATGCAGCACGCTCTCCACAGATTACTGCAGGAATGGCTGGAAAGAGTGTCCGTACCTCTGAAGCGACTGCCTATCAGGGAATTCCTTATTATATGCAGCAGATGAATACCTGGATCCGTGGATTCGCTGATAAGGTGAATGAAATCTTTAACGCAGGAACGAATGCCTACGGAGACAGTGGTACGGCCAACAGGGGAAATATCCTTTTTACCGGATATGACAATGTATCGGGTAAGCAGTATACCTTAGATGAACTGTTGAATGGAACCACCCAGAATGGTTACGGCGGCTATTATCTGCTGACAGCCGGTAACTTCAGTATTAACGAAGCGCTGCTCAGTGAATACGGCGGTGATGCAGACCTGCTGGGAACCAGAAGCAGTGATAAGGTTGGTGTGGAGGAATGCGAACAGGTAAAGGAAGTAATTACCATGCTTGCCAGTAAAGAGAAGTTCAGCTTCCGTAACGCTTCTGCCAATCAGATGCTGGAACTTATTTTGTCTGATATTGCATTGAATGCAAGTAACGCCAATACCTTCCAGACAACCTATGAAGGCTTAAAAACCTCGATTGATAACCAGCGATCATCGGTATCCGGTGTGGATAAGGATGAAGAGGCAGTCAGTCTTGTTAAATATCAGAATTCCTATACACTGGCATCCAAGATGATACAGACACTTACGGAAATTTATGATCAACTGATTTTAAATACGGGAGTATAACGGATTCCCTGAAAGGAGAAAGGCTTACTATGAGAATTACGAACAAAATCATGCAGAACAATTCCTTATATAATATCAATAATAATAAGATTCTGCAGGACAGGTTAAGCACACAGATGTCTACCCAGAAGGCAATCACAAGACCTTCAGATGATCCGGTTGTAGCAATCCGTGCACTCCGCCTTCGGAGCAGTGTTTCCGAGCTGACCCAGTTTTATAAGAAGAATGCCCCGGATGCCCAGAGCTGGATTGAGGTAACCGGCAAGGGACTTTCCACGGTAACGGATATCCTTACCGATATGAATAAGCAGGCAAACAAAGGCGCCAACAAGGATTATACTTCCAGTGAGCTTTCTATTATCGTCAAGCAGCTGCAGTCTTTAAGAGATGAGTTTTATGCAACCGGAAATCTGGATTATGCCGGAAGATATGTGTTTACCGGCTACCGGACCGATACCACCATGACCTTTACCAAAGGGGAAGTGGAAGAAACCAGACCGAGCTATGTGATTCATGAACAGGGAACCATGGCAGATTTTGACAGTTTTAATTATACCTATATTGCAAATCTGGATGGTATGAATGCCAGCAATTATGATCAGAAGGATGTCATTGAGCAGGATGTTGTGAATGGAGATATTCACCGGATCCGTCTGGCATATAATCAGGTAGAGAGCTTTGACAGCATTCAATTAGTAGATAAGGATGGGAAAACGGTAACGGCAGCCTATAATGCCGATACGATTTCTACCACAGCAAGTCCGGATCCGTACAAGACCATTCAGGATGCAAACAAAAACGGAGAGAACAGGATCGTATTCGTGCCGGAAACCGGAGAGGTTCTTTTCTCCGATAAAGCGTATGAGGCAATGAATACTGCAGCCGGTGGAATTTCAGGATCCGAAACCGAAATCCGTATGAACTACAAGAAGAGCGAATGGCAGGTTGGAGATCTCCGTCCGGAACATTACTTTGCCTGCGAAGGAACCACAACTAAAGATGGCGTAACCAAGACCGTTTCTTATAACGAAGAGTATCTGGAAGGAGAGAAAGAAAAGCAGAGCATTGAGTATGATGTAGGATATAATCAGAAGATCGAAGTAAATACCACAGCAGATGAAGTATTCAACCACAATCTGGATCGTGATATGGATGATCTGGTTACCGCTTTGGCATCCTTAGAGAAGCTCGAGAGCACCCAGACGGATCTTAAGAATGTCCTTTCCGGACTGGATGAAGGAACCGATGATTACAAGAAGGTGCAGACGAAGTTAGAGGCTGCAGACAAGGCATACAGTTACATCCGCCAGAATATCCATGATCTCATGCAGCACACCATTACCTCTACACAGAACTATCTCGATGATACCAATGTGGCAATTACCGATAATGGTACGAGAGAGTCCAGACTTGATCTCATCAGCAACCGTCTGATGGATCAGCAGACCACCTTCAAGACTCTTCAGTCTGAGAATGAGGATGTGGATATTGCAGAAGTGACCATTCAGCTTACCAGCTCGAAGCTGACGTATGATGCTGCATTGATGGCAACCGGTAAGATTATGCAGACGTCGCTCATGAACTATATTTAAAAGGGAGAAGACTATGAATATAAAGACGAAAAATTTCGGAGAAATTACAATCGCAGATGAAAAGATCATTGAATTCCCGTCCGGAATCATTGGATTCCCGGAGCTTACCCAGTTTGCCCTGATTCATGACGAGGATAAGGGCGTAGGCGGTATTCACTGGTTGCAGTCCGTACAGGAACCGAACTTCGCAATGCCGGTTATGGATCCGCTTCTTGTAAAAGAAGACTACAACCCGACCGTAGAAGATGAACTTCTGGCTCCGATCGGAGAAATCATTCCGGAAGAGCTTCTGGTACTGGTTACTGTAACCGTTCCGAGTGACTTAACCAGAATGAGCGTGAACCTTTGCGGACCGATTGTGATTAATTCCGCAGCCCGCAAGGCCGTACAGATTATTGTAGAGGGCGAAGGCTATCAGGTGAAGTTCCCGATTTATGACATTCTTAAGAATAAGAAGAAAGCAGGTGAATAGATGTTAGCTTTATCCAGAAAGAAGGGTGAATCCCTCATACTTAACAATAACATTGAAGTAACCGTTCTTGAAATTAAAGGCGAACAGGTAAAGCTGGGCATCGCTGCACCGAAGGATGTTCCGGTTTACCGTAAAGAAGTCTATACTCAGATCCAGGCAGCCAACGAAGCCGCAGTCGATACCGACGGCATGGCAGCATTGAAGGATTTGCTGGGATAATGAATGAAAGCAAAAGGATGAAACAGCCTGCATAAAAAGGTCAAAATAGTTAGAGGGAGGAGCTCATATGGATTGCGTCCTGATGAACAAGAATATACCTGTTGTTGAACTGGAGCTGGACGAGGATACGGCAACGATCTTAAAAGTAAAGCAGATCCATGAGCTTGATTTCCTTCCTGTTGGAATATCAGTTTGATTATCTGATGGCAAATACGGATCGACATTTCGGTAACTTTGGAGTAATCCGGAATGTTGATACTCTGGAGTGGGTTGGCCCGGCACCAATATTTGACAGTGGGACAAGCCTGTGGCATGACAAGCTTACAAGAGCTATTACGTCATTGTCAGAGGCTGAGACAAAACCGTTTTATGCGGAAACCTCCAGACAGATGAAACTGGTTTCGGATTTTAGCTGGATTCCGTTCGAAGAGTTAAGAAATATCGGGGATGATGTAAGGGAGATCTTTGTGCCTACGGAATTTATTGATGAGGAGCGGATCGATGCTCTGGCCCGTGCAGTGTCCGGAAGAGCAGAGGAGCTGGAAGATATGGCGAATGGCCGTTTTTAGAATAAGGATTGCAAGTTTAAAACTTCTATGCTAGAATCACTGTAAAGCATAGAAGTTTTCTATTTACAGAATATTTCATAAAATTGATTCTGTAACTAAGAGGGTTCCATCCCTTGTCTCTGATATTCTCACAGATCAGAAAATCCATGCTTTGATTCCAACGAATTATTATTGAACAGGCAGAGGATTTTTGTACCCATAGAAGAATTCTCTGTGAAAAGGAGGTTGTTTATGGGAAAATTCGATTGTTGTATGAAGGAATATCTGCAGAATAAGGAGTATTTCGCAGATCTGTTTAATGGCTGCTGCTTTGATGGACAGACAGTTATTTGCGCAGAGGATCTGACGGAAGCGTCGGAAACTTATACCGTGGAACGGACAGAAATAGAAGAAGACGGTGTAGATCAGATACAGATTCCGATTCTGGATGGAACGCAGGGAAAAACCATCGAGGTAGAGAGTACAAGTCCTTTCCGAAGAGCAGGGAGAAATAAGAAGACGCAACTCCTGCGAGATGTGAAGATGAAACTGAGAACTGGCACGACCTTGCAGGTATTAGCAGTAGAAAATCAGAGCTACATAGACTATAGTATGCCGGTTCGATGCATGGATTATGATGTGGCCGAGTATAATCGGCAGTTAAGGGAAAAGAAGCAGCAGTTTCAAGCATTGCGGAAGCAAATGAAAGAATCCGGTAAATATGCTATGACGGTCATTACCTATGCGGAGAAGTTATCCGGAATTTTTAAGACGGACCGCTTGCAGCCGGTATATACGATCTGCCTTTATACGGGAACAGAGCCGTGGGATGGACCGAGACAATTATCAGATATGATGGAATTTGGGGAGAATGAGTTGCTTCAAAAATGTTTTGCAGATTATTCTATGCGTCTATTTTGTGTGAATGAGCAAAGCGACTTTGAAGAATTTCATACAGAATTGAGAGAACTGCTTCGGGCAATGAGCTATAGGAAAGATAAAGAAAAGTTTCTGAATTTAGCGCAAGATGAACGATATGCTCATTTGTCAGAAGAAACATGGGAGGCAATAAGGATTATGACAGGACGGGAATATTTTAAGAATAGTCATAAAACGACATATAAAATCATGGTAACTGTTCAGAACCAACCTCCAAAATGCTTCGCATTTCGTCGGTGTGGCGTATCCGCCAAATAAAATTTCAAAATCAGCTTCAGAAATGCAAGCATTTCATGTCTGATTTATGAAATTTTGCTTGGCTCTGAACAGTTACAAATCATGAACGAAAACGGAGAGGAGAGATATGATATGTGCCAGGCGTTACAGGAATTAAGAGAGGATTTTATTAATGAAGGAAAAAGAGAGGGAAAAAGAGAAGGAAGGAGGGGAGGAGAGCACAGCAGTGTTACACAATTAAAATGATGCTGAATAAAAATTATGACATAACAGAAATTTGTTCTATCGTTGGCTGCGATCCATCGCTTGTTGAAAAGGTCCGGGAGGAAAACAAACAAAAGCTCCACCATAGCACCTTGAAAAGTTCATATATTTAATTCCTGCCGGGGGGTTAATTTTTACTACAGAAAACCGATATAAACTACAAGAAACCGTTAAATATGAGATTGTGACCATGTCTAACAGACATCAGGGAAGCACAGGGAGGTGTACACAATGGCAATTGAACCACTAAGCAGTGCTATGACTTATCAGGCACAGAATGCACAGCAGGCAAAGCCTGTACAGAAAGCTGTAGAAAACACGGATGTTTCCTATACAGCAGAGCAGACCGTCAGCTTTGATCCGGCAACAGTGAAGATTAAAGAGGTCGATGAGAAGAATGGACAGGGAACTGAAACGAATAATCAGGGAACTCCGGAGCAGCAGACACCGACGAATGAACAGATTAAGAAGGCTGTCGAGCAGCTGAACAAGAACATGTCTCATTCCGAAGCAATCTTTGGAATCCATGAGGCAACCAATCGTGTAACGATTAAAATCGTAGATAAGGATACCAAGGAAGTGATTAAGGAGCTTCCACCGGAGAAAACGCTTGATATGATCGCAAAGGCATGGGAGCTGGCAGGTATTCTTGTAGACGAGAAGAGATAGAAGGCAGGAGGAACACAGCATGGCAATGCGTATGACCGGAATGATGTCCGGAATGGATACAGAAAGTATTATTCAGGAACTTGTTGCTGCCAAGAGAACGAAGGTCGATGATGTTAAGAAGAAACAGACCAAGTTAGAGTGGAAGCAGGACGCCTGGAAAGAATTAAATACGAAACTTAAGAATCTACAGAGCAAGTATGTCAGCAATATGCGTTTCAGTACTGCATATATGAAGAAGACCACGAAGGTGTCTAACAGCAGTGCAGTCAGCGTAATCACTGGTGAGAATGCAGTGAATGGTGTACAGTCTCTTCAGGTAAAACAGCTTGCTAAGACCGGTTATCTGACTGGTGCTAAAATGAAAAGTGCAAATGGAGGAAGCCTTACCGCTTTATCCAAATTAAGTGATCTGACTGATAGCATTACCGGCTCCGGACAAATTAAGATTAAGGCCGGTTCGAAAGAGGTTAACATGAATATCACAGCAGATGCTACCATTTCTGATGTGATGACCCAATTAAAGAATGCGGGACTGAATGCAAACTTTGACGAGAAACAGCAGCGCCTTTTCGTAAGTGCAAAGGAATCCGGTGAAGCTAATGATTTCAGCATCATGGGACTTGATAGCAACGGACAGGCAGCTTTGAGCGCACTGGGAATCAGTACAGGATTGGATGCTACAGCTAAAACAGAATATCAGAAATGGGCATCTTATGTAGGTGCTACAGATGCTGATACTGCTGCAAACATGCAGTCTTTGTATCAGGCAGAGTTGGATAAGAGCGTGGAAGGTTATCTTACTTCCTACAAAGAACTGACATCCAATATTGAAAGCTTACAGAAAGATTTAGCTGCAGAAACCGATGACGATAGCAAAGCAAGTATTCAGAAAATTATAGATCAAAGAAAAGAGCAGCTTGCGGAAATCGAGAAAAATATCAATGTCACATCAACAACAGATGATGAAGGGAATACTACATACACGGCAACTGCAACAGATGCACTAACAGAGAAGATCCAGCAGCCTTATGTAGATCGCGCAAATTATGCCAAGAAAGTATTGGATGGCACCGTAACGATTCCTACATCCGATGGATCATCGAAGATTGATGGTCAGGATGCTATCATTTATTTGAACAAGGCGAAATTCACGAATTCAACCAATGTGTTTGAAATTAACGGTTTGACATTTACTGCATTAAGCGAGACCAAAGATGGCGAAGATGTAACGATCACAACAGAGGATGATACCGATGGTATCTATGATATGATCAAGAGCTTCCTTAAGGAATATAACTCGATCATTAATGAGGTTGACAAGTTATATAATGCAGAATCAGCATCCAAGTATGAACCGCTTACTGATGATGAGAAGGAAGCATTATCTGATTCAGAAGTAGAGAAATATGAGCAGAAAATTAAGGATGCATTGCTTCACCGGGATTCCAACCTTTCTTCCATCCGTACAGCGTTTACGACTACTATGAGTAGTGGAGTAACGGTAAATGGAGAGAAGATGTACTTAAGTGACTTTGGAATTGATACCTTAGGATACTTTAGCGCTGCGGATAATGAAAAGAATGCATACCATATTGATGGTGACCCGGACGATGAGAACACATCGGGTAATGCAGATAAACTGAAATCATTGATTTCATCTGATCCGGATACCGTAGTATCTTTCTTTAGTACATTGAGCAAGGAATTATATTCATCTATGAATAAGCTTTCTTCTGCAGTAGAGGGATATCGGAGTTATGGAAGCTTCTATGATGATAAGAAGATGAAATCGGATTATGCAGATTATACGACCAAGATCGCTGAATTGGAAGAGAAGCTCAACGATTACGAAGATAAATGGTACAGTAAATTTAGTAAAATGGAAACGGCCCTTGCAAAGATGCAATCGAATTCCAGTGCGATTTCCAGCTTACTTGGAGGTTCATAAAGATGGCAATATCTGCAGCATATGCACAATATAATAATAGTAGGGTTTTGACAGCATCCCCGGCAGAATTGACGCTGATGCTTTATGAAGGAGCAATCAAGTTCTGCAACATTGCGATTATGGCAGTTGAGAAGAAAGATGTCCAGAAGGCTCATACCAATATTGTTAAGGTGGAGAATATTGTCAACTATCTTCAAAGCACTTTGGATATGAAATATCCGGTGGCACAGGATTTCGACCGGATCTATGTTTACCTTCAGCAGCGTCTGACTCAGGCAAATATGAAGAAGGATCCAGAAATACTAAATGAGGTATGTGAACATCTTCGATCACTTCGCGATACCTGGAAGGAAGTCATGGCTAAGTCACAGCATAAGGGAGCTGAATAATGGAAAATTACTTATCCGTATTAGAAGATAGTCTGAGAAAGAAACTACAGATTCTGGATGAACTGACTACATACACAACACAGCAACAGGAATTATTAAAAGCGGAAGAGTTGGATTATGATGCGTTTGACCAGTTGGTAGAAAAGAAAGATCCTTTGGTTCAAATGATTATGGAATTGGACCAGGGATTTGAGATGGTCTATGACCGGATTAAAGAACAGCTTCTTGGACATAAGGAATTGTATGCGGTACAGATCCGGACGTTGCAGAATCTGATCAGCGAGCTTACGGATAAGAGTGTGAAACTGCAGGCAATGGAACAACGGAATAAGACTGCCGTGGAGCAGCAGTTCCGTAAGTCCAAGGAAAAGATCCGTCAGGGAAGACAGAATAAACAGGCAGCACTGAATTATTACAAAAACATGAATCATTCCAATTACGTGCCGCCTCAGTTTCTGGATGATAAGAAATAAAACGAAACTACGATTTTAAATAATTTAAAATTAGTTTAATAAAATTCGCAAAAAGGGGTTAAGTATTCCAAATACACTCCGATATATATTACAAATAAAACAAAACAAATGAATCAACACAACGTTTTGTTTTAGAAAAATAGCAGAGTATCTTTCGAAGGCGTACGATTTCAAAAGAAATCTGCACTATAAATTAATCACTCACTGCATGGAAGCAGTGAACAATTTCAAGGAGGAATGAATTATGGTAGTACAACACAATCTTACAGCAATGAACTCTAACAGAATGTTAGGACTGACAACTAAGACACAGGCTAAGTCCACAGAGAAGTTATCCTCTGGATACAAGATCAATAGAGCAGCAGATGATGCAGCAGGTCTTGCTATTTCCGAGAAGATGAGACGTCAGGTAAGAGGTTTAACACAGGCTTCTGCAAACGCTCAGGATGGTATCTCTGCAGTACAGACAGCTGAAGGTGCTTTGGGAGAAGTTCAGGATATGCTTCAGAGAATGAACGAACTTGCTGTTAAAGGTGAGAACGGAACTCTGACAAGTCAGGATAGAAGCTACATCGCTTCTGAAGTTTCACAGTTAATGAGTGAAATTGACCGTGTTAAAGAAACTACTACATTCAATGAGCAGAGCTTGCTGAATGGTGACTTCAACAAAGATTTACAGGTTGGTGCTGAGTCCAATGCTAATAACAAAATCAGCGTCAACATTGGTAATCTTGCAGTTAGCAAGCTTGCAAATGCAGCAGATGCAAGTATTGCTACAAAGAATGTTGCAGGTATGGACACAGCAGCTAAGGTTGCAAGCTTCTTTGGCAAGTATAATGATACTCTTTCTGAGGCTAAGAAGAACAATGCAACAGCAACAGAAGTAACATCTTCTATGTTTGGTGCTTTGAATGTTTGGGCTAAGTCAGCATTAAAGGATATTTCACAGACCAGATCTGATCTTGGTGCTATCCAGAATCGTCTTGAGCATACCATTAACAACCTTGACAACGTTGTTGAGAATACTACATCTGCAGAAAGCCAGATCCGTGATACTGATATGGCTACAGAGATGGTTAAGTACTCTAACAACAACATCCTTGCTCAGGCAGGTCAGGCTATGTTAGCACAGTCCAATCAGTCAAATCAGGGTGTTCTGTCTCTGTTAGGTTAATGAACTTAATTATTAGAACTACCAGAAAGGAACCGGCGAGTCCGGTTCCTTTTTTTACAATTATTTATAGATTCGAATAATAATGCCATTGGGGAGAAAAAGATGGAATTTCCATATTCGTATTTTGAAGATGAAATTAAAGATGGATATTATGTGGATGCACTTATGAAATGTTGTTGGGCAGCCCAGATCGAGATCCTAAATAAGATAGATGAAATTTGTTGTAGGCATAATATTGCTTATTTTGCAGAGTGGGGAACCTTGTTAGGAACCGTCCGGCATGGAGGATTCATACCATGGGATGATGATATGGATATTACAATGAAACGTCAGGATTATAATAAGTTCCTTCAAGTTGCCAAAGAAGAGATGCCGGAAGGCTGGCATTTGATGAATTATCGCAATCAGAGCGATTATTGGGATGTGATGACCAGAGTGCTGAATTCAAAGATAATATGCTTTGATGAGGAATATTTAACCCAATATCATAACTTTCCTTTTATTGCCGGAGTAGATATTTTCCCAATGGATTATCTGCCTGTTAAGGAAGGCGAAGCAGAAGTATTGAAAGAGTTAATATATGAAGTAAAGTGCACAGCTGATTCCTATGGAGAAGGATATTTACAAGGGGAGGTACTGGAAGCACAGTTGAAAAAACTTGAAGTGCTATGCAATCGGAAAATAAGCAGAGAGGGAGATTTACGAGAACACTTATATGATATTGTAGTGAGTCTATATGCATTATATCATGAAGACGAATCAGAAAAAATAGCGTTGATGCCGCTTTGGGTAGAAAATGGAGCACAAGTATATCCGAAAGAATATTATCAGGAAATGGTCCGGCTGCCTTTCGATCGAACAACGATCCCAGTGCCCGTGGCTTATGATAGTGTCTTGAAGCAGAAATATGGAGATTACATGAAAATGGTTCGGAAAGGTGGCAGTCATGATTATCCATATTATAAAAAACAGATGGTTATTATGGAAGAGAAACAGGTGTCGTTGCCGGCTTTTTCTTATAGTGACCGAACTGCGAGAAGGATAGAGTCATTAGCAGAGAGACGAGATGAATTTGAGAAGAACTGGAGAGAGAATTTATCTATACTTGAAAATGCTCATGTAGGAATTGTTAAGCTTTTATTCATACGGGAATATGAGACAACAAAACAGTTCTTACTAAAATGCCAGGAAGCTGCAATTTCTATAGGAAATCAGATAGAGAATGAATATGTAGATGCGCAAGCTATAGTACAGTTATTAGAAGAGTATTGTGAGCTTGTTTTTCAGATATATGAATTACTTCAGCAGGAAGAAGAGCCAAATCCGGAAGGGGTTTATCAACTCTTACAGGAGCAGTTGGGGAAGATTACAGAAGAACTTCGGAAGGAACATCTGAAAAAAAGAAAGATCGTTTTTGTTGTTGATAAATTTTCAAGATGGGATAGTCTGGAAGCAATCTGGCAAGAGGTAAAAGAGGATGTGCGTAATGTTGTTTCTGTGATAGTAGTTCCATATTATTATAAGAGAATTGATGGAACGATTTTAGAGGAGCATTATGAAAAAGATCTATTTGAAAATATAGAGGTTTTAGATTACCGGCAAATTGATCTGGAGAAATACCATCCGGATGTGATCTATATCAATACACCATATGATGAGTATAACTATTTTTCCAGTATTCATCCCAATTTTTATTCATCAAAGCTTGTGAATTATACAGATGAACTGATCTATATTCCATGGTTTACAATTACAGAGTTAACAAGGGAAGATGAGCGAGGTTGGCAGAGTATGCAGCATTTTGTGACCATGCCGGGAGTAGTGAATGCAGATAAGATTTATGTGCAATCGGAACAAATGAAAGATGCTTATATAGAGTATCTGACAGATTGGGCAGGAGAAGAAACGAAAGAAGAATGGGTTCGGAAGATTGCAAGTATTGATCCGAAATATATCAAGGTGAAAGATCCGGGCGAAGAAGCATTTAAGAAGCTTCCGGATATCTGGAAAAAGAAGATATTTAAAGAGGATGGAAGCAGAAAGAAAATCGTGTTATACACCGTGAGCGGTACAGGCTTTGCAGAATATGGATTGCAGGCAGTAGAAAAACTTAAATATGTACTGCAGATTTTCAAAGAAAGTCAGGAAAACATTGTTTTGTTATGGTATCCGGATAAAGCGATTGAAACGGCACTTCGTTCCAAGCATCAGGAACTATGGAAGGAATATGAATCCATTGTGCAGAGTTACCGACAGGAAGATTGGGGAATTTATGCAGAAGGAGCCGATGAACGTACCGTAATTGATGTTTGTGATGCTTACTATGGAGATCCGAGTAAATTGTCACAGGCCGTAGTAGTTGCCAAGAAACCGGTTATGTTACAGAATGTAACGATTACAGACTAGAAGGATGTAAATAGCTATGAACCAGCAATGCAGAGAATCATGTGAAGCAATAAAACAGCAGATCAATGAAAAATTAAAATCTGGTGATACAAAGGATACTTTTCCATATTTGCAGGAACATATGGAAATTATTAAGTATGATAATGATTTGATGACATTGTGGTATCTTGGTAAAATCTGCGAGAGAGAAACAGAAAATGGAAGTAAAACAATTTATGAAAAAGAGTCCTCTGTTCAGGCACTTTTAGATCGCTATCTGCAACTGAAATTTTATTTAAGAAGAATTGAAAATGATCTATTAGATGATCCGACAGCGTTTTATCAGTTCCTGAATGAGAAGGATGTCTCGGAATATGAGCTAATGGGCATTATAGATAGTTGTGTATTCAATAAAGAAAAGGTACAGGTCTATTTTACAGCATAGGGAGGAAATCGGTGAACGAGAAAGAGATTTGCTTTATCATGTGTGTCAACAATGAGAAGTACATGGAAGAAGCAGCTTATTATATTACACAATTACATATTCCGGATGGATATGAAATTTCTTTCCTGACGATTGCAGATGCTAGATCTATGACCGCCGGTTATAATGAAGCAATGCAGGCATCCAATGCAAAGTATAAGGTATATTTGCATCAGGATACGTTTATTTTAAATTCTTATTTTCTAGACGATTGTATCCGGATTTTTGAATCGGATGCAAAGATTGGAATGATAGGGATGATTGGGATTCCACAGATGCCGGAGAGTGGAATTATGTGGGACGGAAGACAGTATGGAAAGGTGTTGGAAACACATATTTTCGAAACCATAATCCGGGGAAATGGATTTAATAAAGAACTCAATTGTCTGGATGCGGAAGCAATAGATGGTCTGTTACTGATGACAAGCTATGATTTGCCATGGCGCGAGGATCTGTTTGCCCACTGGGATTTTTATGATGCTTCACAGGCAATGGAGTTTTTGAAAAAAGGTTATCGGGTAGTAATTCCACAGATGAAAGATCCCTGGGTGCTTCATGACTGCGGTCTGCTTAATAAAGATCGTTATGAACAGGAACGGCAGAAATATATAAAAGAATACTTGGGTGAAAACAGAATACAGGCTGCAGCAAAGCCACGTAAAGAGATTGTCTTCTTACCATATAAGGCTTCTATGTGGGATTCTCTCGAGAGCGTTTGGAAGAAAGAATGTGAGGATCTTCAGAATGATGTATATGTAATTCCCATTCCTTATTTTGATAAGGATCAGAATGGAAAAGTATGTGCAATGCATTACGAAGGAGATCAGTTCCCTGATTATGTGCCAATCACCTCTTATCAGGAATATTCGATTGAAAAGAAACATCCGGACAGGATTTATATTCATAATCCCTATGATGAGCACAATATTATCACAACCGTCCATCCGGACTATTATGCTGCAAAGCTTCGCGAACAGACGGAGGAATTAATTTACATTCCCTATTTTGTACTGGAGGAAAAAGAGTTTTATGATCTGGCAGCAATCAGTCACTTTGCGACAACGCCTGGGGTCGTCAATGCGCATAAAGTGATCGTCCAGTCGGATGCGATGAAGAAGGCCTATGTAGAAGCACTGGTACAGTGGGCTGGGGAAAAAAGCAGACCTATCTGGGAAAAGAAAATTGAAGGAACTGGTTCGCCCAAGCTGGAAAAGTTGAAAAATACAAAGAAAGAAGAACTTGAAATCCCGGAAGAATGGAAAAATATTATAGATCAAGGGGATGGAGAACGTAAGAAAATCATATTATACAATAACAGTATTGGAACTTTTCTTAGAGAACAGAAGAAAGTTATTGAAAAGATACAGAGGGTATTGTTGATATTTGAAGAGCAGCAGGAAAGGATAGTCTTATTATGGAGGCCGCACCCTTTGATGGAAGCAACTATAAAGTCAACCTGTCCGGAACTCAGGGAGGAGTATGAGAGGATCGTCCAGAACTATAAAGAAGCAAAATGGGGCATCTATGACGATACAGCGGATCTGGATCGCGCGGTAGTACTAAGTGATGCTTATTATGGAGATATGAGTTCGGTGGTGGAATTATTTAAAGTGTTAAAAAAGCCGATTATGATTCAAAATGTAAACTGTTGAGGTTTGACATATGTGATATTGCAATGTATCCTAAAAACAAGATATATTGTGGTGAAAGTATTGCTGATAGCGCAGGTGAACCGATATGTAAGAACAGAAGTTTATCTGAATTAGCTGTGGATGCTATGTTTAGTCGTACATTTGACACGTATTGGAACCAGACCGAAACTTATGAGGCATTGAAGATTTATATTCAGATGAATTTAGATGGACTAAAGGATGCCGTGATCAGAATGCTTGCCGGTGAATCAATGGAGGTAGATATAAGTGGGTTTGCCAATGATATGACTACATTCCATTGCGCAGACGATGTTTTTTCGTTGTTGATTCATCTGGGATATCTTACTTATAACAGAAATACCCGTTGTGTTGCGATTCCTAATCGTGAGGTTAGTGAAGTATATATGACCTCTATTAAACGTATTGAGGATTGGGGAGAGATGATGCACTCTATCATAGAATCCAAGAAACTTTTGGAATTTCTGTGGACTATGGATGCAGAAGCTATTGCAGAGGGTATTGATCGGGCACATCAAGAGATCGCTATTCTTCAATATAATGATGAAAACTCATTAAGCTGCACGATCAACCTTGCTTTCTATTATGCACGTGAATATTATACGATTATCAGGGAGCTACCTACAGGAAAAGGCTTTGCAGATATCTGCCTAATTCCCAGGCAATTGCATGTGGATAAGCCTGCTGTAGTAATTGAACTGAAAAAGGATCAGAATGCACAAGGAGCCATTGATCAGATCAAGCAGAAGAATTATGTGAAGGCACTGGAAGACTATAAAGGAAATCTTTTACTTGTTGGTATCAATTATGGCAAGGAAAAAGCATACTTGTATTATAGAGAAAGTTCAGCTGTGAGGGAAGATGCAGTTGAATTTACTTTGGCAATTGAGGAGCATTTCGAGACAAAGAGACAGCGGTGAAAGTAGGGTAAATAAATAGCGGAATATGCCGATATATTATATAACGAATAAGATTCAGGATGAATTGTGATGATGCATGGAGGCATAGGTAAGGTGATTAAGCCGGTTGGATTGTCAAATTCAACCGGCTTTAAATATATGGAGGAAAAGATTTGGAAAATGATAAAGACAAAATTATATTTTCATGACTATATTCAAATTGAAAACGATATATGGTTTTCATGTGTTAATATGAATGGATTATTTTCATATAATTTAGAGAGTGGGGAGTTAAAACTAAAGGCATTTTTTTCGAAAAATCAAATACAAGATACATTTATGCATATGAAGATATTTAAGCATGACAATAAGCTTATGTTTGTACCGTTTCAAACGAGTTATGTTTATATTTATG
>CAVERH010000040.1:0-27541 GCA_963618065.1 bacterium | reverse complement strand
AATAAGATACCACAGAAGTTGTATGCTTTTCTATAAAATAGCATGAAAAGAAAGTGAATGCAATAACAAATTTTAAAATACAGATAAATATAATCGAATAAATGAATCATCTAATACATCATTTAAAGATACTTCAAAACTCCCGGGATTTTAAGGTTGAGCAAGTGTCGAAGACCCGTTTACCTTTCAAAGCTGGATTGAACTAAATAGGGTGGACAAATTTTCTGGGGGGGGGGTATAATGTACCCATTGCACGGTCAGATCGGTGGACAACCGGTCGGTTATCCGGAGTTACAAAAGCAAAGTTCTAAAGGGGGATATCTGCTTGAACAGGGCAGTATTTCAGAGCTTCGTAGTTACCAAACGCTCCATATTTGCATATGCTGATAACAGAAGGTGGATGTGGAAAGTAGGAATGGAGCATGTCAGCATGCATAAATCATACAGATAACATAAATATGAAAATTGAAAACCGGTATTTGGAACAGGCGATGCGCCTGCACAGGCAGTATCCGGTGGTGGATATGCATCTGGATCTTGCAGGAGAAATGCTTTTAAGGCATGAACTGGGTGAGCAGAATGTCTTGTACCACCGATATCTTAAGAATTTTTTTGAGGCAGGTCTCCGGGTGCTGGCCTCTTCCATTTATGTGGCAAACTGTGATCTGGATCATGCATGGGCCAATGCCAGAATGCAGATTGCGCTGATTAAGGGAGAAATTGCCACCTGCAATCTGGAGATCGGGCGTAATTGCAAGGAGCAGACCTATGACCGGGTGCGTCTCATCCGCAGCCGTGAGGATCTTCAGAAGGTGCTTAAAGGAAACGAACTGGGAATTTTACTTTATATGGAAGGCTTGGACTGCATTGGCAGCGATGTCTGGAAGCTGGAGGAGCTTTTCAAGCAGGGAATCCGTGGGGCAGCGCTTACCTGGAGCAGAAAGGATGCACTGGCCACCGGCTGCTGCAAGGCTTCTGAGCATCGTCAGATACCGGGAGGACTTACTGAAAAGGGGATGGCAGCTGTCAGGAAACTGGAGGAGTTATCCATGTTTCTGGATGTGAGCCATTTAAATGATGACGGTTTTACAGATGTCTTCCGGATTACGATGCGTCCCTTTGCTGCAACACATTCCAACAGCAGGACGGTATATGATAATTACCGGAATCTGACGGATGGACAGATGCAGAATCTGGCACAGCAGGGCGGTGTGATGGGACTGAACGGATGCCGCTACATTACCGGTTCTTTAAACGGCGGCCATCTGATCCGGATGTGCGAACATATTGAATATGAGGCGGCAAGACTTGGTGCAGATCATGTCGGCTTTGGATTTGACCTGTGCGATTCCTATGACGAGGCACGTGCCAGACTGCAGGGAAAAGAACCGCCGGTACAGAAGGATGACTGCCTGTCGGATCATACACAGATTCCGCTTGTGACCGCGGCTCTTTTGCAGCGCGGCATGGCTGAAGAAGATGTGATTTTCATCATGGGAAAAAGCTGGATTTCGTATTTGCAGGAGGTGCTGAAATAGGGGAGACATCTCTTCCTTTTCCCTCATAAGTGAAAAGTGATTCTTTATAATAACAATGATATGAATGGAAAAAAGTACCACATAGTTTCCAGCATGTTTCGGTATGCTTTATTGCAGCAAACATTGGTTTTTAAGGAGGAGGCATAGATGATAGTTAGGGAATGCTATGAACAGATGGGATCGAATTATGACGGAGTGATAGAGCGGTTAGGGAGTGAACGTATCCTTACCAAATTTGTGATAAAGTTTTTAAATGATCCCAGCTTTGGAGAACTGGAGAGCGGGCTTAAGGAGGGCGATGGTGAAAAGGCCTTCCGTGCGGCACATACATTAAAGGGAATCTGTATGAATCTGGGATTTGATCCGCTCTATGAGGTAAGTGCGAAGCTTACCGAAGTGCTTCGTGGAGGAAAGACGGATGGCAGCG
The DNA here is from genome assembly GCA_963618065.1 of bacterium. Classification (GTDB taxonomy): domain Bacteria; phylum Bacillota; class Clostridia; order Lachnospirales; family Lachnospiraceae; genus Suilimivivens. Next base: position 25,576 of record CAVERH010000040.1, on the reverse strand, counting down.
AGGAATTGTTTGCTGAGGTAAAAAAGCAGTATGATGAACTGACAGACATGATTCGGCAGATAACGACTGAGGAGTGACAGAGGTTTGGCGATGAGTTTTACTGAGGATCAGAAGCAGGAGATTGAGAAGGGTATAGAAGCGGGACTGGATGTATCTGTTTATGCAAGACCGGAATTTCTTGCGATTCAGATGCGGCAGATACGGTTAGGACTCGAAGAAAAGCTGCCAGTTGACTGTTATGCATCTGCAGAGTTTGACTGGTTTCAGATGGAAGAGATCCGCAAGGGACTTGCAGCTGGGATCGATGTAAAGAAGTACGCAAGTCCGGATATTTCATTTGACAAGATGCGGCAGATCCGTGAGGGACTTCTGCATGGGATCGATCTGTCCGGATTAAGCAGGCTTCCGGCAGGCGTGTTAAAACAGCTTCGCATTGCAGCATGTGAGAATATTGATATCCGCCAGTATATCCGTGAGGGATATGAGGAGGAACAACTGCAGCAGATCCGGATTGCAAAGGAAAAGGGACTTGAGATTGACCCATATATTACCATTGCACAGCGTGGAAGCTCCATGCATGAGATTGTACTGGGGCTGGAGGAAGGGCTTCCTGTATCCGTGTACGGGCGGGAGGAACTGAACTGGCAGCAGATGAGAGAGCTTCGTCTGGGATTGGAGGAGCGCCTGGATGTTACGGTTTACCAGAAGCCTCTGTATTCCTGGCAACAGATGCGGGAAATCCGTCTTGGACTGGAAGAAGGACTTCCTGTTGAGGATTACTCCAGTCTGATGTACACAGCGCGCGAAATGAAAAAACGCAGGCTCCATCTTCTCTCCGAAGAGACAGGGCATCAAAAAAATACGGCAAAGAAGGAAGAAGAATATCAGGACTTTCTGCTTTATATCAGTGAGGACTGGATGGAGGCAGATGTCATGCTTTCCGGCAAAGAAGCAAAGCTTCGCAAGGAAGTCGTTTCTGCGGCGCTGGGGGAGAAGGGTGTTATCAGCGGTATTGACTATCAGGCGATTGGAAGACTGGAGAAGGAAGAAGCGCCAGGCGGTGTGCTGACGGTGGCAAGAGGAAGTGAGCCGACGCGTGGTAAGGATGGCTGGTACGAATATTTTTTTGAGACAGATATCAAGGAAAAACCAACGATTCTGGAAGACGGTTCTGTTGATTACATGAATATCAAGCGTTTTGAGCTTGTAAAAAAGGATCAGAAAATCGCATATTACCATGAGGCAGAGATGGGAATGCAGGGAATCCGCATCAATGGTGAGAAGATTCCTGCACAGAAGGGTAAAGATCTTATGCCTCTGCAGGGGCGCGGTGTAACACTCTTACCCGATCGGAGGACTTATGTGGCGGCGACCGATGGAAGGGTCGAGCTAAAGAACGGCAGGCTTGAGGTTACGGCTGTACTTCTGCTGGAGAATGTGACACGTGCAACCGGTAATATTGATTTTAACGGTTCCGTTTATATCCGTGGCACGGTGGAGGATGGCGTTACCATCAAAGCAGCAAGGGACATTGTTGTGGATGGTTTTGTAGGAGCTGCATTTCTTGAGGCAGGTGTTGACATCGTCCTGCGGAAGGGCTGCAATGCAGGCAAAAAGGGAATGATCCAGGCTGGCAGGACGGTAGCAGGCAATTTCTTTGAGAATGCCACGGTCATTGCCAATGAGGATGTGAAGGCAAACTACTGCATTAATAGTAAGATCACGGCAGAACGGGAGCTTCTGATTACCGGAAGGTTCGGATCGATTGTTGGTGGAAGTGTATTCGCAGGAGTGGGCATTCTCTCATATGATATCGGCAATGCTGCGGGATGTATTACAAAGATCTGTGCCGGAAAGGAAGAGAATTTTGAGAAGCGCAGGACGGAATTGCTTCACAGGCGTAAGAATGTTGAACGGGAACTGCTTCTTCTGAATAATGCATATAGGGATTTTCAGTGGAAGTTTCCACCGAAAGCCCGCAATACCAATCCGATATATCTGAAGATTGAAGATGCTATTTACACGAAGGAGAATGAGCAGAAGGAGATCAATACCGAGGAGAAGAGTCTGATGCTGGAGATGAAGCAGGGCAGCCTCGCAAAGATTATGGTAAAGGGAACGCTTTATCCGGGCGTGTATGTGGATATCAACGGTGCAAAATGGAATGCAGACCTGACAACCAATATCACTATGCGCAAATCCGACAACCGGATTTCATTATACAGGAACAATTAAGGAGAAATGGATCATGAAGCACAAGATTCTGATTGTAGATGATGCAGAACTAAATCGAGATATTCTTAGGGAAATATTGCATGATGAATATGAAATACTGGAAGCGGACAACGGCAGGACAGCACTGTCGATTATTGAACAAGAACGGGAAAATATCAATGTGATTCTGTTGGATCTGATGATGCCTGTAATGGACGGCTTTGAAGTATTGGACAGTCTCAGGGAACACAGGCTGCTGGAAAAGATTCCTGTGTTGATTATCAGTGGGGAGAGCGGCACACAAAACGAGATAAAGTGCTTTGAATATGGGGTTTCGGATTTTATAGCCCGTCCGTTTAATGTGGTGATTGTCAAGATGCGTGTGAAGAATATTGTGAATCAGTATGTCTATAAGAATCATCTGGAGGAAAAGGTTGAGGAACAGACTGCTGTGCTGCGCAAGGCCTATGAGACACTGAAGGTGCAGGCGGAAAAGATAAAAAAAAGGAATCAGGATATCATAGAAATGCTGGGAACCATTGTAGAGTACCGGAATTTTGAAAGTGGAGAACATATCCAACGTGTCAAGAGTTATACAAAGATTCTGACAGAGTGCTTCGCCAGGCAGTATCCGGAATACAATTTATCTCATGATGTGGTAGAGAAAATTGTAGAGGCGAGCGCACTGCATGATCTCGGAAAAATTTCTATCCCGGACAATATTTTATTAAAGCCGGGGAGACTGACAAAGGATGAATTTGAATATATGAAGTCGCATACGATACGGGGCTGTGAGATACTGGAAGCGATGCATGTGGAGTGGAATCGGGAGATGAAGATGATCAGTCTCGAGATTATCAGACACCATCATGAGCGTTTTGATGGAAAAGGATATCCGGATGGATTAAAGGGAGACGAAATTCCGATCTCCGCGCAGCTGGTATCGCTGGCCGATGTGTATGATGCGCTGATTAACGAGCGATGTTATAAGGATGCCTTTTCCAAGGATGAGGCATTCCGTATGATTGTCAATGGTGAATGCGGTGTGTTTTCACCAAAGCTGATGGAGGTTTTCCGCAATGTGCGGACCAAGTTTGAAGCTCTTTCGGAAACCGGGAGCAATTCGTGAAGTTGTTTCGAACTTAGTGTGAGCCATACAAGTTTATCTGGCAAACCAAAGGAGAGTCAGGTGAAGCTTATTCAGAAGTGAACAATAAGAGAAATTACTGGAAGAAGGATATGAGATACATCTATAAAAGCATAACGAAGTCATAATTGTTCAACAGGTGTAGGAGAATACGAAATGAGAAAAGGATGGAATAAAATTCTCGGTGCCGTGATGACAGCAGTAATTCTGGGAGGTATGCTGGCCGGCTGTACCGGAAAGGGCACTGAAGATAACAGCGAAGAGCTTCCTGTCATAAGGCTGGGAAGTGATTTCTATTCGCCATATAATTATCTGAATGAGGACGGTGTCGCTACCGGCATAGATGTGGAGCTTGCTACAGAAGCATTCCGGCGGATGGGCTATGATGTGGAGTTTCTATTCATTGACTGGGAGCAGAAGAAGGAACTGGTAGAGGATGGAAGCATTGACTGTATTATGGGATGCTTTTCCATGGAAGGACGTCTGGAGGATTACAGGTGGGCAGGTTCTTATATGGTAAGCAATCAGGTTGTGGCAGTGAAGCAGGACAGTGATATTTATACACTGGCTGATCTGGAAGGCAGGAAAATTGCGGTGCAGTCCACTACCAAGCCGGAGGGAATCTTCCTGAACCGGACGGACAGCAGGATACCGGAGGTAGATCAACTGATCAGTCTGGAGAAAAGAGAACTGATGTATCCCTTCCTGTCGAAGAATTATGTGGATGCTATTGCATCCCATGAGACATCCATTCTCCAGTATATGAAGGATTATGGTGTCAGCTACCGGATACTGGATGAAAAGCTTATGACTGTAGGAATAGGCGTGGCATTTGCGAAGAATGACGAGAGAGGAATCTGTGAAGAACTGGATAAAACACTGGAAGAGATGAGACTGGACGGAACCTCAGCGGAGATTATCGGAAAATATCTGGAGAATCCGGAACAGTATCTGGAGGTAGAGCAGCTTGCGTATTAAGAAAAGATCAGGGGATAAAAAATTAATCTGTTTGATGATACTGATTGGAATTGTGGTTTTGGTTGTCGCCGTATTGTGTCTGTTCAGAAGGTGCAAAAGCGGGGCAGAGAGTCAGATGCTAAGTATTGCAAATTATATGAAGGTACAGTGTGCAACCTATTCCCATTACAATAATGGTACAGAGACACAGGCACTGCTCAGGGCTATTGAGAGTAATAATCAGGTGCGCGATAACCTGAAGTGTGATGCTGAGATGAACGTGGAATTGAATGAAGAATTGCTGAAGCGCTATGCAGCTGATCTGTGGCTGTATGGAATTCTGGTGCTGGATCAGGATGGCAGCGAGGTATGCGGGTATGCAAAGGATGATGAGGTCGAGAAGCTTCTGATGGAGAATTACAACGAGGAAACGGTACTTTATGGTAAGGATTATCAGGCTAGAAGCTACATCCGGAGAATCTATCTGGAGAATGATGGCTATCTTAATATGGCTGCTACAGCCAGAACTGATGCCTCAGGTATGGTAATCTCTTATTATTATATTACCCAGGAATGTGCCAATATGTATTCCCTGACTCTGCAGAGTCTTCTGGATGGGTATCAGACTGCTACAGACGGTATCGTTATGATCGCAGATGAGGGACATATCATTGCCTGCAATGATGCCGGAATCATTGGACAGAAAACGGCGCAAAATACAGTCGTCCAAGAGCTTAAGAAGGCGGCAGACAGCGGTCATATGTTGTATATCCCACAAATGCGCAGATACGGAGTCATGATTAAACAGAGAGATTATTATATCTATACTTATATGCCGGATACAATTGTGTATTCGGGCTTGGTGCAGAATGTCATTATGATCATGATTATGTATGCATGTGTGGCTGTATTTCTTTGGGTACTGCTCAGCAGCTCAAACAGAAAGCATCTCAGGGCAGAGCTTATGCAGGAGGAGGAGTATCATAAAGGACTGGAGGCTGCAGCGAAAAAAGCAGATGAGGCCAATGCAGCAAAGACGCGTTTTCTTCAGCGCATGAGCCATGATATCCGTACACCGATCAATGGGATCATAGGTATGCTGGAGGTAGCAGATTACTATGCAGATGATCTGGACAGGCAGGCAGAGTGCCGGAAGAAAATCAGGGATGCATCCAATCTTCTGCTGGAACTCATCAATGAAGTACTGGATATGGGCAAGCTGGAGTCCGGGGAAATCGTGCTGGATGAGCAGCCGTTTGATCTCAATGAAATCGTAAATGAGGTCATGGTTGTCATTGAAAAGCTGGCAACAGAACAGGGACTCACACTGAACAGCGTGAACTACGGTGTTACTCACCGGTATCTGCTTGGCAGTGCGTCACATGTGAAGAGATTGTTCATGAATATCATTGCCGTCAAATATAATAAACCCGAGGGAATCATCACGGTTAGATGCTGGGAATTGCAGAGCACAGAAGAAGGAATTGTTGTCTTTAAATTTGAGTGTGAGGATACGGGTATTGGCATGAGCGAGGAATACCAGAGCAGAATTTTTGAACCCTTTACGCAGGAAAACACAAACGTGCAGACTAAATACGGAGGCACCGGTCTTGGCATGCCGATAGCCAAGGGGCTGGTGGAGCAGATGAACGGAACGCTTACATTTGAAAGCAAGGAGGGAAAAGGCACCACATTTGTTGTAACCATTCCATTCCGTATCGATACCAGCCGGGAAGCAGAAAAAGGGAAGGACAGTCAGGAAGCTCATGAATATCCGATCAGGGGATGTAAGGTGCTGTTAGTTGAGGATAATGAGCTGAATATGGAAATCTCAGAATTTATACTTGAAAAAGAGGGCGTCATTGTGACAAAGGCATGGAATGGGCAGGAGGCCGTAGAAGCTTTTGCGTCATCCGCTCCGGGAACCTTTGATGCAATTATCATGGATGTTATGATGCCAGTGATGGACGGCTATACGGCAGCTTCAGCAATTCGCAGTATGGAGAGAGCGGATGCGAAGACGATTCCGATTATTGCCATGACCGCTAATGCTTTTACGGAAGACCGTATTGCGGCAAGAAAGGCCGGGATGAGTGTACATATCGCGAAGCCGCTGAAGGCAGAGAAATTAATTGAGGTACTGTATCACCTGACCAGATAACGGGATTGGATCATTCAGCTGCTCCCGTAATTTGTGTGCATCTGCTTGATGCAGAATAGGTCTGATTTTATAATCAATTATTGTCAGATACGAATGTGAAAACAGTGATTTCGTTTTCAGGAGGTAACCTATGAGAAAAAGGGTTTTACTGCTTTTTTTGTTATTGATAGGTATAATCCTTGGCTGTGCATGTGGTCGCAGAACCAAAGGGGAACGCATGCAGGAGCTTCCGGTCATAACGGTGGGTGGAGCGATCTATGAGCCGTATTTTTATCAGAAGATTGATGGGGAATATACTGGGATTGACGTAGAACTTGCAACAGAAGCGTTTCGAAGAATGGACTATCAGCCAGTCTTTTTGCAACTGGATCTGGAGCAGAGAGAACAATTTCTCGAGGATGGAACGATGGACTGCATGTGGAGCTGTCTGACCATGGAAGAGAGGGAAGAGGATTATCTCTGGGCAGGTCCTTATCTATACACGCGCCGCATGCTCGTTGTCCCACAGGAAAGCAGAATTGAACAGTTGTCAGATCTTAGAGGTAAGTCTGTTGCGGTACAGGCAAATTCGACTTCGGAAGATATTTTTTTGAAGGAAAGGATTCCGGAGCTTGGACTGGTGGATCAGATTTACAGTTATCGTGTGCTTGGAGAGGTGTTTACCGCTTTGCGCAAGGGGTATGTGGATGCCATCGCAGGACATGAAACTGCGCTGCTTATCTATACCCGGGAGTATCCGGATGAGTATCGCTATCTGGATCTGAACCTTGACAAGTCCCGGCTTGGCATTGCCTTTGCAAAAGGCGGAGATGCCGCGCTCGCAGAAGAACTGACGAAAACTCTGCATGAGATGACGGAGGATGGAACCGTTGGGGAGATCATTGCGAAATATGGTCTGGATGTAGAGAAGAACATTTATACGGAGGAATAACGAATGAAAAGTGAGAGGCAGGATGGATTCCGGGTTCATGCGTATTTCCTTATCATAATCCTAGTGGCGCTGGGAAGTCTTGTGATGTTTTTTGCATATAACATTGTGACAAGCGCAGAGAGAAGAAGCGTGGAAGTGACTGCAGGGGAAACGCTTGATTTCCTGCAGTCTGTCTGTCGTAGATACAATGATTATCAGATCGGAAACACAACAAGAGATCTCCAAAGTACAATCGGTAAGGTGAGGGTGATCCGGGATTACAGTCAGTATAAGGAGATCACCGGTGAGGCCTATCTGCTGACATCTGCCCGGAATCAGAATCTGACGGGTGTTTTTGTGCTGAATAAAGAAAAAGAGATTATTGCGCATGCGGATCGCCGGGGCAATAATGCACAGGCATTGATTGATACGCTCCTAAGCGAGAGCAATATAGAAAGTATCCTGCGCTATCCGAAGAAGATTTATGCGGATCAGACAACAGCAGCAGGCTGTCAATATAATTATGCTATGCTTTCTCTCTGTGGCAGCGATGGAATTTTGATTGGCTATGAGGACATCACGAATCTGACGAATGACGTGAATGAACTGTCCCTGAATTCCCTGCTTGCATACAATAACTTCCAGTATGATGCAATGGTTGTGATTACAGATGGAGATAAGGTTCTGGCATCCAACAATGCCGGAATGGCAGGACTGGCAGTTGAGGATTGTCCGATAACGGATGGAAATGTCTGGGCGGAGAATGGACAATGGAGGGATCGACAGATGATCCGGATCGGGAACGGTACAGATAACTGGTATGGTGCCCACACCCTGTACCACCAATATTATCTGTATGCATTTTATTCTTCCAAAGTGGTATTTCAGGATCGACCGTTGAGGCTGATAATTACCGGCGGTATTTATGTCATAATTGTGGCGTTTGCATGGATTTTATGGCAGTATTTGCAGAAGGCGAGATTCCGGCATATGGAACGGGAATATCATCTGATTAGTGCAATTGGCAGCATTTACCGCATCAATATTGTGATATCCCTTGAGGATGCAACCTGGGAGGCAATTCTTGATCTGAAGGAGCTTAAGAAGTTTCTTGAGCCGTTTCCCAATGCAATTGAAATGCTGGAAAATTATAAACTGAAGAGGGTTTTGGAGCCGTATCAGGAAGAATTTTCAAAATTTATCTGTCTCGAAACCATGGAAGAGAGGCTTAAGTCTCAGAAGTTTATTGGTTTCAGCTATGAAAATGTGAAGCATGAATATGCACAGATGCTGTTAATTCCGTCTATGAATAACACAGACGGAAAGCTGAAAAAGGTGATTCTTGTTATCCGTGATGTGACACAGCAGAAGAAAAAGGAGATGGCATATCAGGAGGAGCTGCGGCAGAGTGCCTGGGAGGCTAAAAAAGCTAATGAGGCAAAGTCGGATTTCCTGCGTCGTATGAGCCATGATGTGCGTACTCCGATCAACGGGATCCGTGGACTTGTCAATATCGGAAGGGCTTCCGTTGAAGATCGTTCGAAAGTCATGGATTGCTTTGACAAGATTATGAGATCCTCGGATTTTCTTCTGGATATGGTAAATAATATTCTCAACATGAGTAAGCTGGAGAGTGGCAGGATTCGTCTGGAAGAAAAGAGCTTTGACCTGAAGGATCTTCTGGATGAAGCCAATGCAATTATGGAGTCACAGGCGGTAGAGAGGGGGATCACATTCAGCTGTGCCGATATTGTTATTGAGCATAGTCATCTGATCGGAAGTCCGACGCATTTGCAGCAGATTATTCAGAATGTTATTGTCAATGCAATCAAGTATAATAAAGAAAACGGTTCCATTGTTGTAGGCTGCAGGGAACTGTCATGCGATGATACTTATGCATTATTTGAACTTACCTGTAGGGACACCGGTATTGGCATGAGTCCGGAGTTCCAGAAGCGGGCATTTGATATTTTCACTCAGGAGCACAATTCTTCGCGGACGGATTACGAAGGAACAGGCATCGGACTTTCCATTGTGAAAAGGCTTGTGGATCTGATGCAGGGGGAGATTGAACTCGAAAGTGAAGTGGGGAAGGGGACTTCCTTTACAATTACGATAAGCTTTGCGGTAGATCAGGAATATTACCGGGCCGGTAAAGCAGAGGCGGAGGAAAGCGATTCTCTTGACGGAATTCATATTCTTGTGGTGGAAGATAATGAACTCAATATGGAAATTGCACAGTTTATGCTTAACGAAAAGGGTGCAGTACTTACAGGAGCAGGAAATGGGAAAGAGGCAGTTGAAATTTTTCGCAATTCCGGGGAAGGAGACTTTGACATTATCCTGATGGATATTATGATGCCGGTAATGGACGGATTGGAAGCTACGCGTACAATCCGTGCAATGGATCGTGCAGATGCAGCTTCGGTTCCGATTTTTGCAATGTCTGCAAATTCCTTTGATGATGATATGCAAAAAAGCCGGGAGGCCGACATGAATGAGCATTTGTCCAAGCCTCTCGATGCAAAGAAGATGATGGAAACGATTCTTTCCTATGTAAAGAAATAGTGGTGTAACTATTTAGTACAGGTCGAAGCATTTGCTGCTGAGACCTGTAAATATTTGCATAATCATGGGTAATACTCTATAATCGAATGTAAGAGAAGGGGAATGCTGCACTTCGGAAATGGAGGGAAGGTATGAATTTACAGGAAGCAAAGGACAAACTGCATAAGGCAGGTCAGGAGCAGGTTTTAAGATATTATGAGGAGCTTGCCGGGGAACAGAAGGAGGCACTTTTAAAGCAGATTGAGGATACGGATTTTTCAATTCTGGATGCCGTGAAGGACGGAAAGAAGGAGCCGCAGAAGGGCGTCATTACGCCTCTTGCAGCCATGCAGCTTAAAGAGATCGAAGAGAAAAGGACACAGTTTCAGGAAACGGGCTTACAGGCGATCCGCAAGGGAAAGGTTGGTGCGGTGCTTCTTGCCGGCGGAATGGGAACCCGGCTGGGATCCGATAATCCGAAGGGAATGTTTAATATTGGTCTTACAAAGGAGGTTTATATCTTCCAGCGTCTCATAGAAAACCTGATGGATGTCGTGAAGGAAGCCGGGGTATATATTCCGCTTTATATTATGACCAGTGACAAGAATCATGAGGCAACGACTGCGTTTTTGAAGGAGCACAATTACTTCGGCTATGCAGCGGATCATGTTACCTTCTTTATGCAGGAGATGGCACCTGCCACCGATTATGAAGGTAAGGTTTATCTGGAAGAAAAGTGGAAAATGTCCACATCTCCGAATGGAAACGGCGGCTGGTATCTATCCATGCATAAGTGGGGCATTGCACAGAAGGCAATGGAGGATGGCGTGGAATGGCTGAATATTTTCGCGGTAGATAATGTGTTACAGCGGATTGCAGATCCGGTTTTCGTTGGCGCAGTTTTGGAAAATCAGTGTGTGGCAGGTTCCAAGGTGGTAAAGAAGGTAACGCCGGATGAAAAGGTGGGTGTCATGTGCTTAGAGGATGGCAGACCGTCTATCGTGGAATACTATGAACTGACAGAAGAAATGCGTGATGCAAAGGATGTGTCAGGAGATCCGGCCTACAACTTCGGCGTGATTCTGAATTACCTGTTCCGGATTTCAGAGCTTGAGAAGATCCGTGAGAAAAATCTTCCTCTGCATGTGGTAGAAAAGAAGATTCCTTATTTGAATGAACAGGGAGCAAAGATGAAGCCGGAGACCCCCAACGGATATAAATTTGAACAGCTTGTGCTGGACATGATCCATGAAATGGAAAATTGTCTGCCGTTTGAAGTAGAGCGCAGCAAAGAGTTTGCACCTATCAAAAATGCAACCGGTGTGGATTCCGTGGAGAGTGCAAGAGAGCTGTGTAAGTTAAATGGAATTGAGCTGTAATGATCCGGGAGTAAGGATACAGATTTGCTTCCAGACAACATTTTGACAGATAAGGGTAACATTTCTGTATTGTGAATCTGTTTCAGGAAGCATATAATGAGCCTAAAGAAAACGAAATCAGGTCTTGATAAAAGACATTTGGTTTTACAGGTAACAAGTCCTTTAGGAAAGCGAGGAGAGAAAGATGTCAATTTTAGTAACCGGAGGTGCCGGATATATTGGAAGTCATACCGTAGTAGAGCTTCAGAATGCCGGATATGAAGTGGTTGTTGTGGATAACTTAAGCAATTCCAGTAAGGAAAGTTTAAAAAGAGTGGAGAAGATCACCGGAAAGCCGGTTACCTTCTATGAAGCAGACATTCTTGACCGTGAGGCGCTGAATCAGATTTTTGAAAAGGAAAGCATTGATTCCTGTATTCATTTCGCAGGTCTTAAGGCGGTCGGGGAATCCGTACAGAAGCCCTGGGAATATTATGAGAATAACATTGCAGGAACACTGACACTGGTTGATGTCATGCGGAAGCATGGTGTGAAGAATATCATCTTTTCATCTTCTGCAACCGTATACGGAGATCCTGCCGTGATCCCGATTACCGAAGAGTGCCCGAAGGGACAGTGCACCAATCCTTACGGCTGGACGAAGTCCATGCTAGAGCAGATCCTTACCGATATGCAGAAGGCAGATCCGGAATGGAATGTGATTCTGTTAAGATATTTCAACCCGATCGGCGCACATAAGAGCGGTCTTATCGGCGAGAATCCGAATGGTATTCCGAATAACCTGATGCCGTATGTGACACAGGTTGCAGTTGGTAAGCTCAAAGAGCTTGGTGTATTTGGTAACGATTATGACACCCCGGATGGAACCGGAGTACGTGACTATATTCATGTTGTCGATCTTGCGATCGGCCATGTGAAAGCAATTAAGAAACTCGATGAGAAGGTCGGACTGGCAATTTACAATCTGGGAACCGGTAAGGGTTACAGCGTTCTTGATATTGTGAAGAACTTCGAAGCCGCTACAGGAGTGAAGATTCCGTATGTGATTAAACCGCGCCGTGCCGGTGATATTGCCACATGCTATTCCAATGCAGATAAGGCAAAGAGAGAACTGGGATGGGAAGCACAGTATGATATTAAGGATATGTGCGAGGATTCCTGGAGATGGCAGAGTATGAATCCCAATGGATATGCGGATGCAAAATAGATTGGGATATATTAAAGTCTAATCAACTTGTTCTTAGTCGGTTATCCGAAACTAAGAAGTTCTAACTATTACATGTAAGATTTTGAAGTATAACGCAAACGTCACAACGAACCATCCAGGTTCGATTGCTCCTTGCCCGGACATCCGTGTCCGGGCATTGCCGGTTATAAAATGAAATAGAAGAACTTCTAAGTTTCTCCAAAGGACTAAGAACTAAGTTGGTTGGACTTTTGACATAACTTAATTTGCAAATTCTGGAAAATGCCAGAGCTTTCTATAGCCCTTAAGCCACATAACAGTACATGAAGATGAAGTGACAGAAGCTTCCGGCCATGACGAAGAGGTGGAAGATTTCGTGGGAGCCGAAGAATTCATGCTTTGCATTGAACAGGGGAAGCTTTAAGGCGTAGATCACACCGCCGATGGTGTAGATGATGCCGCCGGCAAGCAGCCAGAGGAATGCAGCAGTCGGGAGTACCTGAAGGAGCGGACCGAATACGGCAACGCAGGCCCAGCCCATTGCAATATAAATTACCGAGGAAAACCACTTCGGACAGGTGATCCAGCAGGCTTTCAGGATCATGCCGAACAGGGCAAGACCCCAGATGACGGCAAGTAAGGTGTAGCCGAGCTTCCCGCCAAGGACAGCCAGACAGATCGGGGTATAGGAACCGGCGATCAGGACGAAAATCATCATATGGTCAATCTTACGGAAGATGCGTAAAGGGCGTCCGGACAGATTCAGGGAGTGGTAGGTTGCACTTGCTCCGTATAAAAGAATCATGCTCACACAGAAAATGCTGAGTGCGATAAGGGACTCCCTGCTTGCATAGCGGGCTGCTTTGGTCAGTAACGGGGTAGCGGCAAAGGCTGCCAGTAACATTGCTATAAAATGGGTAAGAGCGCTTCCGGGTTCACGAATTGTAATTTGCATAATATAACCTCCTTCAATAACGACACGTAGTATTAAAAACTACATTAGGAATAACTAAATACTACTACATAAGATATGCAGTGTCAATTGCTTTATTCAAAAACATTTTAGAGATATTCCAAATATAAAAGGGTCTATGCGGAAAAATCCTGCACAGACCCTTTAAAATTAAAATTTAATCTTCTTCAATGACCTGAATTTCGAGATAATCAAAATCAATATGCTCAATGAAACTATCCTTCGTAAAACGTGTTTTAGAATGGCGCTTGAAGTCCTTGATGTTAAGATCCAGCCAGATAGGACGGGTAAGATCCAGTTCATAGCAGGCTTCATCCAGTGCCTGAAACACCTTATGGGTACGGGTATCCTCCTGATCATTACAGATCACTACGTCTTTGATTAAATGATTTTCTTTAAATATTTTAGCCCATAAACGAAACATTTCATGATCTCCCTATAATTGCCTCTGGTTCCGGATTTGCTTTGTCTTTTATTCGTTCAAATAGATTCACTTTATTATAAAGAAAGAAAAAATATTTGGCAATAACTTTGTTTTTAGAGGCAGACATGGTATCATAAGAAAGATGAAAAATTAGAAAATCAGTAAAGGTAACAGCATTTTCGAATGAAAACAATACAAAAGCTTATTTTTGGAACACCGGAAGAAAAATGGAAGAAGGGTTGTGGAGTTCTCTTTCTGATTCTGGGTATTCTTTCCTTTTTGGTATGCCTGTTTCAGGCATTTGGACAGGATATCTGGTATGACGAAGTATTTTCGGTGAAGTTCATACAACATAGTTATAAGGAAATTGCAGTCCTGACAGGAAGGGACGTGCATCCACCGCTTTATTACTGGTATTTGAAACTCTTTCATGATATTGGAAAGGTACTGGTTCCGGCAGCTTCCTCGATTGTACTGTGCAAGCTTGCATCGATGCTTCCCTTTGTGGGAATCTTCGTTTATACACTGACAGCGATCAGGAAGAACTTCGGACTGCATGTGGCAGGGCTGTTCTGGTTCCTGATAATGACCATGCCGCAGATCTCCAACTATACGGTGGAGATCCGGATGTATTCCCTGGCATTGTTCTTTATTACAGCGGCTTTCTTACATAGCTGTGAACTGGTCCGGACGTTTCCATTAAGACAAGTATCTGGAGCAAAAATGGAAGCAGGTCTGGGAATAACAGGAACAGAAGCGGCCGCAGGATCCGGCAATGGAGAAAATGGTCTCACAAAATGGTGGAAGGATAATAAGCACTGGCTTCTGTTCTGGGTCTATGGAATTCTCACTGCTTATACGCAGTATTATGCGTGTGTGGCCGTGATTGCGATTTATATTGCGGTGTTCGTATTCTACGCTGTTATGGCGCATAAAAACAAAATAGGGAAGGTCTTACTTTGCGCCGGATTATCCGTACTTGCCTATCTTCCGTGGCTTCCGTTCTTTTTCTCGCAGGTACGGACGGTAAGCAGCAGCTATTGGATCCAGCCGCTTACCTGGAAAAGCATTTTCGGATGCATGAAATATATTTTCCTGCCGGTTTCCTATGCGGTGAAGAAGAATTATGTGCTGGCCTGTGTGATGATTTTAATCTTTGGTGTAGCATTCCTGTATTCCTTCTTTATGAAAAGAAAGGATGCAAAGGAACGTTTCTTTCTGCTTACCGGATTATGGATTGCAGTATTTACCACATTTGTCGGATTCGTCTGTTCGATCCTGAATCGTCCGATCTTCGTATACCGGTATCTCATCCCCTGTCTTGGTGCGATGTGGCTTGTGGCAGCAGTGGTGTTGTGGGATTCTGTCGAAAAGAACTGGGGCATTCTGTTATTTGTGCCGTTTCTTCTGGCAGGACATTCGAATATGCAGGGCTTTTACGGGGAAGAGCATAAGAAGATCGTAGAGATGGAAGCAACGCAGAGCTTTCTATCAGACTTTCCGGAGGATGCGGTGGTGCTTTGCAACTTCGATCACGTGCAGGCCGTGACCGCTTGTTACTTGAAGGATTCGAATGAGATCTATTTATATGGAAGTAATCCGGAGGAGCTGATCGCAGAATTGCTTCCCCAGTGTCGGGGATTGGAGGACATTACAGAGCTTCCGCAGCTTGTGCAGGAAAAGGATGTTTATTTCTTCGGCAGCTTTAACAGCAGGGAAGATCTGTTGAAGGAATGGGAGACCGAAGGGATTGCTTATACCGAAGAGGGAACCTATTTGCTGGAGAGGTATTACTTTAATGTTTACCATCTGGTAAGCGTCGGAAACCAGACGTCATTGGCTTCCGGGAATGCCGGTATTCCTACCGAACAGTTACCAGAATAGTAATATTTATTGTCTATATTGGGGAGAAAAGGAATTTACATGAAAAAAATCAAAGCATTTATATCGGAAAATAAATTATTCAGCCTGTTTTTCTTAGGCATGACGGTTTATTATGCGGTCAGTATGTTCGCAATCAAGCCGTGGTATGACGAACTGTATACCTACTATTCCTTTATTTCAAGGGGGCCGGTTTATGCGGCGATTCACTGGCCGGTGCCGAATAATCATGTCTTTTATTCGGTACTGTCGGCATTCCTTGATTATCTGGGAAATCCCTATATCGGACTTCGGGGAGTTTCATTTCTGGCATCCTGTGCCAACATGCTTCTTCTGTATCAGCTTGCAAAGAAGTTCCTGAACCGGTTCTTTTCCGCAGGCGTCGTATTTTTGTATGTGGCGGTCTGGCAGGTCAATAATCTCTCGATACAGGGGCGTGGCTATACGCTTGCAACAACCTGTTATCTGATTGCCCTGTTAAGTCTTTTCAGGATCTGTAAGGAGCAGGCACGGAGGAGAGACTATATTCTTTACACGCTTTCTCTGACAGGGGGACTGTATACGCTGGTAAGCTCGACCTTCTGGGTTATCCCGGTCTGTATCGCAGGTGGAATCGCACTTCTTCTTACGAAAAAGTACAAAACGCTGTGGAAGCTGATTACTGCTTCTGTTGTGGCAGCCGTTCTGACTGTGGGATTGTATGCGGTGATCTGGCTTGCGATCGGATCGAACCTGATGTCGAAGGATCCCACCAGCATTTATTATGGAATTTATCAGGTGAAAATCATTCTGAAAACTCCGTTTGAAGCATTGCGGACCGGCATGGAATATATGCTGGCGACCCCTTATATTCAAGGGGATGAGCGGAGCTATATTGTGAAGGAGCTGTTCCATTATCTTACGGGCGTGTTCAATCTGTTTTACGCAGGACTTGGCGCGGCGCTTGTGGTGATCCTTGCGGTTGGGGGCGTGCTTGCCATTGTGAATGCATGCTTTTCCCGCAAAAAGGATGAGGATTCGTGGTTCTTCCAGGTATATTTGGCGGTATTCGTGGTGATGGTTCCGGTGATGCTGGTGATTCAGAGCGTGCAGCCGTATTACCGGGTATTTTCATTCCTTGCCATTCCGGTCAGCCTGATGCTGGTGTGGCTGCTGAAGCGTCTGGTAGAGCTGGTATTTCGATTCCCTGAAGATACGATGGTTGCTGCAGGAAAGTACTGCTGTCTGCTGCTTTTGGGATTTGCATTGTTTGAACTTTGCGGTCCCTCGTATCATTCCCAGTATGCAGAGCGTGAAACGGAGATTGCGGATGTTTTCCGGGGATATACGGAGGACTTGCAGACCTGCTTTACGGTAGATGATTATCAGAAGTATGTGCTGAAATTTTATTATGATCAGGAACTGGCAGAGGTGGAAATTACGGATGCGCAGTGTGTCCTGATTCCGAAAGAAATCTATGACGAAACGAAGGAAATTCCGGAATGGCCGACACTTTATGGCTATGGTGCGGTGGATACGGCTTATATTAAGGAGCATTTCATGCGGGTTAGCGAAAGCGAACATTATGAACTCTATATCAGGAACGAATAGAGGAAAAGGGTCGATAACTTTATTATGAAAAATGTTATGAAAAATGTATAAAAATTTTATAAAAACATGCATTTTCCTGTGAAGATATGCTATTATATAAGTGGAGTATGGGGACTCCCGAGGAGGGAGAGGAAGGGTTACTTATGGATATTATCACAGGACGCGACGGCGATGTGGATAACTGGAAAGAGGTTATTCTTATTTATAGTTCGGCTCTGAAACAGATTGGTACGAAGCTGGAGATTCTGAACGATGAATTTCAGCACGTACACAGCTACAATCCGATTGAGCATATTAAATCCAGAATTAAGACATCGGAGAGTATCGTTAAGAAATTAAAGCGCTATGGCTATGAATCGACGATTTCCAATATGGTGGAATATATCAATGATATTGCGGGGATCCGCGTGATCTGTTCGTTTGTATCGGACATTTACCGTATTGCCGACATGATCAGCAATCAGAGTGACATCAAGGTGATTTCGGTGAAGGACTATCTGAAGAATCCGAAGCCGAGCGGTTATCGCAGCTATCACATGATTGTGACCGTTCCGGTATATTTATCGGACCGGATCGTGGATACGAAGGTAGAGATCCAGATCCGGACGGTAGCGATGGACTTCTGGGCAAGCTTAGAGCACAAGATTCATTATAAGTTTGAAGGAAATGTGCCGGAACATATTCAGAGTGAATTGATCGAGTGCGCGGATATGGTGGCAGCACTTGATGATAAGATGCTTTCCCTGAATGATGAGGTTCTCAGTATGAACAATCTTGAAGTAGAGTGATAAGGGATGCAGAAAACACAGTCATAAGGATCAGTTTATATAAAATAGAGCATTATGAAGACAGAGCATAATAAGAGATCACAGAGAAAATGAATAAAATTGTAATGAGAAAGACTCAGAAGGTTGTGTTATCTTCGATACTGCATAAAACAGATAATACCACATTTTGAGTCTTTTTCGTCCCATAAATTTTGCCCTATAAAATGAGGAGTGCCCAGACACATTTCTGCGCCTGGGCTATTATGAAAAAATTTATCTATGTGTGTAATGAAAAACATTACATGTTTCCGTTGCTATGTATATATAGTACAATACAATTATGAACAAATTATGAACAAGCTATGAAATTGCTGTTAATTTTTACAAAGATGTAAAAAAACAAAGATAAAATCTATGCAATGTGCACAAAAATGACAGTGATTGTAAAAATGTAAGAGTTATGCTATAATAAAGCGATTATAAACAGACATTTGTTTTCGTGAAAAGAGGATAGGTATGGATAATTTTATGGACGAAATTGTACAGAAATTTACTCCACAGGAGATGATCCGGGCCAATGCGGCGGCGGATGCAGCAGAGATTGAAAGTCTTGAGAAACAGCTTACCCTGTTTAAAGAACAGATGGAGAAATATGACGATTGCCTTCAGGAGATGCGTCAGGTCAATTTGAAGAATATAGAAACGGCACAGGATGTTCAGCAGTTAGCGGATAAAATGGGACAGCATCTTGGAAAGACAGCAGGCGAAGTAGAAGCTGCTTCGGTTTCCAAAATTAAAGAAACTTCAGATCTTTCCATAGCAGGAATTCAGAAGGCGATTGATGAGAGCCTTGCGAAGATTGCCGAGATTAAGGAGCATGCAGACAACACCCAGCAGATTGCGGAGATGGTGGACGAGCTCCAGAATAAGACCGAGAATGTCATTAAAAATCTGGAAGATTTTCTTCATACCGATAATGTGAAGGTGTACCGTAATGTACAGGCTTCCATGGTGGAGGAACTGGACCGCCGGGCAGGGGAGCTGAAGGAAGAATTGGAGAAGACGCAGAAGAAGTCGGGAGTATTGTTCCCGCTTGTCTTAGTGACCCTGATTCTTTCCGCATTGAATCTGATCGTAAGTGTTCTTGGATTACTTGGAGTGTTTTAAAATAGCAGCAGGAGTATAGGATATATGGCAAAACAGACATGGAAACCGGGGAATATGCTCTACCCGCTTCCGGCGGTTCTGATCACCGTAGCAGATCAGCAGGGCAATCCAAATATTTTTACAGTGGCATGGGCAGGCACCATCTGCAGCGATCCGGCAATGGTATCAATTTCCGTCCGCCCTTCCCGTTATTCCCATCATATGATTGAAGAGACAGGGGAATTTGTGATCAATCTGACAACCAGGAATCTGGCGTTTGCAACGGATTACTGTGGAGTGAAGAGCGGCAGGGATGTGGACAAGTTCAAAGAGCTTGGACTTCACATGAGTCCCGCAGAGGAAGTAGGCGCCCCACTTTTAGACGAAAGCCCGGTAAACATTGAATGTAAGGTGACGCAGGTGCTTCGGCTTGGAACACACGATATGTTCGTGGCGAAGGTCGTATCCGTACATGCGGATGAAAAGTATATGGATGAAAATGGAAAGTTTTCTCTTGAAAAAGCAGATCCCATTGCTTATTCGCACGGAACGTATTACACGCTCGGAGAAAAGCTTGGAACATTTGGCTACAGCGTAAAGAAACGATAGGCTCCGGAAGGACTCTATCGTTTTTGTTTTGGGGATAAAAGACTTCCGCGCACAATTGCATCCTTGCCATATTTATTGCGGATGGCATCTAAGGCGGTATCGAGGGCATCGAGCTTTTCACGGGATGGACCTGCAGATTTTTCCGGCTGGCTGGAAATCTGGTCGAATAAACTTAACTGCACCGGGGCATCCATATCACTTAATTTGGTCGTGCGCACGCCAAGCAGACGGATGGGCGAACCGTTCCACAATTCGTCAAATAGCTGACAGACATTTCTATATAGGAGCGTGGTCGCATTCGTCGGCTCCGGGAGATTTCTCTGGTGGGAAGCATTCTGGAAGTCGGCGTATTTGATTTCAACGCTTACCATGGAAGCGGACTGGCTCACATGACGCAACCGTTCTCCGACGCTTTCACATAAGGATAAAAGGATCGGATAGGCTTCTTTGGCGGTGGTGAGATCTCTGGCAACGGTCGTGGAATTGCCGATTCCTTTCGCTTCCGCGGGTACGGAGGTAACGCCGGAGTCATCAATGCCGTTGGCATACTGCCATAAAAGGACACCATGGCTTTTGAGGTGGGAGGCAATAATGGACACATCGGTTGCAGCAAGATCGGCAATCGTGCGGATTCCTAAATTGTGAAGGACCTGTACACTGGATTTGCCACACATATATAAGGAAGAAACAGGCAGAGGCCACATCTTTTCCCTGATTTCATGCTGATAAAGGGTATGCACCTTGTCGGGCTTTTCAAAATCGGAAGCCATTTTGGCAAGCACACGCTTATCGGAAATGCCCACATTCACGGTGAACCCAAACCGGTTCCGGATCTCGTCCTTGATCTGGCAGGCTGCTTCTATGGGAGAAGCGTAGTGGTACTGGATAGGGGTATAATCCATGAAGCATTCGTCGACACTGAGCTGTTCAATATCGGGACAGACAGAACGCAGATAGTTCATCAGCTCTTCGCTTTTCTGATGGTAATAGTGCATGTCCGGACTTTCCATGACGAGGGTGGGACATTTGCGGAAAGCACTGACAATCGGTTCGGCAGTCTGGATACCGTATTTCTTAGCAGGGATTGACTTGGCAAGAACGATGCCGTGACGCTTTTCCTGATCACCGCCGATGATGGAAGGAATGGTGCGCAGGTCGAGCGGATCGCCGTTTTGCAGACGGCGGATGGCACTCCAGCTTAAGTATGCAGAATTGACATCAATGTGAAAAATCGTTTCGCTGCCCATGGTTCCCTCCTTTTTCCCCTATTATAAACGGAAATACCTGGAAAGAACAGGCTCTTTACAAGTAAATTTAGAACTGTTAAAATAAAGCCGTTACCTTTTGGATATGGAAAAAGAACAGGAATAGTTTATGATACATTTATCATCACATTATAAACGGTTAAAAATGCGCTTTTTAAAGATTGCACTGCTGGCAGTTTTTGTCAGTATTTTTTTCATGCCGTCTTTTGTGAAATTCGTGAAAACCGGAGACAATATGTTTACGGTCTTTTTAAACGGACAGGAAGTCGGTGTGGTGGATTCTGTTGAAAACGCGAAGAGTTACGCAGTAGAAGCGCGAAGAAACGTAGCATCCCGGAACAATCATCTGGTTCTGGTGGAGAGTGAGATCGAAACCGTCGGACAGGAAGTGTTATGGGGCAAGGTGGATTCACCGAAGCTTGTGATCAACAACATGGAGAAGGTCTATACCTCCGATATGAAGGAATCCATGATTAAGTCCTATGTGGTCAAAATTAATGAAAAAATCATTAATCTTGCCAATCTGGATGAGGTCGTTGCGCTGTTACAGGCAGCAGTAAATAAATATGATGCGGACAAGGACTATCAGGTGGAGCTGCAGCTTGATCCGGCAAGAGAGCTTCCGGTTATGAGCGCTGCCGTTGCAACGCGCGAGGAAGTGCAGGAACAGGAAGAGGCAGCGGAAGCTGTGGCACTGGAAGCCGGATTCCAGGCAGATATGACGGCATTGTTTGACCAGATTGAGCCGGATGTGGAGAAGGACTTTGAGGACTATCAGCTTGGTATAATCTCCATGAATTTCGGGGATGATATAGAAGTAGCTGAGGCTTATCTGGATGAGAACGAGCTGACGGATATCAGCCTTGCTATCAATGAAGTGACAAGTGATGAAGAGAAAAATCAGATTTATAAGGTGGTTTCCGGTGATACGCTGTCCGGAATAGCCATTAAAACGAATGTTCCGTTGGACAAGCTGATCGAAATGAATGATTCCTTAGAGGATGAAAATTCAATGATCCGTCCGGACCAGGAGCTGATTGTTACAGTAGAAGAACCGATGCTTGCTGTCCTGCGTCAGGAGGAAATGTATTACGAAGAGGATTATGACGCAGATGTTATTTATATTGACAATGATGACTGGTACACGACAGAAACGGTAGTGCATCAGCAACCCTCTGCCGGACACCGTAAGGTCGTTGCAGTTGTTTCCTTTGAGAATAATACGAAGGTTTCGGAAGAGATCATTAAGGAAGAGATTACCTATGTGGCAGTTCCGAAGATCGTGGAACGTGGAACAAAGATTCCGCCGACCTATATCAAGCCAATCTCAGGCGGTCGTCTTTCTTCTAATTTTGGACGGCGTAACCGTCCGACGAGAGGTGCAAGCTCTTATCATAAGGGTGTTGACTGGGCAACTCCGACAGGAACAGCAGTTTATGCTTCCTGTGGTGGTACGGTTGTAAAAGCCGGCTGGGGAAGCGGATACGGATATTGTGTATATATTAATCATCCGGATGGCAGA
Organism: bacterium; assembly: GCA_963618065.1. Classification (GTDB taxonomy): domain Bacteria; phylum Bacillota; class Clostridia; order Lachnospirales; family Lachnospiraceae; genus Suilimivivens. The sequence continues at coordinate 2,898 of CAVERH010000040.1, read as the reverse complement.
CAGACAAGATACGGACATTTAAGCAAGGTACTCGTTTCAGCGGGACAGACGGTTTCCCAGGGGCAGAAGATCGCTCTGAGTGGAAATACGGGTGTCAGCACAGGACCGCATCTGCACTTTGAGATCCTGATCAACGGCTCCCAGGTGAACCCGCTGAAATACCTGAATTAGCCCTAAACAGATGTTTGGGTTTACAGACTTTTACATTATGTTATAATGATAAAAGGGTTTTCGTACCAAATTCCGTTTAAGAGAATAAAATAGCGTAGCTGTAAGAATTTGAACAGTTACGTAATAACTGAAATTATATACGCATGAAGATGAATACTGGATGGAATATATCAAACGCATTTCGAGGTATGCTATGGAACAGTATGCAATTAGAGGTGGCAATCCGTTAGTTGGCGAAGTCGAAATCGGTGGCGCAAAGAATGCGTCCTTAGGAATTCTGGCAGCGGCTGTTATGACGGATGAAACCGTATTAATAGAAAATATCCCGGATGTCCGTGATACCAATGTGATGATGCAGGCCATTGAGAGCATTGGAGGCACAGTGGAACGGATTGACCGCCACACGGCCCGGATTTCCGGCAAAAATATCAAGGATCTTGTAATCGAAGGGGATTACATTAAGAAGATCCGTGCTTCTTACTATCTGCTGGGTGCACTGCTTGGCAAGTATAAGAAGGCACAGGTTTCTTTACCCGGTGGCTGTAACATCGGACTGCGCCCCATCGATCAGCATATCAAAGGCTTTCGTGCACTCGGCGCGGACGTGAAGATTGCCAACGGGTTGATTTTTGCAGAGGCCGAGAAGCTTATAGGAAGTCATATTTATATGGATGTGGTTACGGTTGGAGCAACAATCAATGTGATGCTGGCAGCCGTAATGGCAGAAGGACAGACCATTATTGAAAATGCAGCGAAGGAGCCGCATGTCGTTGATGTGGCGAACTTCTTAAACTGCATGGGTGCCAATATCAAGGGCGCCGGTACGGATGTGATTCGTATCAAGGGCGTTTCAAAGCTTCACGGCACAGAGTATACGATTATACCGGATCAGATCGAGGCAGGAACCTTTATGTTTGCTGCAGCGGTAACAAAGGGCGATGTAATCGTTAAGAATGTCATCCCGAAGCATTTGGAGTCCATCAGTGCAAAGCTCCTTGAAATCGGATGCGAAATTGAAGAATCGGACGATGCCGTACGTGTTGTGGCATCGAAGCCGCTTACCCATACACATGTAAAGACCCTTCCCTATCCGGGATTCCCGACCGATATGCAGCCGCAGATTACGGTTACACTGGGACTTTCCAAGGGAACGAGTATTGTGACCGAGAGTATTTTCGAGAACCGGTTTAAGTATGTGGATGAGCTTACCAGAATGGGTGCGAATATCAAGGTTGAGGGAAATACGGCAATCATTGACGGAGTTCCCAAGTATACAGGTGCCAGCATCAGTGCACCGGACCTCCGGGCAGGAGCCGCACTTGTAATTGCCGCTCTGGCCGCAGAAGGAATTACGACGATTGATGATATTAAATATATTGAACGTGGATATGAGGATTTTCATCTGAAGCTTGCATCTCTCGGGGCTCAGATTGATAAGATCAGTACGGAGCGGGATCTGCAGAAGTTCCGGTTGAAGACAGGCTGATCAGGATTCCTGTGCAGGTCTGGTACGCTAAATCAGTGCCTCAATCTTCAGATCAGACTGTGTGCTTAAGTCTACAAAACCGCCTGCTGTCTTGATAGTCGGCGAAGATAGCTTGTCTTTATGGATAAATACCACTGTGCCTGTGGTTCCGTTTGTGAGACGGACGTTGTTAAGCAGATAGGTATTTACCACATTTTCTAAGAAAGTCATGACAAACATGGGATCGTATTTCCGCAGACCTTCCTCCTCGAAAATCGAGATGGCAGAGAATGGGCATAAGGGACCGCGGTAAACTCTGGCAGAGGTGGTTGCATCATAAACATCGGCAATGGCAACCATTTTGGCATAAATTCCGATCTGGTTCGCCATAAGACCTAAGGGATAGCCGCTTCCGTCGCAACGTTCATGATGCATCAATATGGCATTTAACACGTCCTGATCAAGCTTGGAGTCAAGTAAAAGCCGGTAACCTTCCTGCGGATGCCGCTTGATGATGTTAAATTCCTGCTTGGTGAGTTTGTCCGGTTTTTTCAGAATGCTGCCGGGAATCTTGATCTTCCCAACATCATGAAGAAGACCGCTTGTGGTAGCCTTCACAATTTCTTCCTCGTCCATGCGCAGCCAACGGGCAAAAATGTTACAGATCAGTGCCACATTCATGCAGTGTACATAGGTCTCGTCATCGTATTCACGCATACAGTGCAGCATATCGAAGACATTTGGTGTGGTTGCCGCAAGATCCAGAATGCTCAGGGTATGGTTCATTAATTTATTGATATCCAAAGGAGAACCCTTTTCTACGACATCGTTCATGACATTTCGAAAGGAATCCACATCATTTTCGAATTCTGTGCGGAATCTGGTAAATTCGGGACTATGTTTGATTCTGTCCGCATAGGACGTGGTATAGTCATCTGTCTGGGCAGACTGTACCACAAGCTGATCTTCTACGCGCACGGTGAGAACTGAATAAAAGGCAAGCTTCGTAATCGTAGAATCCGTCAGAATAATTCCACGAGGTAAAATAAGCTGGTTATTGAAATTGTATACGTCCTCGGCAGTAACCATGCCAGGAACGAGGTCAGATGTATTGACTCGTTTCATATGTCCCCCTGAAAGCGCCCCAACGCTTCCTTTATATTATAAGATAAATAAAGGAGTTATGTCAATAAACAGGCGCGATATACAGCTTTGAAAGGTGAATTCGTTTTGTAACCTGCCCACATAGGAAAATTAGACAT
>CAVERH010000039.1:0-27572 GCA_963618065.1 bacterium | reverse complement strand
ATATTTTTCGACACACCTCGAAAGCTTTACTTTTGTGTTCTTTCTACTTTTTACTTTAAAAAAGCTGCCGGGAAGTGTTATCCCAACAGCCATTCTGTTTTATCAGATCGTAAACAATTCATACCGATCTGTTCCAGGCCCTACCCTGACTGCATGAGCAATACAGGTTATTCGGTATCCGGATGCGTCATATGGAAATAATCGTGGTTCTCTTCTCCCACATGCTTTCTCAGCATTCATTCTAATCACAGTTCAGAATCACTTCACCGCTCTCGTTCTTAAGCTTCACACTTAAAGCGTCAATTGTCTGCAATTCTTCTACAGGATACTCTCCAACTACCACAAGTTCTGTTTCTTCATCCGATCCTAAGGTTCCCTGATAGGTTGCCAGATCGTTCAACAGCATGGTTGTCAGCGCATTCTTCTCTTCACCGTTCAGATTGATCTTTACCCTCACTGTTCCGGGCTGAATCTGAATATCCTGCTCTTCATTCAGAAGATTTTTTAAGGTGAGCTTCACCACCAGAAGATTATTTCCGGGTGTTGCATTCATTACAAAATAGATTTCATTGCCATTCTTCGGATAAAATTCATCCACTTCATACCCTGAACATATTAAGGAAACATTCTGTAAGCCAAGAATCTGTTCAGCATTCACCTGCACTTCCTCTTCTTGCTGTGCAGCACTATCCGCTTCCGGCTGCGGCTCCTGTACCGGGGCAGGCTCCTCCGGGATATTTGTTTCTTCTGCCAGTGCCTGCGTGATTTCCTCCGGCGGCACTTCTTCCTCATTCGTAATTGTAGAAAGATCCACAAGCTTTCCCTGATAATTGGCATCATGCTTCAATACAGCAGTGGATGCATATTCCACAACCAGTGCCTCCTGTTCCTCACTAAGATTGGGAATCGCATTGCCACAGCCGCAAAGGCTCACAAGTAATGCGCCTGCAAGAATTGTTATAAATGGTTTTATCTTTTTATTCGTCATCTTTTTTACCTCATTACGGATATAGTAACATTTCTATTTCCCTTTATCAAGTTCAAACCAGAATTCTACTCCATTCTCATAATTCAATACGCCATATGGCTGATTCATGGAATCCATAATTGCTTTGACAATAGATAAACCAACTCCACTTCCTCCATAGGCTCTGGTCCTTGCCTTATCTACTTTATAAAACTTTTCCCAGATATGCGCAATACTGTCTTCCGGAATCGGTGTTCCCGTATTGAAAACCGATACTCTCACCTTATCCTCTGTGGGTTGTACCCGCACCTCGATGATCTTCTCTCCATCCACATGATTCATGGCATTGGTAAAGTAGTTGTTGAATACTTCTTCTACGCCGAATTCATCCGCCCAGACATGAATCGGGGGATAATCTTCCATTTTAAGCTGCACGCCTTTCTGCTCACAAAGCAGTACGGAGGACTGCAGATAATTCCGGATGAGATCCACTACATCAAACCGTTCCAGAGAAACCGTCTTATTCCCAAACTCCAACTGGTTCAGTGTCAGTAGTTTTTGTACCATCTGATTCATCTTCGAGGCTTCATCGACAATGACCTCACAATAATAGTTCCGGCTCTCTTCATCGTCGTTCACGCCTTCCTTTAATCCTTCCGCATACCCCTGGATCAGTGCAATCGGTGTCTTAAGTTCATGGGAGACATTGGAAAGGAACTCTGTTCTCATCTTCTCCATTTCATTCTTCTTCTCAATGTCACGAAGAAGTTCATTGTTCGCGCTCTTCAATTCGGAAATCGTCGTTTCCAGCGTTTCGGACAACTGGTTAATGTTCTGTCCCAAGAGGGCGATCTCGGTCTTGCTCTTTCCTTCATATTTGGCATCAAAGTCCAAATGATTCATCCGTTCGGAAATCTGTGTCAGTTCCTTGATCGGTTCGGAAATCTTTCTGGATACCATCATAATAATTAAAGACGCCAGAATTGCTGCTCCAATTCCGATATAGGCAAGGAACTGGTTTGCCAGTGACACACTTTCCCGGATACTCTCCACAGGAGTCCTTAACAGAAACAGGTTTCCGTTATCCAATACACCCCACAGATCAATAAAATCCTGCTGCGTCCGCTCATCCTTTAATCCGATCATCTGGTACTTCTCATTATCCAGTATCGTCCGGCGCTCCTCCGTTGTATCCTGATTAAACAGATAACTCAATAACTGCTTCGATAGCAGTTCATAATTATTGGCAGATGTCTTCAATGTTTTTGCCTCTGCATCAAGAATCACAATATTAATATTGTTCTTGGCACAAATATTCTGGAACTGGATATCAAACTTATCGGAAGCCAGAGTTCCGTTATTGGAAGAGGTGTTGATGACGCGATATGCTTCCAGCATGGCATGCTTCTTATTATTAATATAGTAGCGCTCCAAAAAAGTATTGTTGATAAACCAGCACAATAAAATGGTACCCGCCATTAAACATCCGAATATAATTGTAAACTGCCGTTGAATAGAGTATTTATATTTCAAGCTTGTTCCTCCCAAACTGTCCCTCTTTTGCTACTTATGAGTTTTGCCAGGTGCTATACTCAAAAAGAAGCCTGTTTATTCAAATCAGACTCCTCCCCCTCTATTTCAGTTATATGCAATCTCTGCCCCTGCCTTCATATGGGTTTTCCAATGCTTAATCTCCCATCTTATAGCCAACGCCCCAGATCGTTTTAATTAAATCGCCCTTGTCCCCAAGCTTGCTGCGAAGCTTCTTCACATGCGTATCGATTGTTCTGGCATCGCCGAAATAATCATAATTCCAGACATGATTTAAGATTTTTTCCCTGGATAAAGCAATTCCTTTATTTTCCATAAAATAGGTAAGCAGTTCAAATTCCTTAAAACTTAAGTCCACCGGCTTTCCCTCAATGGTAACACTGTGTGCGGTCTTATCCACGACAATGCCGCCATATTCCAAAAGCTCGGTTTCTTCTGCCTGGTTGGTTCTCCGCAGTACAGCTTCTACACGGGCCACCAGAATCTTCGGACTGAACGGCTTCGTAATATATTCGTCTACGCCGAGCCGGAATCCCTGAAGCTCGTCTCTTTCGTCTCCCTTCGCAGTCAGCATGATAATCGGCACCAGTGAAGTCTGACGGATCTCCCGGCACACTTCAAAGCCATCCATTTTCGGCATCATCACATCAAGAATAATGAGTGCAATATCCTTGGTTGCATAAAACAGATCAAGCGCCTGACTGCCATCTTCAGCTTCCAGCACTTCAAAATTACTTTTTAAAAGGAAATCCTTTACCAGCTTCCTCATACGGCTTTCATCATCTGCTACAAGTATTTTCAATCGATCCATCTATGTACCGCCTTTCTCAGATAATCTTCCTTATGTTCCGTCCGGGGTATCCTCTACCGCTTCCGATGCGGCCAAAGCATCCTTATCATTCTCTATCTGTAATTCCTGCTCTTTCTCTTTGACAGCCTTCTCACGCTCTGTCAGTTCCTGCTCCCATGAAGCATATTGGTTCTGAATAGCCTTACGGTAATTCAAAGCATTCGCATTTTCACCGTTTAAGGTAATGATAAACAATATTGCTACCAGCAAAACCAGAATCACATTTGTGATCACTGAAATCCGCATTTTATCTGCGGCAATCATTTTCTTCTTCGTGGAGGGATGAATCCGTTCCCTCGCAACACCTTTATTCTCCTGCTCATCCACCTTTTGGAAATGAAAGGTGTGATACAGAGGAATTGGGCGGATCCGTTTCGCATCAATTCCTTCTTCCTTCAACCTCGCCTGCAAAAATTTCAGATACTCCCATCCTATGGGGGTAACGAAAATTCTTTCATCCAGTACTTTATCATAAATAGCCAGCATATTCTCCGGGCTTCTCCCGGCAATGCGCTGTTCAAAATAGGTTGCCTTTTCAATTTCAAGCGCCGCTTCACTGGCATCGGATATGCGGTCAAACCGGTAGCCGCCAACGACAAGCTCTTTCTGATCTTCCATACAAGCTCCTTATCCCGGCATCTTATTCGTTTGCAATAAACAGAACACCGAGTGTTCCGTATCCGCAATGGCTGGATACAACGCCTCCGGCTCTGGTTATGCAGATTTCATCAAAATAACGGAGTCCCTCGAGATAATCATACACTTCCTGAACAACCTTGGGATCACTTCCGGAGTGCGTGATAAACACACGGTCCTTGTGTGCATTCAGAATAGCAGATTCCATATCCTTCACATAGTCCATGGTTGCACGCATGATGTTTCCTCTGTATTTCTTCGCGGGCTTCATCACCCCGTCTACGACAACGATCTGCGGATGCAGCTTCAAAGCACCGCCTGCCAGGGCAGCCAGTCCGCTGCAGCGGCCTCCACGATAGAGATAGGTTAACGTATCTACCACAAAGCTTGCCCGTACCAGAGGCTTTAACTCCTCGATTTTCGCAATGATTTCTTCCGCCGTCTTTCCTTCCTTTGCCATAATGGCGGCTTCAATAACAAGAAGCCCGATGCCGGTAGAAAGGTTTGCCGAATTGATTACATGGAATCGTTCCTCTGCCTCCAGCTCTGCGGCTGCCATATGCATTACATTCCCGGATGTCGACATATCATTCGAAATGGAGAAGGATATGATCTCATCCCCCTGATCCAGATAAGGTCTGGCCGCCTTCATCACATCTTCAATGGAAACGGCGGAGGTCTTCGGTGTCGTTTTATGTTCATCCGACCACTTGTAAATCTCATCCGGTGTAACGTTCACTCCATCTAAGAATTCCTCTTCTCCAAGCAGAATATGCAGAGGTAAAATAGTGATGTCATAGCGGTCAATCAGTTCCTTTGATAAGTCACAGGTGCTGTCTGAAAAAATGCGAATCATATTCGGTCTCCTTCATCAAACTTGTCTTTCTGTTTTCTATAATACAATAATAATATAAAAAATCCATCACGCTATTGTGATGGTCACCAGAATAAGCAAGAGATTGTTTGGCAGGCGTAGCCGCTCCTGCGTCTCTCGGGTCTCCCCTGTCGTGCCATCGGCGTGTGGTCGCTACGAAATTCACCACCTCAAACAACAATATCTCTCATATTCTTTGCAAGATAAGAGAGTATTTCGGTGGGTGTGCCCCTTCCCACATTTCTTTTGACCCATTGGGTGCGTAGCAGCACAATCTCTACTTCAAAATACTCTCTTATTATTGTAATAATATTATAAAGCTATTATTCCTTTTTGTAAAGGAGCTCGTTCTTCTGAATCAATTTTTAACATTTCTTTCTCTTATTCTCCAAAAAGTCATAACTGAGTTCTTTAATTTATTGTCTTCATTCTCCAATACCAGACGAAGCACCACATTAAGATTAGTATCTGACAGCCGTTTTATCAGAAAAACTGTTCCAGCATTCTTCTCGTCACTAACAATCCAATCTGGATCTATAATGCACTCTCTTCCATACTCCTCAAATAAGAAATAATCCTCTGGATGATGTCCTTTTATATGTTCAATCCGTTCATTCGTAATAATTACTTCATCCGTTTGTATATCCCCAAATTTTTCCCTATACCATTCTATATTAATTCTTGCAATTTCAAAGATTTCTGTCAAAGTTACCTTCCTTTTATCATTGGTAGTATTAATAATATCATTTTTGTAACTTCTGCAAGTGTCTTTTAGTTAGTTATTAGATAATAATATAAAACAAAAAGCCCGGCAACCACCAGGCTTTTAAGCTGGAATAGGCGGGAGTCGAACCCGCGTCCAAAGACCCATTCCCTGTCCTTCTACTATCATAGTCATCCAATTCCGTGATTGCTCACCATTCCCTCTGCCTGACGGAGGTAGACGCCCTTCAGGTTTCAGTAGCTTCATGGTACGCCCATGGGGGCAAAGCTTATCCCATGTCGTTTCCTACATCGTTGATGCCTGGGTCTTAATGTGTAGGTGCACTAAGTCAGACAGCTGCCCTTAGGCAGCAAATGCTAATTTTTCGTCAGCGTTTATATTTATTTTTGCGATTTGACGCATCGCCTGCGGATAGCTTCTCCAGCTGCAAGACCCCTGTCGAAACCTTTACTATCCCGTGTTGAGTTAGTATGATGAACCATTCAGATATTAATGATTATATTATAATGCATTCAAAAAAGCAACCGCCTTACATACGCAGACGGACTTTTAATTCCTTCTCGGCTTCTCTTTTCTGATCTTTTCTGGCAATATCCTGCCGCTTGTCATACAGCTTCTTACCTTTGGCAAGACCAATTTCGATTTTGGCTCTTCCATTGCTGAAATAAACCTGCAGAGGCACAATGGTATATCCCTTCTCGGCACTGTTTCCAATAAGCTGCTGGATCTGCGATTTGTGCAGAAGAAGCTTCCGGACGCGCAATGGATCTTTATTGAAAATATTACCCTTTTCATACGGGCTGATATGCATACCGTAAATGAATACCTCACCATTTTCCATCCGGATAAAGGCTTCCTTGATACTGCATTTTCCCATACGCAGGGATTTTACTTCCGTTCCATGTAAAACGAGCCCTGCCTCATACTTTTCTTCAATAAAATAGTCATGATATGCTTTTTTATTATTTGCTACAAGCTTCAATTCTTCTTTCGCCATAATCGTAAGCCTTTCTGATTCCTTCTGCTAATTCTGCAGCACAAAATCCACAGATTTCATCTGCAGATCGACATCATCCACGATCACATCCACCTTCTGTCCCAGCCGGAAGGTTCTGCCGGTATCCCGTCCAATCATCTCATATGCCTGTTCATCATAATAGTAATAATCGCCTGCCATACGGGATACATGAACCATGCCTTCTACAGTATTGGGCAGTTCCACATAAATTCCCCATGCCGTCACACCGGAGATCACACCTTCAAACTTCTCTCCGATTTTATTCACCATGTACTGTGCTTTCTTCAGCTTCTCGGTTTCACGCTCTGCCTCGTCAGCACGGCGTTCCATCTGGGAGGAATGCTTTGCCAAGTCCGGAAGGATTTCTTCGTAATGAAGGATTCTTTTACCATCCATTCTGCCCCGGAGCTGTTCCTTAATAATCCGGTGAATCTGCAGATCCGGATAGCGCCGGATCGGCGAAGTAAAGTGACAATAATACGGACATGCCAGTCCAAAATGTCCCATACATTCCGTCTGGTAAGAAGCCCGTTTCATGCTTCGAAGTGTCAGACGGCTGAGCAGTGCCTCTTCCGGAGTTCCCTCGATCTTCCCCAAAAGCTTCTGAATTTCTTTGGGATGAATTTCGTTATCCCCGGTCTTTACCTTTATATTATATCCGAAGTTCCGAATAAAAGTACCAAGCTTCATAATCTTTTCCGGATCAGGAGTTTCATGGGTACGGTATATGAACGGAATCTCCATCCAGTAAAAATGCTGTGCCACGGTTTCATTCGCAAGCAGCATGAAATCCTCGATGATCTTATTGGCAATTCTTCTCTCGTAAGGTTTAATGGAGATCGGATTTCCTTCTTTATCCAGTTCAATTTTACTCTCCGGGAAATCAAAGTCAACGGATCCTCTGCTCTTTCTTTTTTCACGGAGAATGTCTGCCAGTTCCTTCATACAGTGAAACATGGGAACCTGTACTTCATACCGCCTGCAAAGTGCCGGATCATGTTCTTCCAGAATCTTATTCACATCGGTATAGTTCATGCGTTCATCCACATGAATGACACTCTCCACGATCTCGTGGTCAATGACATTGCCCTTTTGATCTACGGTCATGAGGCAGCTTAAGGCAAGTCGATCCTCTCCCATGTTCAGGGAACACATGCCATTACTCAGTACATGCGGCAGCATCGGAATCACCCGGTCGACCAGATAAACGCTCGTCCCGCGTTCTAACGCTTCCCGATCCAGTGCAGAATTTTCCTGTACATAGTTCGAGACATCTGCGATATGCGCTCCCAAATAATATTTTCCATCTTCATAGGACAGGCTGATTGCATCGTCTAAATCCTTTGCATCCTCTCCGTCTATCGTAACGGTCATCAGCTCCCGCAGGTCTTTACGTCCGGCGCGGTCTGCCTCCGATACTTCCTTTGCTGCCCGCTCTGCCTGGTTCAGCACCCGCTCCGGAAATTCCGTCGGAAGATCGAAGCCCTTCACAATCGATAAAATATCCACTCCCGGATCGTTCACATGTCCTAAAATCTCTATGATTTTGCCTTCCGGCTTATGCTTTGCATCCCCGTAATCTGTGATCTGTGCAACCACCTTATGTCCGGTTACTGCCCCCTTTGAACGCTCCACCGGAATAAAAATATCCGTATTCAGCTTCTCATTATCGGGGATCACGAAACCGAAACTCTTACATTTATCATACGTTCCGACCACCTGTTCAATCCCATGCATCAAAATTCCGGTGACCTTGGCTTCCTTGCGCTTACCACGCTGTTCCTTCAGAAGCTCCACCTGAACCGTATCCAGGTGAAACGCACCGCCTGTATACTCCTCGGGTATAAACAGGTCTTCTTCCTGACCTTCGACCTCCACGAAGCCGAAGCCACGACTGTTGCTGATAAAGGTTCCTACCTGCTGCTTCGCTTTCCCGTCTCCCTTGATGTACTTGCCACGCTTCGTCATCTGGAGGCTTCCTTCATTTAAAAGCTCCTGAAGAATTGATTTTAATTCTTCCCGCTCCTCCGGCTCTACCTGCATGAAGATTGCAAGCTCCTTTTCCTTCATTGGAACATAACAGGAATCCTCTACAAGCTGTATGATTAAGTTTTTCCGTTCTTCTCTTGTTTTCTTCTTCACAGTTTCTATTCCTCATATACCTGCTGCACTAAATTCAAGCTTCGCCTTCGGCTCGCTTTCATTAAGTGCTCTACATAAAAAGGGCACTCCCAACAGGAATGCCCTCAACCAAGCTCTTTAAAATACGCTCAAATTCAAAACAATGGAAATCAACATAAATCCGATAGCCAGATACTTCGTGATCTTCACAAGATTACCTTCCATGGAACGACCCTTGTTCTTACCCCAGTAAGTCTCTGCCATACCGCTGATGGCTCCAAGTCCTGCTGACTTTCCTTCCTGCATTAATACCAGTATCGTAAGTGCGATACATAATAATATGAAAATAATCTGAATAATAATCTTTACGACTGCCATTTCATTACCTCCTAATGCCAAGCAAGGTCTAGTTTATCATAAGTATCAGCGAATTGCAAGTGCTTATTTTGCTGTGGTCTGAGCTGTGGTCTGAGCTGTGGTCTGAGCCTGCTCACTCCTGTATCATGTTCTTACGCAGCCCGACAGCAAGTGTCTGGCTGCTGTATGAACTGTAACTCTGGGACCTAAACTGCTGTCAAAAGTCCTGTTTTATCTGCATGGAACAGTGCTCCATTCAATTCCAGATCCTGATTCCTTACAAGTTCTCCGGTTGCAGGATCATAATAGTAGCTGCCGGTTTCGGTTTCCACAATACCGGTCATCATCACGCCTTCCGGACTGAAGAAGTAATTCTTCTTCTCGATCGTTGCTGCTCCGGTTACCAGATGCCCATCATCTGCGGACAGATAATGTCTTCCGGCTGCATCATCATAGAAGCCTCTGACCTTTGCTCCGGTCGCAGGATCATAGAAGAAGGTTCCATTCTCTAAGGTCACCCATCCGGTCTGGCGGATTCCTTCTGCACTGAACAGGAATTCCACCCCGTCGATGGCCTGTGCGCCGGTGAGCATATGTCCATCGGTACGGTCAAAGAAGTAAACATTTCCCTTCTCATCGCTGTACCAGTCACGTTTCATAATTCCGTTGTTAGCCGGCTCATAAAAGAACTTCTGGTCGTTGAGCACTACCCAGCCTGCCGTCTTTACACCCTCTGCCGTAAAGTAAAAGTCCGCACCGTCCACATTGCGCTGTCCTCTGGCAATGCTTCCGTCTTCCGGTGTAAGATAATAGGTCTTATCTCCTTCGGTGTACCATCTGCGGACCAGATTTCCGGCTCCGTCCAGATAGTAACGGGTATCATTGAAATCTACCCAGCCTTTCTGCATCTTCCAGTTCCGGTAAAAACGCACATTTCCGTTATGTTCAATAAATCCGTCGGAAATAATCAGATTACTGTAATCCTTGAACTGGTAGTTCACATCCACCCTTCCGGAAAATCCGTTGACCTTACCCGAACTGCTGTACTGCCAGAAGCATACGTTATTGGTATGTCCGCAGGAGCTGTTATATTGTGCTACCCAGCGGTCCCAGCCGCAGATGCTTAACTTGGTATCGAACATATTCTTATAGGAATAAACCATCGGATAATAGCCGGCCGCATCAATCGTGGTACAAAATGCATTGATAATATCTATGAGCTGCTGGTTGCTTAAGTTTTTATGACATTTATCCTCAATATCAAACACGATCGGATAGTTTACGGTATATCCCTCGATCCACTGTAAAACTAAATTTGCCTCCTGCTGTGCCTGTTCCGGTGTCATTGCATAGGAATACAGATAAACACCTGTCTTTAAGCCTGCTGCCTGAGCGCCCGTAATGTTCGCTGCAAACTGCGGATCCACACCACTGTTGGTACTTCCTACCTTAATAAATGCAAACTTCATTCCCGATGCGGCAACCTGTCCCCAGTTTACGGCACCGTTGTGCTTGGAAGCGTCTACACCCTGCGCAATTGCCCCATTTGCATTCGCTGCGGATATCTGTCCCATAGGAAGCATTCCCAGTACCGCAACTGCCAATGCCATTGCAACGGTCTTTTGTAACATGTGTAAAAATCTTTTTTTCATTCGTGTCTGATACCCCTTTATCTTTTTTCGTACTCTTCCAGTTTATCTGTTCTTCCTTGTTACGTCAACCTTAAACAACCGAATTTTGAAGAAAAATTTCACGGTAAAATCTTCCATCTACTTTTCCGTGTCCCCGTAGCCGGTCAGATAAACTGCTGTTTCTAAAAGCTCCTCCTCAATCCTCAGAAGCTGGTTATATTTCGCCACACGCTCCGACCGGGAAGGCGCTCCCGTTTTAATCTGTCCGGCGTTCATGGCAACCGCAAGGTCTGCAATGGTTGTGTCCTCCGTTTCCCCGGACCGGTGGGAAATCACTGCTGTGTAGCCTGCCTTATGCGCAATATCAATAGTTTCCATGGTTTCTGTAAGTGTTCCGATCTGGTTTAGCTTAATCAGAATGGAATTGCCACAGTGAAGCTTGATTCCTGCTCCGAGCCTCTTGGCATTGGTTACAAACAGATCATCCCCGACAAGCTGTACCTTGTGCCCAAGCTTTTCGGTCAACATCTGCCATCCCGACCAGTCCTCTTCGTCCAGTGCGTCCTCAATGGAAAAAATCGGATATTTCGTAATCAACTGCTTCCAGTGTGCAATCAGCTCTTCCGAGGTAAAGGACTGCGCGGACTTCGGCTGCAAATATTCCCCCTTCTGTCCGCCCTTCCACTCAGAGGCTGCTGCATCCATGGCAATTTTAAAGTCCCTTCCGGGTTTATAACCTGCCTTTTTCACGGCCTCCAGAATATATTCAATCGCCTCTTCCTCCCCGGAAAGATCCGGTGCAAAGCCGCCCTCATCACCGACAGCGGTGGTCAGTCCCTTCTTTCTTAACAGATCGGCAAGACGGTGAAAGACCTCCGTACACCACTGCAGTCCTTCCTGAAAGGAATGGGCCCCGACCGGCATAATCATAAACTCCTGTACATCCAGATTGTTGGCTGCATGCACGCCTCCGTTTAAAATGTTCATCATGGGAATCGGAAGCACCTTGGCATTGACACCGCCCAGATACTGATAGAGAGGCAGACGCATTGCTTTGGCTGCTGCTTTCGCATTCGCAAGGGATACCGCCAGCGTGGCATTGGCTCCAAGACTTCCTTTGTTATCCGTTCCATCGGTTTCAATCAGAATCCGGTCAATGAGAGGCTGCTTTAACCCGTTTTTTCCAACCAGCGCCTCCTTGATTCTGGTATTGATGTTCGCAACTGCTTTTCTCACGCCAAGTCCGCAGTATCTCGGCTCACCGTCCCTTAATTCAATGGCTTCAAACTGTCCGGTACTTGCCCCGGAAGGAACTGCGGCATGCGCACAGAACCGTTCTCCGGTTTCCGTATCGGTAAGCACCACCTCGGCCTCCACCGTCGGATTTCCTCTGGAATCCAGAATTTCCCTTCCATGGATATTCGTAATCTGTAAATATCGATTCATTTCAAAACCTCACTTTCCTTTTTATTTACCATTGTTTCCAATCCAAAGAATTGTTATACTGAACTGGAAATCAACTCATGAAAGGTCGTGCAACCATGAATCGGATCCGGATTTTTTTTAGTAATTTTTTCAGAAAACATTTTATAGAAAGTACTTTTATGACGAAATGGGATTATCTCGCCATGGGAGTTCTTACTTTATTTTTCACCATTCTGGTTTTTTACCGGATCGGGAACACCTCGGCTCCGCAAAGCGCCTATACGGCTACCGCCGAAGACCGGGATATTGTCATTGATTTAGGGGATTATGTGGACGTCGGATCGATTCATATGTTCTTAGGCAATCTCAATACCCGTAAGTTCTCGATCTCTGCTTTTAATGAAGTAACCGGTGCCTGGGAGGTCCTCCAGGGAGAAGCTGCTGCCGAGTCGGTCTTTGCCTGGAATACCATTGCCATCAACTATAACCTCCGTTATCTTGGGATTGTCGCTCTGGATGAAGAATGTGTCATCAACGAGCTGGTGCTCACTTCTCCGGACGGTACGGTTTTATCTCCGATTTACGATGCGAAATATTCTGCTTTATTTGATGAGCAGGATCTGTTTCCTGCGGTCAAAACCTATCTGACCGGCACGATGTTTGACGAGGTCTATCACGGACGCACTGCCTACGAATTTATTCACGGACTGGTTACCTATGAGACCACCCATCCGCAGCTTGGCAAAATTCTGATTTCTTTAGGCATCCGGATGTTTGGCATGACTCCGTTTGGCTGGCGTTTTATGTCTGCTCTCTTTGGCATTTTTATGGTTCCGCTTTTCTATCTCTTCGCAAAGCGGCTCTTTCAGAATACCTTTGCTGCAACAGCCACTACGATACTGCTGGTGTTTGACTGTATGCACTTTATGCTATCGCGAATTGCCACAATCGATATTTTCGTCGCGTTCTTTATTATTCTCGCGTACTATTACCTGTACCGCTATTTTCTGGCGGATCACAAGTATCGTCAGACTCCCGGAAGCCTTTCGGATCCGTTCCCGCCCTTCCGTGTTGCCGTCCTTCTGGCACTCTGCGGTATTGGCATGTCCCTTGCAATCGCCACGAAACTAACCGGCGTCTATGCGGCTGCCGGACTTGCCATCCTCTTTATCTGGTATACGATTCTGCATTTTCCAAAGCAGCAGACCTTCCGGCTGTTTTTATTCTGTGTGGGATTTTTCGTGGTACTTCCGCTTGTCCTGTATACCCTTGCTTACATTCCCGTTGTGGGTGCGAACGGCTACAACGGACTGATCGATAAAACCATCAAAAATACCCAGTATATGTTCTGGTATCACTCTACCTTGAAGGCCGAGCATTACTACAGCTCTCCCTACTATGAATGGCCTGTGATCTGGATGCCGCTTCTGGATGCCAACGATGCCGTGAGTGCCACAAAGGTAAGTGCCGTGAGCTGCATGGGAAATCCGGCGGTCTGGTGGATCGGAATCCCCTGTGTTCTCATCACCTTTGTTCAGTGGATCGCACGCCGTGACGGTAAGGCCGGCTTTTTAACAATCGGTTACCTGGCCCAGTACCTGCCCTGGGTGATCCTTGGACTCTCCGGTGGACGAATCACCTTTATTTATCACTACTTCCCCGCCATCCTCTTTACGATCCTGATGATGGGGTATGTGATCCATCTTCTTATCGAAAGATTCCCAAAAAGTAAAATAGCAATCACCGTCTATCTGGTGATTGCCATTGCATGCTTTTTCGTATTTTATCCGGTCGTATCCGGATTTCCGGTTTCCCGGGAATATGGAATGCATCTGCGCCTGCTTAAAGACTGGATTCTTGTACTTTAATCTGCCCATACAGATCCTTACCTACCAGCAGAATCAACGCAAACAGTCCCAGTGCCACATAGGCGATCGGCACAATGTGGATGCCGAGCAGATACGGAATGTAGCTCAACAGGGAAACCAGTAAAAATCCACAGGTCATAATCAGCTTTTTCGGGTTCAGAACTCCATACAGAATTGCCAGCAGATCCACAAGGAATCCGTAGCGGTCGTGCATATGCGGCAAGGTATAGACCACGAGAGCGGCCGAAAACAATGCAATCGTGGCTGCCAGCCGGTTCGTAACCGCAATCCTCTTTCCGTAAAGATAATATGCCAATAATCCCAGCAGAATGATCGTCATAAACGTTCCGGCACTGCTTACCTCATTTGCATGATAATAGTCCGGCATCACTTCTCCAAGCAGGGCATAAATGTTCGGATATTCCAGTGTTCCCCACGGATATGTCTCCGACTGCTGTACATAAATCAGCAGCAGTTCCTTCATGCTTCTGCCAAACAGCCATGCCGGTACCGCAGTCAGGACATACATTGCCGGTATATACAGAAAATGACGGAACTTAATGGTTCTTCCTTTTAACCACATCAAAATTAAGAATGGTGCAAAGAATAGCGCCTGCAATTTGAACGAGAACGCAATCCCCATAAAAATAAGACTCTTCCGGCTGTCATCCCGGTAAAAATATAACAAAGACCATAACAGGAACGATGTATAAATGACGTCGCACTGGCACCAGTAAGCACTGTTCATGATCACGGTCGGACAAAGAAGCACCAGTGCCATTCCGATAATGGAACGCCGCACATTGCAGGTGATTTCATATACCAGAAGAAACATGGCAAGTGCCGCTGCATAGTCAAAAATGACCGACACTGTTTTGAGTGCATACAGATTGTCTGTCGTCACATACGACACAAGGCACATCAGATACATATAGGGCGATGTGTAGTTCGAGATCGAATGATTTAAGGAAAAGAAACCTCCCGTCTGCCGGATCTCCTCCATCCATGGGAGGAGACATCCCAGATAGTCTGCGGATGTAATCGGATACAACGGAATCCGGACCAGCAGTCCGATCACGAACAGACAGAGAATAAACAACAGATCCACCATCTGAAATTCTATCCCTTCGACTTCTACCGTATATTGTAAAAACTGATCCAGCTTCCGTTCTTTTTTCACAGTAATCTCCTGCCTTACCATCAATCTGTTTTTAGATAATATCTGCCTCATAAATGTTAAGATCTGCCCCATCCTTCACAAATACCGGAATAATATCGATCGGTGCATACGCTTCCACATACTGACCGCCTTCGTATTCCTTTCCGGTTGCTGCTTCTGTCCACTTAGTACCCTTCGGAAGATAAACCTTCCATTCCTTCACTCCAGCTTCCGTAACCGGTGATACCAGAAGCTCCCGTCCAAACATATAAGCGGTCTCTACCTGCCAGCTTTCCGGATCCTCCGGGAAGTCAAAGAACAGAGGACGCATGACCGGCTCTCCGGTCCTGCTGGTATTTTCCATGCTCTGTCTTATATAATCCCTTAAGTTCTCACGGATAAAGAGATACTTCTTCATAATTTCATAGTTGTCTTCGCCAAAGCTCCAGACCTCATTATCCTGTCCGGAGGTCAGCTGACGGACTCCGTTAATGAATTCCTGTTCTCTCTCATACCAGGGCGAACGCTCTCCATGCATACGGAATACCGGACAGAATGCGCCCCAGGCAAACCATCGTATCAGCAGCTCTTTAAATGCAGGATCGGTAATATCTCCACCGATAAATCCTCCGATATCCGAAGTCCACCAGGGGATTCCTGCCATACCCATATTTAATCCGGCCTGTAACTGCTCCTTCATGGCACGGAAGGAAGAATGAATGTCTCCGGACCAGGTCAGCACGCCATACTTCTGGCTTCCCGCCCAGGCACAACGTACCAGACTTAAAATGTCCTTCTCTCCTTCTGCCTTTAAGCCTTCATAAAAGCCCCTGGCATACATGAGCGGATAAATATTCGTGCACTGTAAAGCCGGACCGGCATAGTAGCGGTAATTATCAAAATCATAAGGACCATATTCCGGCTCTGCCTCATCCAGCCAGAAAATACGGATGCCCTTCTTATAATAGTTCTCTTTGCATTTCTTCCAGACAAATTCTCTCGCACCCGGATTGGTAGGATCATAGAACACGATGTTGCCCATCCAGGTCATATGATTGTGATTGCCACGGTCTGTCTGTACCAGATAACCGTTCTCTTCCATCTTGCCATAATTTTCAGAACGTTCGTCAATGGTCGGCCATACGGAAACAACAGTCTCAATTCCCAGTTCCTTTAATTCCTTCACCATCGCATCCGGATCCGGCCAATCACGGGGTTCGAACTTAAACTCTCCCTGCATCGTCCAGTGGAAGAAGTCTACCACAATCGCATCCATTGGAAGTCCACGACGCTTGTGCTCTCTTGCAACCTCTAAAATCTCCTGCTGGTTACGGTAACGAAGCTTACACTGCCAGTAACCCAAACCAAACTCCGGCATCATCGGGCTTCTTCCCGTTGCTGCAGTATACTGTTCAAGAATTTCTGCCGGCGTATCACCTGCAGTCAGGAAATAATCCATCTTCTTTGTAGACTTTGCATACCATTCGGTCTTATTCATACCAAAGGTTGCGGTTCCGATTGCCGGATTATTCCAGAAGAAGCCATAGCCTCTGCTTGATACATAAAATGGTACACTTGCCTGACTGTTACGGTGTGCAAGCTCTAATACGGCCCCCTTTTTATCCATATGCTTTTCCTGATACTGGCCCATACCAAAGATCTTTTCATCATCAAACGCTTCAAAGCGTGCGGTCAGTTCATAGTCACTGGTTCCGGTGATCGGCCTTAATTCTCTTGCGGGAATACGGATCGGCACGGCATAACGGCAGATCCGGTCACGGTTTCTCCAATATTCCTGTGTCAGCAGATCCCCCCTCTGATTATAAAAGCTGATCCAGCCTTCGGCATTGACCTTTACGGTAAGCTTGCCAATAACCATCGTATATTCGGTTCCGGTATAGTGGTACTTCTTCCATTCCTCGCCGCAATACCACGGATCGGTCATATCCACTGTGGTCTGCGTGATGACCGGTATAATCTCTTTCACCTTTTCACATAAGGCCCAGTCATGGTCATCCATCTGTGCCTCGGCGGTCATTCGTACACGCACGGAGTTTTCGCCCCACGGTTCAATAAAGACCTGGGATGCTCCGTTACGGATTATAATTCTACGTTCTTCTGCAATTACTTTCATGTTTTATCCTCCAAAAGTGTAACTGTTCAGTACCCTCACAGTTACGATGCAAAATCCATTCCAAATCGGCTTCGCCGATGGGATTTTGCATTACTGAATCATATGCTTACGGTCTCAGCAGCAAATGCTTCGACCTGTACTGAATAGACAGTACCCAAAAGTTTCTATACCTGTACTAGTTATATTATATAAAATCAAGTACTTATTTTCAAGAAAAAAGGCAGCCATATCTCTGATATGTACTGCCTGTGATTTCTTATTGAATTCTTGTAAATTCTTCCATTCCGTTTCCGGACTTGTGATCTTATTTTACGATCAGGGACTTGCCGGTCATTTCCTTCGGCTGTTCCATTCCCATCATTTCAATTAAGGTCGGAACGATGTCTGCAAGACATCCACCCTCACGAAGCTTGTAAGAAGGATCTGCATTTACCAGAATGAACGGAACCGGATTCGTGGTATGTGCGGTATAAGGTTCGCCGGTTTCATAATCCACGAGCTGTTCTGCGTTACCATGGTCTGCACAGATGAACATCTGTCCATCCTCTTCCTTTAATGCTTCCACTGCTTTGCCAACACATTCATCGACAACTTCTACTGCCTTGATTGCGGCACTCTCTACACCGGTATGCCCAACCATATCCGGGTTTGCAAAGTTGATGACGATAACATCATATTTCTTGGAATGAATGGCTTCTACCAGTCTGTCGCATACTTCGTAAGCGCTCATCTGAGGCTTCAGATCGTAAGTAGCAACATCCTTGGGGGAATTTACGAGGATTCTGTCTTCGCCTTCGTTCGGCTTTTCTACACCGCCGTTAAAGAAGAAGGTAACATGTGCATACTTCTCGGTCTCGGCGATTCTGGCCTGCTTCATGTGGTTTGCTGCCAGCCATTCGCCAAAGGTATTGGTAACAGAGATCTTGTGGAAAGCAACCAGCTTATTCGGGATTGTCGGATCATAGTCAGAGAAGCATATATAAGTAAGATCGAGTCTCTTCGGTCTTTCAAATCCCTTGAAGTCATCATCACAAAATGCTCTGGTAATTTCTCTTGCACGATCCGGACGGAAGTTAAAGAAGATTACGGAATCCTTGTCCTTAATGGCTGCAACCGGCTCGCCATCCTTTACTACAACGGTAGGCTTTACGAATTCGTCGGTTTCTTCCCGGTCATAGGAAGCCTGGATACCCTCTGTGGCACTTGCTGCGGTAAGACCTTCGCCCTTGGTTAATGCATCAAAAGCAAGCTTTACACGATCGTAGTTGTTATCACGATCCATGGCATAGTAACGTCCCATAACGGATGCGATTTCACCTACGCCAAGCTTCTTCATTTCTGCTTCGAGTTCTTCTGCATATCCCTTACCACTTGCCGGAGGAGTATCACGTCCATCTAAGAAGCCGTGCACATAGACCTTGCTTAAGCCGTTTCTCTTGGCAAGTTCAAGTAATCCGAAAAGATGGGTAATGTGGCTGTGTACACCACCATCGGAAAGAAGACCGAACATATGAAGTGCGCTGTCATTCTTCTTGCAGTTGTTCACTGCTTCCAATAAAGCAGGATTCTCAAAGAATGTACCATCTTGAATTTCCTTGGTAATTCTGGTAAGTTCCTGATATACAATACGTCCTGCACCCATGTTCATATGACCAACTTCGGAGTTACCCATCTGGCCTTCCGGAAGTCCTACGGCCATACCACTGGCATTTCCTTTGACAAAAGGACATTCTGCCATGAGTTTATCCATAACGGGGGTATTTGCTTCTGCCACGGCGTTATGATCTTTTCTTTCATTTAATCCATATCCATCTAAAATCATTAATACTGTAGGTTTTTTCATCATTATGTCCTCCCTGTTTTAATCACACTGATTATACACTCTTTTTTTGTTCGTGGCAACAAACATCTTCCTGTTATTACGTTATTCCCGCACATTTTCACACAGCTCCCGATCCACATCGATGACCGCATAATACTCCTGCCCGTCCCCACCAAGCTCCCGGATTTTCTTCTGGAGATAAGATACGATTTCCTTATCCTCCGTTTTCACACTGTAAGGAACCTCCACGTCAAAAATCACATTCGTGTGCGTCGGACCGTCCACGATCCGGAAATCATGAAAATGAATGCTCTCGTGCATACCGTCTATGATCTCATGCACCTTCTCTTTTAATTCATTGGTCCGTTCATCTCCGACACTCACCGGATCCATATGAATCACCGCACTGCAGTTCAGTTCACGGTGCAGACGATGCTCAATGTTATCGATCATGTCATGCATATGCAGAATATCCCCGTCGGCCGGAATCTCTACATGCACTGACAGCATGACTCTTCCCGGTCCGTAATTATGCACCACAAGATCATGGATTCCAAGTACGCCCTGCTCCTGATAGGACATCACAATCTCCCTTACCTGATTCACAAAGGCAGGCTCCGGCGGCTGCCCAAGCAATGGATTGATCGTTTCTTTCGCAGCCTGAAATCCGGTCATTCCCACAAACAGGGCAACGATCACACCACAGTATCCATCAATCTCAATGCCAAAGAAATAAGAAACCAACGTTGCAGCGAGGACAACCGTTGTTGCAACACTGTCACTTAAGCTGTCCATCGCAGTTGCTCCCATCGCTGCGCTGTCAATCTTCTTCGCAACGGATTTATTATAATAACACATATAAACCTTCACAAGGATGGAAACAATCAATACCATAATCACCGGAATTCCGGTATCGATGGGCTCCGGATGGATAATCTTATCCACCGAAGATTTCAGCAGTTCAAACGCCATGATCAGAATAATCACTGCTACCAAGAATCCGGAAAGATATTCGATCCGCCCGTGTCCGAAGGGATGATCCGAATCCGGCTTCTGTCCTGCCATCTTAAAGCCCACAAGTGTAATAATGGAAGAGCCGGCATCCGAAAGGTTGTTAAATGCATCGGCCGTGACCGCAATGGATCCGCTTAGGAAGCCTGCCAGAAATTTTCCAATAAAAAGGCAAAGATTAAAAAAGATTCCCACACCTCCGCAAAGCACACCATATGCTTCACGCACCTTGGGCTCCTTCACATTCTCCCTGTTTTTAATCCATAATTTTGCTAATAACGAAATCATATCCGCTCCTGTCTTCTTCCCCTGTCAAGCTCATTGAGGAAGCTCTGTAATACGGAGTATACACTCATTTTTCCATTCTGACCAGACGTAATTTCATGTTGGAAATCACTAACTTTTATACGTTTTTTCTAACCTAGAGCCTGCTCACACATGTATCGAAACGAATCGGTTCCATAGACCCACAAAATTTTTGTTGACAAATTTTCGTAACGGCTGTATGGTGAAAACATAATGTGTTGCAACATAAGAAATCACAAGGAAGGAGGTAACATCTATGTTTAAAACTATTATATTACGTAACCGCACAACATTGACAACTTTAACACTGAAAACCAGAACGAATCGGATATTACCTTCTGACTTTTGTACTCATAGCTAAAGCAGGACATATCATACTCATACCTTCGTCTTACTTTGGTAATTGGACTACACACGGGCAGTTATGGAATATCATAACTGCTTTTTCTTTATGTAAAAATAAAATTTGAGGGGGAAAACATGAAAAAAATAAGAACCTATCTCTGGGAGCACAAATTTGCCTTCGGCCTTGCCATCCTCGGCATGGTCATCAGCATCAGCCTGGATATGCTCTCACCTAAACTTACACAGTCCATGATTGACGACGTATTACTCGGCGGTCACATGAACCTGCTCACTCCGCTTCTGCTCGCCTACGTGGGCGTCGGAGTCGGAAGATTTATTTTCCAGTATGTAAAGGAATATACCTTTGACCTGACGGGATCGAAAATTGCAGCCCAAATCCGCCGGGCTGTGTTCTGCCATGTGCAGTCCTTAAGCACGGAGTTTTTTGACCGTACCGGAACCGGTGAACTGATGAGCCGGATCAAGGATGATGTGGATCACATCTGGGACGGCTTAACCTATGTCGGCATGCTGATGATTGAAGTGGTCATCCATACTTCCATCGTACTGTTCTGTATGTACAGTCTCAACTGGAAGCTGGCAATCCTTCCCACGATCGGCATGGCAGTTTCTGCTGCGATTGCCATTTACATGGAGCACCGTCTGGATTCCGTTTATGAATCCATCAGTGAAGAAAACGCAACCTTAAATACCGTTGCCGAAGAAAACCTTGCCGGTGTCCGCACCGTAAAGGCCTTTGCACGTGAGAAATATGAAATCGGGAAGTTCCTGTCCCATAACCAGCGTTACTACGAACTGAATATGGAGCAGTCAAACATCTTCGTGAAATATCACCCTTATATTTCGCTGATCTCCAAGATCCTGCCGATCTCCGTTTTGTTATTTGGCGGAGTCCAGGTCATGCGGGGTGAATTTACCTTAGGTGAATTAAGCGCATTCTTTGCGTATTCCAATAACATTGTATGGCCGATGGAAATGCTCGGCTGGCTTACGAATTCGCTTTCCTATGCCGTGGCATCCAACCGCCGCATCCAGAAGCTTTATGAAGAAAAGCCCGCCGTGAAGGATCCTGAGAATCCCGTGGTTCTGCCTTCCGTTAAGGGACAGATCACCTTCGAACATGTATCGTTCCACAAGGCGGATCAGCACGAGATTCTCCATGATATCTCCTTTACGGTCGAGCCCGGAAAAACGGTCGGTATCATGGGAACGACCGGTGCCGGTAAGAGCTCGCTTATCTATCTCTTGCAGCGTCTTTACGATGTAACGGACGGAGCAATTTATTTAGATGGTGTCAATATCAGAGAGCTTTCCTTGCATCAGCTCCGGGGTGCCATGTCCTTTGTCATGCAGGATGTCTTCCTGTTTTCTGATACCATCCTGGAAAACGTAAAGCTCGGCAAAAAGAATACCCTGACGCTGTCTTCGATTAAAGAAGCCTCCCGCCGGGCACAGGCCAGCAGCTTTATCGAAAAGATGGAAAGCCAGTATGATACCGTCATCGGGGAACGTGGCATTGGTTTATCCGGCGGCCAAAAGCAGCGGATTACGATTGCGAGAGCCCTGGCCCGAAAAGCACCGATTCTCGTTCTCGATGACTCGACTTCAGCACTCGATATGGAAACCGAGCAGTGTATTCACGACACACTCCGGGAATTAAAGGATACCACCAAAATCATCATCGGACACCGCATCAGCGCGGTCTGTCACGCCGATGAAATCCTGATCTTAGAGGGCGGTGAGATTGTGGAACGCGGAACCCACGATGAACTGCTTGCTAAGAAAGGCCACTATTACCAGACCTTTGTTGCACAATACGGAATTCCGGAAAGCGAGGTGATTGCATGAGTTTCAATTCCTATAAAGAGGACGAACAGCTTAAAGAAAACGGAAAGCTAAAAACTCTCCTACGGCTTCTGTCCTACCTGCTTACTTATAAAAAACAGATTATTGCGGTACTGCTGATCATGCTTGTCAGTACCATTCTTACCCTGATCACACCGCTCTTTTACGAATACGCGATCGATGACTGTATCGGAGCCGGCGATCTTCCGAAGCTTTACCGTGTGATGATCCTGACTCTGCTTATGAGCGTTACCGTCATTCTTGGTAGTAAGCTACGAATGTACATCATGGCGAAGATCTGTAACGAAACGTTACTGACCATACGGCAGCAGCTCTATACCCACATTCAGACACTGGATCTGAATTTCTTTGACGTAAGGCCGACCGGTAAGATTCTCGCAAGAATCATGGGAGATATCAATTCCCTGAAAGATGTGCTGAATAACTTCGTGACCACTCTCCTTCCGGAGCTTGTGACCGTCGTTGCTGTTGCCGTCATTATGTTCGTACGGAACCCGGTTCTTGCCGCAGCAGCGCTTATTACCCTTCCGTTCATGTCGGTGTGTATCTGGCTCATCCAGATCTACTCCCATAAGAAATGGCAGGATTTCCGGAAAAAGTCCAGTAACCTAAACGCCTTTATCCATGAGGACATGTCAGGCATGCGGATCATTCACAGCTTTACTGCCGAGAAAGAAACCTTAAATACCTTTGATGAGCTGCTGAACGCCCATCGGGATTCCTTTAAAAAGGCGGTTCGTTTAAATGACGGTATGGGCTCCATCATTGATTTAAGCTGGGGACTCGGCTTTGCCGCCATGTACTATGTCGGAATCAAAGTTCTGGGCATCGAATCGGTATCCGTCGGCACTCTGGTAGCCTTTGGCACCTACATCGGCATGTTCTGGAACCCGATTATGAATCTGAGCAACTTTTACACCCAGATCATTACCAACCTGGCTGCCGCCGAACGTGTTTTTGAAATTATGGATACAGAAAGCGCCATCAGCGATGCACCGGAAGCTCTTCCGCTTCCTCCGATCAAAGGTCAGGTAACCTTTTCCCATGTGGACTTTTCCTATGAGGATGATTTGAAAATTCTGGATAACGTAAGCTTTGATATTAAACCGGGTGAAACGATTGCCCTGGTTGGCCCTACGGGTGCCGGTAAAACAACAATCGTCAATCTGATCAGCCGTTTCTATGATATTCAGGGCGGTCAGATCCTGATTGACGGACACGATATCCGGCAGGTAACAATCGAAAGCCTCAGGCAGCAGATGGGAATTATGACGCAGGACAATTTCCTGTTCACCGGGACGATCCGTGACAATATCCGCTACGGAAAGCTCGATGCTACCGAGGAAGAAATCATTGCTGCCGCAAAAGCCGTCCACGCACATGATTTCATTATGGATTTGAAGGATGGTTATGATACGATGCTGACAGAGCGCGGCGGTGGATTATCCGTCGGTCAGAAGCAGCTCCTTGCTTTTGCCAGAACCATGGTTTCCGATCCGAATATCCTCATTCTGGATGAAGCAACCTCGAGCATTGATACCCATACCGAGCTCCTGGTCCAGGAAGGCATCGATGCCCTGTTAAAAGGGCGTACCTCCTTTGTCATTGCCCACCGGCTTTCTACGATCCAGAAGGCCGACCGCATCTTCGTGATTGATCATGGCGGTATTGCAGAGGAAGGATCTGCCAGTGAATTACTGGCAAAAAAAGGAGCCTATTACAGGCTCCATAATGCACAGCTGAAATTCAGTTAAGCTTCATTTGTATATCATTAGAATGTGGTTGTCCATTCATTGGCACCGCCCCAGTCTCCGATGAGCTGCGTGGTGGTGCCTTCTTTTGTCGCCACACGCGTCTCAAAGCGATAATTCATCTTGGGTACAAGCTCTCCGTCAATCTTAACATTACTGTAAAGATAGATAAATTCCAGTGTCGTATGCGGGTAGTACTCTTCCTGCGTGGCCTTCGGTTCATAGGAAATACAGATTCTCTGTACCCCGTCATCCTGTTGGATCGCCGCCCACAGATTCACCACTCCACTGGTCTGCGGATATTCCTCAAAGTCTGCAAAGGCAAAGGTCCATGCGTCATCTGCATTCATCAGCTTCATCTTCTCACGGCTCACCGGAATATAGGTCTGTCCGCTCCAGTACTCGGTCGTTCCTGCCATGAACTGATCCCGCAGGGAAATATATGTATCCTCCTGAATAAAATCACGGATCGGTGCATATTCCCCGGATTCAAAGATCGTAAACGCCGTTGCAAAATACTCCTGCGCCCATGCTGCTTTTTCCAGACAGGCACTTAAGGAGTTAATGGAATCATTCGTTCCGATCGTCTGAACAGAAGCAAGCAATTCCTGATATTCCGTAAGCTTCGGTACATCCAGCCACAGCAGATCGCGGTCAACCGTTGCATACTTCACAATCTCATTCTTTAAGCTGTCCGAAGGATACTGCTGATAAACACGGAGCATCCGCTGCAATGCCTTCTTATACTGCTCAAAATAAGTCTCCTCGTCAGACAGTGAGGTAAAAAAGTTCTCATCGTCTGTATAAATCAGCCATTCATAGCAGGCATCCAGCGGAGAATAGACTTCCATGTTATCCGGACTTGTTTCCAGAACGGTAAGACACTTTTCCAGCGTCTCAAAGGTACAGCTCTGCGCATTGATGTCTGCAACCGCATCGTTCAGCATATACACACAGTATTCCTGCAGCAGCCCATCATCCTGTGTTGCTTCAAACCCCCGCTGCAGGGTCAGCTCTGCCGAATCCTTGTCTTCCTTATTCCAATAAGCGCCTGCCATGGCATGATAGGCTTTCACGGAGGTGGAATCAATGTTCAGCGCCTCCTGATAATGTGCAATCGCACCATCATAATCTGAGTTTTCCATAAGGCTGTCCGCCTTTTGAAGCTGACGGTTTAATTTTAATTCAGGCACATTCAGATAAACGGCTGTGCCAATCCCACCTGCCAGCGCAATTACCCAGAGCACAATCATTCCGCGTTCCAGCCAGACCATACGTGACCGGCGGCGTCTTCTCATTTCTCTTGATGATTTTTTCTTTGCTGCTGTATGTGACTTACTCATTTAAAACGCTCCACGTTTTCTCTTCTTCGAAAGAACGGCTATCTTGTCCCGGCGCTCCTCCGGATTCTTTCTTCTTCCATTCTCATTTCTGCGGGCTGCATCCTGTACTCTCTGATTGCCACGCTCCTCCCTGTGATGGCTTCTGCCTGCCTGATCCTCTCTTCCACGGCTTCGTCCCTTCTGATTGCGATAGCGGCTTTCCTTTCCACGATAACGGGACTCTCTTCCATAACCGCCCTTTCCTTCCCGGCGGCTGTTGTCCTGACGGCGGTTGCGGTCGTAGTAGAAACGTTCCTCCTCGATCTCTTCCGGTTCTTCTCCCATACTCTGATAAAGAAGCGCTGCTGCAAGATGAAGCTCTGAGATTCCCCTTTCATCACAGACGCTTTCGATCCGGTTTTTCAAGCCCTCAAGATTCTGATCTTTGGCAGCCTCCAGTACACTGTCAACCGAACGGCTAAACTTCACCTTTACGATATCCTTGCCGGTCGGAAGCTTCTTTTCTTCAATCCTGGTATGACAGATCCGCTCAATATCACGGATTTTGAACACTTCTCTTCCGGACACCAGTGTCATGGATTTGCCTTCTCTTCCGGCACGCCCGGTTCGTCCGATCCGGTGAACGTAATATTCAATATCCTCCGGTACATCATAGTTAAATACCGCATCGACGCCGCTCACGTCAATTCCACGGGCAGCTACATCTGTTGCAATCAGAATGGCACAACGTCCATTACGGAACAGATTCATGACCGTATCTCTCTGAAACTGAGACAGATCGCCATGAAGTCCTTCTGCTTCATAGCCCCTTCCCTTTAACTCCTGCGTCATTTCATCGACCATCTTTTTGGTATTGCAGAAGATCAGACTGCGCTTGGGCTGATGGAAGTCAATCAGTCTGCACAGTGCATTCATCTTGTCCTTCTTCGCAATCCGGTAATAGCTCTGCTCAATTGCAGCAACCGTAACCTCCTTCGGTGTCACCTTGATAAAAACGGCGTCCTTCTGGTACTGGTTGGTAATCTCTAAAATCGCCTGCGGCATGGTTGCCGAAAACAGTGCCATCTGTCGCTCTTCGGGCATCTGGGAAAGAATCGTTTCCATGTCTTCCCGGAAGCCCATGTTCAGCATTTCATCCGCTTCGTCTAAAACGATCATCCGGACATTCGCGGTCTTAATCGTATGTCTGCGTAAATGATCCATGACACGTCCCGGTGTACCGACAATAATCTGTACTCCCTGGCTGAGTGCCCGGATCTGCTTGCTGATGTCCTGTCCTCCATAAACCGGAAGAACCTTTAAGCCATGCATGTATTTCGTAATCTTACGAATCTCCTCTGCCGCCTGCATAGCAAGCTCTCTGGTCGGGCAAAGAATTATCCCCTGCGGTTTCTTACAGGAGATATCAATCTTTTGTATCATCGGAATGGAAAACGCAGCCGTCTTACCGGTTCCTGTCTGCGCCTGTCCAATCACGTCTTTTCCTTCTAACAATACCGGAATTGCCTGCTCCTGAATGGGAGTCATATATTCAAAGCCCATTTCCCGGACGGCCTTCAAAATGTGGGCATTGATTTCCGTATCACTATATCTTATCTGCTGTTCCATAAATCTTTACTATCCTATTCTCATCACAATTTCCTGTCAGGATCTTCCCCTTACACCTGTCATTGTATCTTTCTGCATCCTTTATTAATTCGGGGTTCTCCGACAAACATCCCTATGATAACATCAATTTTCATGAACTGCAAGGTACTATTTTCCTATTACTGATTTTCTATTACTGATTTTC
>CAVERH010000038.1:0-28729 GCA_963618065.1 bacterium | reverse complement strand
GGTGATGCAGCAATAAACATCACCTGAAAAATCTAATCTTTTGCATGGCTCTGAATAGTTACAGATGTTCTTCAAAGTAGCGCTGCATTTCAATGCATGCCTTCTCTTCATCTGCTCCCTCCACCTCTACGGTGATCCTGTCGCCATGCTTTACTCCGAGTCCCAGAACCGCCATGATTCCGGTGACATCCGCCTTTTTCTCTCCGCATTTGATGCGAATTACACTTTCAAGGCTCTTAGCTTCTTTTATAAGTGCACCTGCCGGTCTTGCATGAATTCCAATCTCATCCTGAATTGTGTATTCAAAAGTTTTCATTATTTTCTGCTTTCATTCCATTTATTTTGTTTCCAATAAATTCTGATCATAACACCGGTTGCCAGTATCAGCAGGACTCCACACAGACCAAATACCGCCTGATATGCCATAAGCTCCTGTGCGATCGCACCAATTATGACACCTGCTGCCATAGGGCCGATTCCCTGTCCGACATCCCCTCCCAAATAAAAGGTACTGGTTGCTACTCCACTGCGTTCCTTTCCGACCTGCTTAATGCATTCTGTCTGCAGAGCCGGCTGCACGGAGCCTTGTCCGAGAGCCCGAATTACACCGCTTAACAGAATGATGGACAGACATCCTTGCGGAAAACGACTCGCTATAGCCAGCATAAACATAGATGCTGTTGCACAGATCAGCCCCGGAAATGCTACAATATACAGTCCTTTTCTGTCCATCAGCTTGCCGGCAAACGGTCTGACCAGAAAAAGCACAATCGCATTAACGGTAAAATAGATACCGATATTGGAAATGTCAAGCATCCTCGAATAAGTCAGCAGATAAGTAGAAATAACACCATTTGTAAACGAAAGGGTGCCACCCACCAGGGTATAGCTTAAAGCACTGACCGCAATCAGATCCCCAAGACCATGCTTCCTGCTTTCTGCTGTTTTATTCTTCTTTTCATCCTTAAGAAGAAAGAAAAGAACTGAGGCAATGACACATAGGATTCCGGCGACATAAAACACGCCCTTTAATCCGAAGATACCCGCAATATAAATTCCAAATCCCGGTGCTGCAGCGGAAGCGATCACATTTGCAAGACCAATATATCCAATTCCCTCTCCCATCCTGGAGCGCGGAATATATTCTGTAGTCAATGCCATGATCGCTGTACTGCTGACAGCAAAACCAATCCCATGTATAATTCGTGCTAACACAATCACTGCAATCTGATTCGAAATAGTATACGCAAAGCATCCTGCTGCCATCATAAGAACAGCAATTCTCATCAATTTAACCTTACTGAACTGATCGGCCAATGCCCCACAGAAGGGTCTGCATACCAGTGACGTTACCGAGAATAATCCGGAAATAACCCCTGCCACCGCACTGGTTGCTCCCACAGAGCTTCCTGTCAGAAAGGAAATCAGTACGGTGACGATCATATAAAAGCTGAACGAGGTAATAATATTCGTGAAGCAGAGACTGGCATAATTCTTCGTCCATAATTTTTCTTTACTCATCTTTTGCCCGATACCTAATAATTCCAATCTACTCCATCCTTTTCTCTGTCCAGTATCATCTGTTTTGTAAATTCTTTCATATCAGGGTTTACTACGTGCTTGCGGATGATCTGCATAATTTCACCGTCCAGATTCTCTACCGCTCTTGTGTTTTCTCCAAACAGCATGGTTGTGCAGGAATCCGGTCTGACAGATTCCCATTTCTGTCCGTTTGCTTCACCCGGAATTCCGGTTTTAACAAAGCCCATAAAGGTGCTCATAAACTCCTTTTCCAGCTTATGACCTGCTGATGTCTCATCGGTATAGGGAACTCTGTCCACGTTATGGAACAGGAATGGAATATCAGCACAATGCCATGCTTCTGTTGTTCCCTTCATCTGAAACTTCGGTGCAAATAAATACAGATAGGAAGCGGCCTGTTCACTACGCTTTCTGATATATTCGATGGTAGGGATTCTGCACAGGCTGTCCTCCACAAGCAGTGCAATTCCTTCTTTATCCGGAAATGTGTTTTTGAATACTTTAAGGATCTGATCGGTATCCTCACCGAAGGTTTCACAGAGCAGATGGTATCGTTCCGTCTCTGAAAGCTGCTCTTTCTGCGCCAGATAATCCCGGCTTGCAAATTCCGCGAACGTACTTCCGGCAATCACCGGAATATGAAGTGAAAATTCTGCCATTTCATTTTCACACGGATCGCCAAGATACCATGTGTTTTTAATAGGTGTCCATCTAATAATCTGATCCTGCTCTAAAAGCTCCTTCTGAACCCTGTTGAAGGCCATGATTAATTTCTGGTATGGTACATTTTCCAGTTCTTCCACATCTTCCTCTTTGATATCCAGCTCCTTTAACATCCTGAGAACAATTTCTCTGTGATCTTCCTTATTATCTCTGCCGCCTTCATGGATGCCGCTCATAATAATTCCTTTATGGAACAGCCCTTCTGCATCCGGAATCTGTAATAAGGTCTGTACCTTTCCGCCTCCGCCGGACTGTCCGCATATTGTTACATTTTCGGGATCTCCTCCGAAGGCTTCAATATTCTGTTGTATCCACTGTAATGCCATGACAATGTCAGCCATCCCGACATTCCCCGAATTCCAGTATTTCTCACCGAAAGAAGACATATCCAGAAATCCGAGAATATTAAGACGATGGTTCAGACTTACCACTACAATATCTTCATTCTTAGCCAGCTCGTCTCCTTCATAGGCAACCTGCTCGATGGAAGAACCGTCTGCAAATCCGCCTCCATGCAGCCATACAAATACTGGCTTTTTCTGCTCCGGTTGAAGGCTCTTCGTCCATACATTCAGATACTGACAATTTTCATCTGCCGGCCAGAAGCGATGAGGAATATAGACTTCTCCGGACGGAACCGGAGTTCCATTTGTCGGGCAGACATATCCATAGCTCACTGCCTCTTTAATGCCCTCCCAATGTTCCACCGGCTCCGGCATCTGGAACCGTTTTGCATTCGCATATTTGATTCCATAGAAATAGTAAACACCACGGCTGAAAAATCCTCTAAGCCTTCCTTTCTCTGTGGTCACCACTGTGTTTTCATTATCGTATTTAAAGTTTTCCATATTCAATTTCCCTCCTTGCGTATCAATGTGTATCATTGTGTATCATTGTGTATCACTTCTCAACAACTTCGCAGTTACGATGCTGAAGCCTGAAAAGCCTTTACCAGTTCCCGGTATGTAATCAGCTCCACATGATTCTGTTTTACCCAGTCCTTTACCTCATTGCTGATCATGGCATCCAGATCCTTCACACGGTAAACCGTATAGCTGCTCAGCGAAAACAGCGGCAGGTCAATATATCCGCAATGTGAACCAACCCATGCATATTCCGCATCAAGCAGATGATCCTTGTCCTGCAGGATATATTCCTTGATGTCATCCCGGAACTGATCCTCAAACTGTGTCCCGAAACGATAATAGTTCAGGCTGCAATGCGGCATAAAGGAGGACATCAATACATCTGTTGTATTTATCCGATCATACTTCTGAGCAATTGCCTTGATTGCCTTCATTGTGGTAGGAGTTCCATAAGCATGTCCATGGATATAATCCGGCAGCTTTCCTACAATACGTTCAAATCGCTGAACCTGTGCATCAAACTCCGCAAAAACCTCTTCATAATTCACGTGATCAAAATGATTCTCTTCGGTATCAAGAGCCCGGTTCATCGCACTTGTAAGAAAAGAGCCATCCTCCTGTACCAATCCTGGAATCAGGGCAGGATCCAATACCGGTCTTCCTGCGGAAGCATTCAGATCAATACCAAAGGAAATCTGATCCAGATATGGACGGATCAGATCCACACATTGCTCAGCCCAGGACATATTTGCAAACAAGCCTGTGTTTCTCACAATTCCATTTTTGATTGTCTCGACGATTCCCTGTGATACTCCAGGAGTAATTCCATAATCATCTGATTGTACTAATAATTTCATACTTTCAAGCACCTCCCTTCTTTTGATATCTGCTCTCTGCCGTTTGCAGACTAGTACATCGTTTTATAAATAACTAGCCCTTGACGGATCCAACCGTCAGTCCCTTGATAAAATATTTCTGGAAGAACGGATATACTACCATAATCGGTCCGATTACGATCAAAACCGTTGCCATGGTAGAAGAATACTGTGGAATCGTTCCTCCCATCGCCGCTCTCGCTGCTGCCGGTACGTTCGTATTGTTCAGCAGGAACTCGATACTCTTCTGGATACTTACCAGAAGCAGCTGCAAC
This sequence comes from bacterium, assembly GCA_963618065.1. GTDB lineage: Bacteria > Bacillota > Clostridia > Lachnospirales > Lachnospiraceae > Suilimivivens. Next base: position 24,448 of record CAVERH010000038.1, on the reverse strand, counting down.
GGCTTCTTATTATCAGAGGTAATATAAAGCAAAGCATTCTGCCAGTCATTCCAGTATGCGGTAGCCATCATGAAGCCTACGGCTGCCATGGAGGGCTTAAGAAGCGGAAGCGTGATCTGGAAGAAGGTTCTGTATTCTCCAGCACCGTCGATTTTCGCAGCCTCCATCAGCTCGTTCGGGATACTGTTGGCAATGTAGGTTCTTAAGATGATGACATTCATCGTAGACACACATAATGGAAGGATTAATAACCATAAGCTGTCCTTCAGATGATAGTAGCTGGTGTAAATGATATATCCGGAAAGCTGACCGCCATTGAACAGCATCGGGATCAAAAGGTAAACCGATAAAAATCCGGATAAACGGAACCCCTTTCTGCTAATGGAATAAGCAAACATGCTCATAACCAAAAGTCCTAAAAGAGTACCGGATACCGTAATAAAAATCGTTACCGTATATGAGGTCAGCAACTGATGGCCATACTTTAATACCGAATTCATACCCTCAAGGGACCACTTCTCCGGAAAGAAGCTGAAGCCGTTATTCAGGATTGCACTTTCATCTGTAAACGCTGCAATGAATACCAACAGCACAGGGAGGAAACAAAACATTGTATACAGTAAAAGGAAAAATCCAAGTATATACTGACCAATGCCCTTTTTTTCTCTTCTGGGTGGTGCCAGCTCGGCAGCATTCCCTTTTCTCTTACTCATCTTCGTTCTCCTTTCCCTTAGAACAATGCATTGTCCGGTGCGATCTTACGTACCATTCCATTTGCAAACAGCATCATCAGCAAGCCTACCACCGACTGGAAGAAGCTGGTTGCAGCCGTAAATCCAAAATTAGAGTTTTTAAAGATCGCATTCAATACATAGGAGTCAATAACCTGCGTTGTCGGATAAAGCACACCACTGTTTCTGGTTACCTGATAAAACAGACCGGTATCCGACTTCATGATTCCGCCAACGGATAAAAGCAGCATAACCGTGATCATCGGGATCAATGCCGGCATCGTGATATGCCAGATCTTCTGCCATTTGTTCGCACCGTCAATCTCTGCTGCTTCATATAATTCTGTATCAATACCAGCCAGCACAGACATATACAGTACGGAACCATAGCCTACACTGTTCCACATCTTAACAATCGTTAAGATGACCGGCCAGTAGGATGCTGTCGAATAAAATCTTACATTCATTCCAAGTGCATGATTCAGAATACCGGTATCGGTACTGATAAATGCATATACGATAAACTGTACTGCCGCATAGGAAATGAATACCGGAATAATCATAATGGTCTGCATGGTCTTAGCCACTTTTTTAAATACGAACTGATCAATGGCAATTGCCAGAACCACATTGAGGAAGGTTCCAAGTGCAGTAAAGACCACATAATACAGTAAGGTATTTCTTGTCATGGTCACAAAGGTCTGTTTGGAGGCCAGCAGGAACTTAAAGTTGTCAATTCCGTTCCACGGACTCTTCCAGATACCCAGTGTGTAGTCAAAATTCTTGAACGCCATTACAAGACCAGCCATAGGCACATACATGAGAAAAAATAAAATCAGGAATGCCGGCAGTGCCATTACCACATGCGCTCTATGCTTCCACGTGTTGTGTAAAAAGCTTTTCATCGTTCTCTCCTTTCGTTAACTTTGCATAGCTATTTCAGCACTTTCATAACTGCTGAATCGTTACACCCCTACTTATTTTGCATCATCATTTTTTTATCAAATACCTTCATAAACGGAACCGCCATCACAATATCGATCATCAGGAATACGAATCCCCATATCACTCCCTTCCAGCCAAAAACCAGAAAATTCGTGATAAAGAACGGCAGATTGTAGCTCACGGATACTCCTGATGCATAGGGCAGAAGTCCATTTATATTCAATAGGTAGGTACCAAAAATACTGACAATAGGTGAAAGGATCACCCATGGGACAAAGAATACCGGATTCCGGATCATGGGGAATCCGAAATAGGCCGGTTCATCAATTCCGAACAAACTTGGAAGAATCGCAAGCTTTGATATGGATCGTTCCTTTTCTGATCTTGCAACCATAAGCAGTGTCAGAATAAAAACCATTGATCCGGAGCCTGCCGAAATGCTCTGTCCGCAGACGATATTCGGTAACGCCTCCCCTGCCTGATATGCCGTAAGATTTTCCATCCGTAATGGGAAGAAGACAAACAGCATAATGCCAGCCATGATCATTCCTCCATGAATGCCGAAATACCATAAAAGTGCACATACCGTAAGCAGAAGATAGGCTCCGGCCAGATTTCCCACCAGCAGCTTTACGTTCATTCCCACCATACAATAAATCAGGCTGTGAAAATTACCTGACGGCGTAAGGGATGTCACAAGTCTGAGCAATCCAAAAAGAACTGCTGTAAAAAACCCCGGCAGGTGGTCAGTAAATTGCTCTGCCACCATAGGCGGCACCTGTTCAGGTAAACGAACCGCGATGTGATATCGGGAACATAACCGGAATACACCTGCTGTCAGGAAACCGCATGCAACAGCACTGTAGATTCCTGAAACTCCAAGCCAGGTGGTTGGAATCGCTCCTGCTTCAAATGGCGTTACAATCAAATAGTCAATCACTGCGATCACACCAATTGAAGCTGCCTGCTTCTTCAGCTTCCACTTATCTGCTGCGGAATAGGCAATGCCGAATACCAGGTATACCGCCAGCATTCCTACCGTAAACTGAAAAATCGCATCCAATACACTTCCGCATCCGGTATCTGCCAGAAAATTCTGATAGTTCCCTATGGGTATGCGATAAAGCAGGGCGGCAAGCGAACCGATCGTTGCCGGAAGCATGATAGACCCGAATCCACCCAGAATCACCTTCAGCGCAAAACTTTGTCCTATTTTTTCCGACCATTCCGTCAGCTTATCCACAAATTTTTGCATAATTGCGCATCCTCCGTTTACTGAGCCTGCTCTACAGACTCACCATTACTCGAAATCACCCGCTGATACCAGTAAAAGGAATCCTTCTTCTTACGTGCAAAGCTTCCGTTGCCATAATCATCACGGTCAACATATACCATTCCGTACCGCTTGGACATTTCTCCTGTAGAAGCACTTACCAGATCAATGCAGCCCCATACGGTATATCCAATCAGATCCACACCATTCTGCATGGCCCGTGCCATTGCCTGAATATGCTGTTTCAGATAATCGATCCGGTAGTCATCATGGATTGACCCATCCTCTTCTACCCGATCGACAGCCCCTAAGCCATTCTCCACAATCATCATGGGAAGTCTGTAACGGTCATACAGCACCTCCAGTAAATACTGCAGGCCAGCCGGATCATTCGCCCATCCCCATTTTGAATAGGTCAGATAAGGATTTTTAGCACTTTGAACGAAATTACCTTTTGCATCCTTATCCTTATCGTGGGTTGTTGCAATACTGCTGCTGTAATAAGAAAAGGTGTACATATCTACCGTTCCTTCCTGCAGATCCTTTAAATCCTGTTCTGTGCAGTCCAGACGAACATTCCACTTTTTCCATATTCTTCCTGCATAGGAAGGATAGCTTCCCTTGCACATCACATCTCCGCTGTATAAAAGTGCCTCTTCCCATTTGTATCTGTTTAATAAGACATCCGCAGGATCACAGCAATAGGGATAACTGGTCATTCCCGAAAGCATACAGCCGATTATAAAATCCGGATTGATCTCATGTCCAAGCTTCACAGCTTTCGCACTGGCTACAAGCTGATAATGCTGCTCCTGATAATATCTCTGTACCCGTTCCTTCGGTAATGTATCTCCCAAGCTGCTTGCTGCTGCCAGAGGAATATTGATTTCATTAATGGTGAGCCAGTATTTTACCAGATCCTTATATTCCCGAAAGATCACACGGCAATAATCCAGATAATGATCAATCGTGCTGCGCTGTCCCCAGCCTCCCTGTTCCTCCAGATAAAGAGGTGTATCAAAGTGCAGGATTGTTACAAGAGGCTCGATCTGATACTTTCTCAGCTCCAGAAATACATCCCTGTAGAACTTAAGTCCTTGCTGATTTGGCTCTTTCTCAATCCCCTTGGGGAAAATTCTTGACCATGCAATTGACATCCGGAAGACACGAAAGCCCATTTCGGCGAGCAATGCAATATCCTCTTTATAATGATGATAAAAATCACTTGCAAGACGGTTGGGATAATAGCAGTAAGGCTCTGTAATCCCTTTCGCCCCCTCAGGCATCCCTTCAAATTTTCTGCATTTTCCTTTCGTTCCATCCGGCATCGCATAGGTGACATAACGGGGTTTCTCTTTGTCACCCGATGTTGTAAAATCCGTAAGCACAGGTCCGCGTCCCTTCAAATCCCATGCCCCTTCAAACTGATTGGCTGCAGTAGCTCCTCCCCATAAGAATTCCTTTGGAAATTGTATCATCCTTCTCCTCCTTTATCCGGCTGAAGCTTCTGATACAGACGGATAAACTGTTCTGCCATAATCTCAACCGTTTCCGCACTCATCATCTGATCCTCTGCATGCATGAGAAGCAGATCATACGTGTGATCCTCTGCTGCGGTATGCAGCATCATCAGTTCTGCGTGAATCTTATGACCGTATACATATGCCGTATGCCCGTTTTTCATCAGTACCTCTGCTTCATCCAGCTTTCCCTCTGACGCTTTCCGTACTGCCTCAACATAACTGGATCTGGCATCACCTACCTGCGCAATCAGACTACAGCATTTCATTTCCAGTTCTTCCTTCATATCTATGCTCCCATCATTTCTTTTGCCATTGCCAGCACCTTTGTTCCATTCATTGTGCCGTAATCCATCTGATCGATCACCTCTATCGGGATATTTGGGAACTGCTCCTTAAGCTTTTCCAGCTTATAACGGATCTGCGGTCCTAAAAGAATGACATCTGCACGCTGCTTCACCTCATCAATATCCGCTACGGAATACGCTTCAATTTCGCACTGGTAACCTGTCTTTTCTGCTTCTTCCCTCATTTTACGAACCATCAGGCTTGTAGACATTCCCTGCGAACACATCAAAATAATACAATCCATTATGCTCACCTCCTCGTCGGAAATATTCCTCCTACTGTTTTCATAAACCTATCTTAGTTTTTTTGTTTCCTGCTAACAATCCAGTATATTACCGCTTCCATAAGTGCCATTTGCTTCCCTGCTGAAGAAAATGGCTGTTCAAATTAAAAAGGTAACGATTCCGTCATACAATGCATGACTGTGAATCGTTACCTTTTTAATAGTTACCCGTTTATTTATGAAGAAGATCCATGAATGCCTGAAAATCCTGATTTTCCAATAGCTTTCTTACTTTATCCTCATCCGTAACAAACTGGCATATGGAATGAAAGAGCTCTGACGTATTTCGTTTGCTTTCCATCTTACCGGCGGAGGACAATATCACTAGCTGTACCTTTTGCCTTCCCCACATAACCGGCTTTTTTAAAATTGCCACGACAGCCAGCGTTTTGTCCGTGACAATTCTGCATGGATGAGGCACAGCTGCCTGGAAACCAAAATCGGTACTGTTGCTGCGTTCCCTTTGCAAAACCGCATCGCAGAAGTCCTCCGGCAGATCAATTTTTTCTTTCATTTTCCTGCAGATGTTCTGAATCACCTCCGGCCAGTCCTTTCCCTCTATCTCCGTAAAGAAAAGCCGTTCATCAAAAAAAGATTCCAGACGGGCATTCCGAGGCTGCTTCATCTCCGTCTCGATACGAAGCAGTTCATCATCCGTAATGTAGTTTGGAATCATAATGATTGGAACGGAAAGATCCCTGTTCACCGGAACCGTAGACAGAATATAATCAATCCGGCTCATATCCTGGCTTGCAAGATCCTCCAGATGGCATGTCATTATTTTTCTAGCAAACCTGTCAAATTTTTTCTTCAGATAAAAACACAGATAAAGAGAAGAAACATCATCCGAGGTACAGATTAAAATCACCGGCTTCTCATTAAACTCTGATTTATTCTGCTCCCAATAATACATTTCAAACAATAATGCAAAATATCCGGTTTCATCCTCAGACAATTGAATCCCATAACTCTCTTCCACGATCTTCACTGCCTGCTGCGCAAGCATATAGGCCTCGATATATTGATGTCTGATATCAAGAAGGAGCGGATTTTCCAGCCGGATTCCGTAACGGATCCGGATATCCAGTATCTTCAAATGCTTGCAGGTCTCCATTCTCATCAAGAGATTGCTGCGCAGATCAATCTTATAATTATTATAGATATTGTCAAATATGCTGTCAGCAATCCGGCTGATAAATACCGGCGTGATAAAATTCTGTGTTCCGCCAAGCTTCCCTCTCAGCAGGTTTCCATCTAAATAAACCTGTATACAGACGATCTCATTCTCATTGTTTTCGCAGATTTCACCCGACTCCTCCAGCATCCGGTACACCTTTTCCGCCATCTCGCAATTCATCTGGGGGATATCTTCGTATCTTTCCACCATAAACCCATGCTTCATCCGGTGCTTCATTACCAGAAGATAATCCATCAGGCTATTAAGTCCCTGTGAAGAAATACACAGTCCGGGCATCTTTAATACCAGCTCCGCCATTCTTTTTTCTTCCTCAGGGTCTTCCTCTCTCCATCCATACCAATCATGGTTCTGACGCAAAAAATAGTTCAGGATACATTGTCTTTTCTGGAATTCTGTTCCCTTAATCTGTACCCCTCTTGTTGTCTTCTCCAGAGAGAGACGATACTGCTGCAGAATAACCTCGATTTCCTTTAATACGGCTGAAATTGTTTTCTCCGAGACATAAAGCAGTTCTCCAAGATCCCTTCTCTTTACAAACCCTCTCTGATTTAAAAGATAGCTTAAGACAAAGCTGATTCGCTCATCCCAGAACTGGGGAATGGTTTCCGTCAGTTCCCTTTTATTTAAGGTAAGCCACTGTTCAAACCGATCCGGGTCGTGAACAGTCAATTGATATCCTTTGCCTTTTTTCACGATAATGTCTGCTGAGGCCTCGCAGATATCCTGCATCAGACTTCCCATCAGCCCTCTGCAGGTTTTTTCACTGATCTTCAGCTTCGCTGCAAGCTCACCGCCTGCAATGAATGTGCTTTGTGGCAAGCATTCCAATAGCTCCAATTCCCTCTTATTCATCATCGACCTTCCCGTTATCTTTTTCAAATATAGTATCTCAATGTAAATATAACCATTCTTTCAGAAATATTATAACACAACAGTTTACTTTATTCCTGAAATATATTAGAATTATGCTGTATGCAAAAAGAAGGAACTTTGCACGATCCAATGAACATCGTGTCAAACAGTTACCAAAATAATAAAGGAGAGACATAACATGAGCATTTCACCATTACAGAAAGCCAGATATGAGTATGCTCCCAAGCTTCCGGGCATGCTCAGACACGGAATTGCAGATATCTGCGTTAAGGAAGGCGAGGAAACACAGAGTGTTGCTGATCAGGAGAAGATCAAGGCTCTTTTCCCGAATACCTATGGCAAGAAGGAAATCACTTTTGAGAAGGGTCAGAACACTTCCGATATGAAGAAGCAGATCGTCGGCGTTATCCTTTCCGGCGGACAGGCTCCCGGCGGACACAACGTTGTCTGCGGTTTATATGATGCATTAAAGGCAACCAACAAAGAGAACGAGCTTTACGGCTTTAAGGGTGGTCCGAGCGGACTGATCGAGGATGATTATATCGTTATGACTGACGAATACATCAACCAGTTCCGTAACACCGGTGGTTTCGATATCATCGGCTCCGGCAGAACCAAGCTTGAAACCAACGAGCAGTTTGCAGTTGCTGCTGAGGTTTGTAAGAAGCATGGCATTACCGCTATCGTAATCATCGGCGGTGATGATTCCAATACCAACGCTGCTGTTCTCGCAGAGTACTTTGCAGCACACAACACCGGCGTTCAGGTAATCGGATGCCCGAAGACCATCGATGGCGACTTAAAGAATGAAGATATTGAATGCTCCTTCGGTTTTGATACCGCAACCAAGACCTACAGCGAAATCATCGGTAACATTGAAAGAGATGCAAACTCCGCTAAGAAGTACTGGCACTTCGTTAAGGTTATGGGACGTTCCGCTTCCCACGTTGCCTTAGAGTGTGCTCTGGAAACCCAGCCGAACATCTGTCTGATCTCCGAAGAGGTTGCTGCCAAGAAGATGTCCCTTTCCGCAATCGCTGATTACATCGCTGATTCCGTAGCTGCAAGAGCTGCTAAGGGAATGAACTTCGGTGTTGCAATCATCCCTGAGGGTGTTGTTGAATTCGTACCGGAATTCTCCGTATTAATTCAGGAAATCAACGAGCTTCTTGCCGGAAGCAAGGCAGATGCCTTCAACGCACTTCCTACCTGGGAAGAAAAGTACGCTTTCATCGAGAAAGGTTTAACCAAGGAATCCATGGAAGTATTCGCAATCCTTCCTCAGGCAATCCAGCAGCAGTTATTCCTTGAAAGAGATCCTCACGGAAATGTTCAGGTTTCCCTGATCGAATCCGAGAAGTTATTCTCTGCTCTTGTTAAGGATAAATTAGCAGCAAGAAAAGCAGCCGGAACCTATAACGGTAAGTTCAGTGCCCTTCATCACTTCTTAGGTTATGAAGGAAGATGTGCTTTCCCTTCCAACTTTGACTCCGACTACTGCTACTCCTTAGGATACAATGCATTCATGCTCATCCAGTATGGTTACAACGGCTACTTATCCAAGGTTTCCAACCTTTCTGCTCCCGCAAGTGAATGGGTTGCAGGTGGTATGCCGATCACCAAGATGATGAACATCGAAAGAAGACATGGCGAAGACAAGCCGGTTATCAAGAAAGCTCTTGTTGAACTTGACGGCGCACCGTTCAAGTACTTCGAAGCTCACCGTGAAGAGTGGTCTGTTGATACCTGCTTCAAGTATCCCGGTGCAATCCAGTACTACGGACCGACCGAGGTTTGTGATATCACAACCGTAACTCTTGCTCTTGAACAGGCTAAATAAATTGCTTATAAGCAGCTTTAAAATCTGATCAATCATTTATAAGCAAAACAAATCCCACAGATCCTTCCTGTAATAAGGAAGCTTCTGTGGGATTTTTATATGGGAATACTCTTTCTTGCCGTCCTCACCCTTGATAAAGGGTTCTTTTGTTTCCTTATTACCATTATTATTGTTTGCAGGCGTCGGCGCAGATGCAGGCTTTGATGCAGGTGCGGGCGAAGGTGCGGATGTAGGGGATGGTGTCTTTCCACCGACTGCAGGCGCTGTCGTAGCACCTGTCGATGATGAGGATGATCTGCTGCCCGCTCCCTGATCCTCATTCTGACCGTCTGATTGTCCTCCGGATTGCTGGTTATCCTTTTCTCCGGTCGATCCTCCGCTGTTTCCACCGGATAATTTCGCCTAGTTACAAGAGTATCAAAAACATCCTTGTAACAGGTTCTGTAAAAACGGAACCAGAATCAGCTGAACCCAAGACCACACACAAAGCACACGGCATCACAAGAGGTGCCGACTACTATCGGAGGTAACCACATATGACAAATCAGAGTACAATAGATAAACTTATTGAAATGCGTCTTACCACAATGGCAGATGCATTCCGCAACCAGCTTGACGATCCTAAATTTAAGGAAGTGCCTTTTGAAGACCGCTTTGGAATGCTGGTAGATATCGAATACAGTAGACGCAAGAATAACCGCCAGAAGCGTCTTATCCGCAATGCCGGACTTACTTATGGATCTGGACATTGCCCATTCGGAGGGCACTTATCGTAAGGTAATGAGCATAGAATGAAAGATATAGCTGACCTGGCTAATACAACTTATAGAAGTGTTTATGAAACTGCAATGGAATTTTATAAACAAAAATACATCTTCTTAGCTCTCTAAAAAGATTAGAGCTCAAACTCTCTCCTATGTTCCATAAAAAAGTCATAATATGCCCTCATATTCCCCAACTCCGTCCATTTCTTGACATCAACTCTCTCTTCGTCTAAGTCATATATCTTTGCGCCCCTCATTGAAAGAAGGAAAGGCGAATGTGTAGCTATAATAAACTGACAGCCAAAAAATCTGGTGCTGTCCTGCAAAAAATTCTTAAGTTCCAACTGCTTTTGTGAGCTTAAGCTGTTCTCAGGCTCGTCAAGGAGGTACAGCGCATTCTCCTTAATCTTATCACTAAAATATATAAATGCACTCTCACCATTGCTGTGTTCTGGCACATTTCCCATCAAATTCCGCCTTGTATATTCAGACTGTGTCTTGCTTCTGGCAAGATTTACCTTCTTCAGAGTTTCATAATCCTCCAGTGATTTCATCGTAAACTTGCTGTATGTCGTATTCAGATAGTCCTCAAACAATTCCTCTCTTTTAGCATCAATTCCATTGTTTATGCAACGGAGATTCAGCATAAAATCAAATACATCGTCACTAGTAATCAACCTGCTCTCTTTAGGAATTGCCGCTTCAATCTCATAATCACACATATGAAGATAATCCTCATAGAAATTTGATCTGTTATAGAGCGTGTCTCTTTGCAGCCTAAGCTTCTCACATATAATATTGAGAGCCGTTGATTTACCACTTCCATTACCTCCGTACAATATTGTTATCGGTTCAAAATCAAGCCTTTCTAAATGGTGCTCCGACAATACTCCAAACGGATAGAACGACTGATAACAGGTACGCTTTATTCCATTTAAAAACAACTCTTCCTTCAACTCATTCGCAAATTTAAAACTTGAAAGATACATTTATTTTCCCCCATCCATACCGTAAGCGTAAGCGTTAGCTGCGCTATTGTTATCAAAGCGTATTTCATACAATAGAAGCTACTCAATGTCATTTAGTTAAGCTTGTTTCAACTAATTTTGTGGCAGTTCTGACATTAGGAACCGCCATCCTTGTTGTTTCAAAAACTTGAAAATTATTACATTTCATATTTTCCCGGACTCATAATGGTAAATTTCATCTCGGTTCCTTTTATCTGACTTCCCATATAACCTTCAATAAAATCAAAATAGCCATCTGCCCCGGCTCTTTTCTCCCATGTATCGATGGAATCCTTTATCCTTAATAGGCACATAACCGGAAGTTTATAGTAGCTTATCAACATTTCCTGCGTTAATTCTTCTGTTTCTCTCCGCTGGTTTAAAATTTCCATTACTTCCGTATTTGTATAGGGATCAAATGCCATAAGCATTGCTTTTTCCAGTCTTTCATTATCTTCATTTCTAAATTTCCCGGTATCAGCTTTTTCTCCCGTACATCTTTCCTTTATGTCAAAAAGCACCAATGCTATGGCTTCCCTCATTCGGCGGCTGTTGGAAGCCGGAAATTCCCGGCGTATCTTCAAAGCGTTGCTCTCCAACGGCAAAAGAAGCATGGAATAAACATCTTCTTCTCCTTTTCCCATCCTGCCGAATTCTTTTTCCATTTGTGAATAGATTCTTTCAAACTGATACAGTTGCATTATTTTCTCCTTCTGTAATTCCTGTAGATTTTTTCATGACACCAAACAACGATTACACTCATAATTCGTCGCACATTGGTTTCTGAATTTCTTAACTAAAGGTTTCATTAAATGTACTGACCATAGTATATTAGATATTCATGTAAAAATCTATAGAATTTCCTTGAATTTTTGCACTAAGCAACATGATTGTTTTTATTTATTGCATTTCTTTGCAATGGTAAAAATGACAAACGCATCATCAGACAGTAGATTTCCAGACAAATTATTGCTATACTCTATTTGGATAAATCACAATTTGTCAAAAACAGTTTATAAAGAAAGACAGGTAAAAGAAAAATGCATCATATTGATCAAAGAATTTTTGGAAGTTTCATAGAAGACATCGAAAACTGTCTTGGAAATGGTTTATTCTGGGAAAATAATCCATTGACCGATAAAAAAGGAATCCGAAAGGATGCCGCAGCTCTGTGCAAAGAGCTATCCCCCACAGTGCTCCGGTTCCCCGGCGGCACTGTAATGGGCATCTATCACTGGCAGGATTATGTCGGTCCTGTGGAGCAACGTAAAAAGGTCAAAAATATCATCTGGGGTGGTCTTATGACCTACCAGTTCGGTACCTGTGAATTCATAGAACTATGCCGTTTCATTGGAGCCGAGCCTATGATCTGTATCAATATGCCTACAGGCTCCCCGGAAGAAGCTGCTGCATGGGTGGAATATTGTAATGGTACCGAAGATACCTATTATGCCAATCTTCGCAGAAGCCATGGCTATGAAGAGCCTTTCTGCGTAAAATACTGGTGTATTGGAAATGAAAACTATGCAGTACCGGATTTGGGAATGCAGGATGATGTGAACGTTTATATCCGTGAATCCTGGGAATATGTAAAATACATGAAAATGACAGATCCTTCTATTGAACTTGTTTTCGTTGGCAATGATGATTCGTGGAATGAGAAAGTATTAGACAGCTTATCTCCTGTCTGCGATTATCTGTCCATCCATCATTATGGTTTTGATGATAGTTGTTTCGACACCTTAAAAGATTTTGAAGACCGGTTAAACCGGATTGAAACGATGCTTTCCCGATACAACGAAAGTCCTGCCCAGATAGACCGCTGGTACCGGATACCACCTCGCCGGAATAACATCGGTATCGCTTTAGATGAATGGAACATCTGGAATAGTGAAAGTGTAAGTTCCGGTTCAAAGTATGGTTTACAGCAGTGTTACACCTGGAAGGATGCTTTATGGATTGCTACATTTCTGAATCTGGTGATCCGGCACTGTGACTCCATCAAGATTGCAAACATTGCCCAGATGGTTAATGTAATTGCTCCCATTATCGTGGAAAAAGATACTTCCTGGAAGCAGACCATATTTTATCCATTTGCCCTTTACAGAAAGTATTGCGGCAATATTCTTTTGGAGTCAATAAACGAACCATTGGACGTTGTTCTGACACAAAAAGAAGATAAAAGAGTTCTCTTCTGTGTCAATACCCACGAAGAATGTAAGGCTCTGCAGATTCCTTTTGCAAAATATAAAGTCATTACTTTGAGTGGGGAAACACTTATGAGTAAAAACAGCGCAGATCATGATATGGTATCCGTTCATGAAGAAATGAGAAATGAAGCATCCTATAAAGTAAAGCAGTACAGCATCTCTCTTTTTCTGGAAACCTAAGATCATACAATATCTTTTCGACTCATTATAACTTCAGATGAACGGCGAAAGACTCATCCTCTTTCGCCGTTTCTATATTGAATCATATTCTTACGGTCTCAGCAGCAAATGCTTCGACCTGCACTGAATAGTTACGAATCATCCAATTAATCATGCAATCCCTTCAACAGGGGAATCAGCATAAGCAGAACAACAATTCCGACAATACCGATCACAATACCAAGCAGCATCTTGGCAAATACCATGGAAAGACACATGCCAATCCCCAGAAGTAATGCTCCAAGTACTCCTAACAACGTAGCACCAACAATCTTTCCACTGGGCTTAATCGGTTCCTTACCTTCTATCTTTCTCCAGATACCAACGGTGACAAGCATTAGTACCAGACCGATCACGCCGCTTACAATTCCCTGATTTCTCATGCCCCATTCCGGCAGAAGTGCCATGCACATTCCCAATGCGAAAAATACTCCACTGACAGTTCCTAAAATTAATGCTACAAAATTACTCTTTTTCATATTAAATGTTTGAGAATTGTTTCAGAATTGTTAAAAATCCCCGGTCTGTCCTGTGGCTTCACACCACATCGGACAAATCGGGGATTCCTCATTTCACACGATCTTATACTATTTATATGGCTTTTCTTTTGCCCTTTCCTTCTACCACGGCGTTCCGCCGTCAATCGTCGAAATCTCCGGAACGGTTTCTTCGAGGACATCGAGCAGGATCTTTACGGTATCGAGGGAGGTAAACATAGTAACTCCGTTCTGTACCGCACATCTTCTGATGGCAACACCATCCTCATAGTGCACACCGGAAAGGATCGCACGGGTGTTGATGATGTAGCTGACATATCCGGCACGGATAGACTTTAAGATCTCATCACTGCCCTCGCTCAGCTTGCCGCGCACTCTGGTACGGATGCCATGCTCCTTTAAGTAATTGGCTGTTCCGATCGTTGCTTCAATGTTAAAGCCAAGCTTATAGAAACGACGGATCAGTGGAAGCGCTTCTTCTTTATCTTCATCTGCAAGCGTTACAACAACGGTTCCATAATCCTTCATACGGATGCCGGATGCCTGTAATGCCTTGTAGAAAGCACGGTTCAGACGCTTGTCATAACCGATGGCTTCACCTGTAGATTTCATTTCCGGAGAAAGGTAAGCATCCATGCCGCTTAACTTCTCAAAGGAAAAGGCCGGTGCCTTGACATACCATCTTTCCTTATCCTTTGGAATCATCTCGGTGATCCCCTGGGATGCAAGGTTTTCTCCCATCATGACCTTCGTTGCGATATTAACAAGCGAAAGTCCGGTAGACTTTGAAAGGAACGGAACGCTTCGGGAAGCTCTCGGATTTACTTCGATAATAAATACCTGATCCTGACGGTCTACAATAAACTGGATATTGAACAGTCCGCGGATGCCGATGGCAAGTCCGAGACGGGTGGTATAATCTGCAATGGTTTCTTTCACCTGATCGGAAATATCGTACGGCGGGTAAACACTGATGCTGTCTCCGGAATGGACACCGGTACGTTCTACAAGCTCCATGATACCGGGAATAAATACCTTATCTCCGTCGCAGATCGCATCGACCTCGACTTCCTTACCAACAACATATTTATCAACAAGAACCGGCTTATCCTTATCCACTTCCACGGCATTCTTGAGGTAATGGCGCAGCATCTTTTCATTCGCTACGATTTCCATAGCTCGTCCGCCAAGCACGAAGCTCGGTCGTACCAGTACCGGATAACCAACCTTGGCTGCTGCCTCCACACCGCTTTCAATATCGGTAACGGCGATTCCCTGCGGATGAGGAATTCCGGTCTTCTGAATCATATTTTCAAAGAGGTCACGGTCCTCGGCATTGTCAATGGCCTCACATCCTGTTCCGATGATCGGAACGCCCTTTTCGGCAAGCGGCTTTGCCAGATTGATCGCAGTCTGTCCACCTAAGGATACGATTACGCCCTTCGGATGCTCAAGCTCCATAATATTCATGACATCTTCTACCGTAAGCGGCTCAAAGTAAAGCTTATCTGCCGTTGTATAATCGGTAGAGACAGTTTCCGGATTGTTGTTGATGACGATGGCTTCGTATCCGGCTTCCTGAATCGCACGTACCGCATGAACGGTGGAGTAGTCGAACTCCACACCCTGTCCGATTCGGATCGGTCCGGAACCCAAAACGACGATCTTTTCACGGTCGGATACGATGGATTCGTTTTCACTTTCGTAGGTCGAATAGAAATACGGTACATAGCTGTCAAACTCGCTTGCACAGGTATCAATCATCTTATAAATCGGGAAGATTCCGTACTTCTTACGCATATCGTAGACTTCCTCTTCCTTCAGCTTCCAGAGCTCTGCAATATAGGCATCGGAAAAGCCTCTCTTCTTTGCTTCTCGCAAAAAGGTTTCATCTCCGGCCGGAGCGCCTTCCAGCTCCTTTTCAAAGTCCACGATCTTCTTGATCTTATCAAGGAAGAACAGGTCAATCTGTGTGGCATTACAAAGCTGGGAATGATCGGCTCCCATCCACATCAGCTGGGCAACCGCATAAATACGGTCATCCCTGCCCTCCTGTACATATTGAAGCAGCTCTTCCTTAGACATATTCTCACGGTCAAACTTCTCCATATGGATATGGTTCTTGTGATCCTCGAGAGAGCGGATGGATTTTAACAGGCTTTCCTCAAAGGTACGTCCAACTCCCATAACCTCACCGGTCGCCTTCATCTGGGTGCTCAATACATTGGAAGCATCCGTAAACTTGTCAAACGGGAAACGGGGCATCTTCGTAACCACATAGTCAAGAGCCGGTTCGAAGCAGGCCGGTGTGTTGGCAAGCTGGATTTCATCAAGGTTCATACCAACGGCAATCTTGGCAGATACTCTCGCGATCGGATAACCGGTTGCCTTGGAAGCCAGTGCCGAGGATCTCGACACACGGGGATTTACTTCAATTACATAATAAGAGAAGGATTGCGGATCCAGTGCGAACTGGACGTTGCAGCCACCCTTTACCTTAAGGGCACGAATGATCTTAAGGGCACTGTCACGGAGCATCTGATACTCTTTATTGGTCAGTGTCTGGCTCGGTGCCACAACGATGGAGTCACCGGTATGCACACCCACGGGATCCAGATTTTCCATGTTGCAGACCGTGATGGCGGTATCATTCGCATCACGCATTACTTCGTATTCAATTTCCTTATAGCCTTTGATACTTTTTTCTACCAGAACCTGATGTACCGGGGATAAGGCAAGCGCATTCTTCATCATCTGCTGCATTTCCTCCGGATCATAAGCGAAGCCGCCGCCGGTTCCTCCTAAGGTAAATGCCGGACGTAAGATGACCGGATAGCCGATTTTCTTTGCTGCTTCCAGGCCTTCCTCCACCGAATAAGTGATCTGGGAGGGAACGACCGGCTCTCCGATCCGTTCACAAAGCTCTTTAAACAGCTCACGGTCTTCGGCGCATTCGATACTTTCTGCATCAGTTCCTAATAATTCGATTTCACATTCCTGTAAAACGCCCTTTTTCTGAAGCTGCATGGCAAGATTTAATCCGGTCTGACCGCCGATTCCGGGTACAATCGCATCCGGTCTTTCATAACGGCAGATTCTCGCAACATATTCCAGGGTTAAGGGCTCCATGTAAACTTTATCTGCAATAGAGGTATCTGTCATAATGGTCGCCGGGTTGGAGTTTACGAGGATGACCTCATACCCCTCTTCCTTCAGCGCCAGACATGCCTGTGTTCCTGCATAGTCAAACTCTGCTGCCTGTCCAATGACAATCGGACCGGAACCAATGACCAGTACCTTCTTAATGTCTGTCCGTTTAGGCATTTGTCTGTACCTCCTTCATATTCTCAATAAACTGCTCAAACAGATAGCTGCTGTCCTGCGGTCCGGGTGCACTTTCCGGATGATACTGCACGCTGAAAACACGGTCTTCCTTACAGCAGACACCTTCTACCGTATGGTCAAGCAGATTCATATGGGTTACACTAAGTCCCGTTCCTTCAAGGCTATCCAGGTCTACGGCGTAACTGTGGTTCTGTGAGGTAATTTCAATGTGACCGGTCTTTAAGTTCTTCACCGGATGGTTGCCGCCGCGGTGGCCGAACTTTAATTTATAGGTTTTCGCACCATATGCCAGAGAAATCATCTGATGACCGAGACAGATACCGAAGATCGGATACTTACCGCGAAGCTGCTTAATGAGTGTAATCACCTTCGTTACATCCTCCGGATCTCCGGGGCCGTTTGATAAAAAGATGCCGTCCGGTCTCATCCATTCAATTTCATCGAGCGTAACATCATAAGGAACGATCGTCACATTGCATCCATATTTATTTAAGGAACGGACAATGTTCATTTTCATTCCGCAGTCAATGGCTACGACATTGTAGCGGTGGTTTGCGGTACGGGAATACCATTTCTTATGACAGCTTACCCGGGATACGGCATCGTGGGGGACAGGGGTTGCTTTAATCTTAGCAAGGCCTTCCTCCAATGTTGTTGAGATATCGGTCATAATGCCTCGTCTGGATCCCAGATCACGGATACTTCTTGTTAATTCTCTTGTATCAATTCCATAAATTCCCGGGATATGGTTCTCTTCCATGACCTCAGATAAGGTCTGGGTATACCGAAAATTCGAAGGCATATCATTATAATCTCTGACGATCATTCCTCCGATGGAAAGAAGCTTGCTTTCAAAGTCCTCATCGGTAATTCCGTAATTACCAATCAGAGGATAGGTCATCACAACCATCTGATCCGTATAAGACGGATCGGAAAGGATCTCCTGATATCCCACCATGGAGGTGTTAAATACGATTTCACATACTCGCTCATCCTGACTTCCGAAATGGTAGCCGATGTACTCGCTGCCATCCTCCAGAATCAGCTTCCTGTCCGGACTGTTCATGATTTCTGTCTCTTCCTTTCTATTGGATTCCTTTAATAAGTGTAACAAATATTCTTCTGATTGCAAGATAAAATATAGCAAATGGAGCTCTTTGCCCAAATCACTTCTTCGACGCCCGTTCGGAAAGCCGGCTCTCGAAACGGTCCTTCGAGGTATTCTCCGGTATGGCAGTCGGATAATCGCCGTCAAAGCAGGCACTGCAGTAGTCCGCACTTCCGATCAGATTTTTCAGATCCTCAACCGGCAGATAGGAAAGGCTGTCCACGCCGATCTGTTTTGCAATTTCTTCGACGGAATAATGGCAGGCAATCAGATTCTCCTTCGTGTCAATATCCGTTCCGTAATAGCAGGGATTTAAAAAGGGCGGTGCCGAAATACGCATATGAACTTCCCTGGCTCCCGCATTACGGAGAAGCTTCACGATCTGTCCGCTGGTTGTCCCACGCACGATCGAATCATCCACCAGTACCACACTTTTTCCTTCTACGACATTGTGAATAGGGTTTAACTTGATGCGAACCTGATTCATTCTGGACTGCTGCCCCGGCGAAATAAAGGTTCTGCCTATATACTTGTTCTTGATAAATCCGATTTCATAGGGGATTCCCGATTCCTGTGCATATCCTAATGCAGCATCCAGTCCGGAATCCGGAACACCGATCACCACATCTGCTTCCACGGGGGTTTTCCTTGCCAGAATCCGCCCTGCCTGCACTCTTGCTTCATGCACCGGCACTCCCTGAATGACAGAGTCCGGGCGTGCGAAATAAATGTACTCAAAAATACAGATCCTGCAGCGTTTCTTTCCACAGTGTGTCTTTATGGAACGCACGCCGTTTTCATCAAACACCACAATCTCTCCGGGTAACAGATCCCGTTCAAAGGTGGCTCCTACAGCCTCAAGGGCACAGCTTTCAGAAGCCACCACATAGATGCCGTCTGCAGTCCTTCCATAACACAAAGGACGCATTCCCAGAGGATCCCTTGCGGCAAGGAGCTTTGATGCAGACATCAGCACCAATGAGTAGGCACCCTCCAGCTCTTCCATTGTATCACAAAGAGCCTCCTCAATTGAGGGGGCTTTTAAACGTTTCTGGGTGATGATATACGCAATGATTTCCGTATCACTTGTAGAATGGAAAATTGCACCGTTCAGCTCCAGACGGTTACGCAAGGAATAGGCATTGCTGATATTGCCGTTATGTGCCAGTGCCATTTTTCCTTTCTGATGATTGACCTCGATCGGCTGACAGTTGCTGCGATTGTTTCCGCCGGTTGTTCCATAGCGAACATGACCGACACACGCGGTTGCTGCGGGGAACTTTGCCAGTGTCTCCCGTGAAAACACATCATTTACAAGACCCAGATCCTTATGCGAGGTGAAAAGTCCATCCTCACAAACCGCAATTCCGCAGCTTTCCTGCCCGCGGTGCTGTAAGGCATATAAACCATAATAAGCAATCTCTGCAAGGTTTGTGGCGTCCTGGGTAAAGCACCCAAAAACGCCACATTCTTCATGAATTCCTTTTAAATTTTCCATTACTGCTCCTCCGTTTTCAGTACATGTTCACACGCTGCATTGACAAATCCCTGAAACAGGGGATGAGATTTATTCGGTCTGCTCTTGAATTCCGGATGGTACTGAACACCGATAAAGAACGGATGCTCACTTAATTCTACCGCCTCTACAAGGCGTCCGTCCGGCGACAGACCGCTTAAGGTAAGTCCTGCCTGCTGCAGGCTCTCACGATACGCATTATTAAATTCGTAACGATGACGATGTCGCTCATGAATATGATCCGTGCCGTAGCACTTCTCCATTCTGGTTCCCTTCTGGATTTCACATGGATAGCTTCCAAGACGTAATGTACCGCCCTTATCAATATCGTCATTCTGTCCCGGCATATAATCAATGACCTTATTGGCACAAAGCTCATCAAACTCACCGGAATTGGCATCGGTAATTCCGGCCACATGACGGGCAAATTCCATAACGGCAATCTGCATACCCAGACAAATGCCAAGATACGGGATGCCCTTTTCTCTTGCATACTTCGCTGCCAGAATCATGCCCTCGATACCACGGTTTCCGAAGCCGCCGGGAACGATGATTCCCTGAAGAGAGCCTAATTCTTCCTCTACGGTCTGTTCCGTTAATTTTTCGGAATCAATCCAGTGGATCTTCACATAGGTACCGCATTGGTATCCCGCATGCTGCAGAGCCTCTGCTACCGAAAGGTAGGCATCATGAAGCTGTACATATTTCCCGACAAGTCCGATCTGTACCTCCTTTTTCCGTCCCTTGATCTTTGCTACCAGCGCAGTCCATTCCTTCAGATCACAGGGTGCTGTTTCCAAAGAAAGCTCCCGGCACACGATCGAGGAGAAGTCTGCTTCCTCGAGCATCAGTGGTGCTTCATAGAGATTCGGCAGGGTGATGTTTTCAATGACACAGTCCGGCTTCACATTGCAGAACATGGAAATTTTATTCTTGATGGAATCCTCCAGCGGTTCATCACAGCGAAGCACGATGATGTTCGGATTTACTCCCATTCCCTGCAATTCCTTTACGGAATGCTGCGTGGGCTTGGACTTGTGTTCTTCCGAGCCGCGTAAATATGGCACGAGTGTCACATGAATGAATAAACTGTTTTCCCGTCCTACCTCCAGAGCAATCTGACGGATCGCTTCCAGGAACGGCTGGGACTCCATGTCACCAATCGTTCCGCCGATTTCCGTGATTACGACATCTGCGTCAGTCTGTTTTCCGACACGATAGACAAATTCCTTGATCTCATTCGTGATATGGGGAATGACCTGCACCGTAGAGCCTAAGTACTCTCCACGGCGTTCTTTATTCAATACGTTCCAGTAAACCTTACCGGTTGTCAGATTGGAAAACCGGTTCAGATCTTCATCAATAAACCGTTCATAATGTCCGAGGTCTAAGTCGGTTTCCGCACCGTCCTCGGTGACATAAACTTCTCCATGCTGAAAGGGACTCATGGTTCCCGGATCCACATTGATGTACGGATCCAGCTTCTGCGCAGCTACCTTTAAGCCCCTTGATTTTAACAATCGTCCAAGAGAAGCCGCCGTAATTCCTTTTCCCAGTCCGGATACGACACCTCCTGTTACAAAAATATACTTGGTCATTGTTTTCACCCTCACTTTCTTTTACTGTATGCCTAAGTTAGAATAGCCCATCAGACTTTCATCCACTTCTCTTGCCGCTTCTCTTCCTTCCCGGATCGCCCAGACAACAAGGGATTGTCCGCGGTGCATATCGCCTGCGGTAAATACATGCGGTACATTCGTCTGATATTTTCCTGCCTCGGTGTTCACATTGGTACGTGCATTCAATTCTACCCCGAATGCATCTGCAATTCTCTTTTCACATCCTAAAAAGCCGGCTGCAATCAATACCAGCTCTGCCGAAAGAATCTGCTCGGTTCCTTCGATCTCCTTCATGACTCTTCTGCCTGTCTTCTTATCGACTTCGCCATGCAGCTTAATCGTCTTTACCGCCGTCAGCTCGCCCTTTTCATTCTTGATAAATTCCTTGACCGTGGTTTCATAAATACGGGGATCCTTGCCATACTGGTCAATTGCTTCCTCCTGACCGTAATCCACCTTGCACACCCGCGGCCATTCAGGCCATGGATTGGATTCGGTTCTTTTGTCCGGAGCCTTCGGCATCATTTCGATCTGGATCACACTCTTTGCTCCCTGACGGATTGCGGTTCCGACACAGTCATTTCCGGTATCACCGCCACCGATAATCACAACATTTTTATCCTTGGCACTGATCCAGTTTTTCGATGCCTTACGGATCTCCATGTTGGCATCCAGTAAGGATTTCGTTGCGGATTTCAGGTAATCTACCGCGAAGTAAATGCCGGATGCATCTCTTCCGGGCACATCAATATTTCTGGCATTGGCAGAACCACAGGCAAGAATCACGCGGTCAAATTCCTCCATGATCCTGGAAGCCGAATATTCCGGATTCTCTCCACCTGCCTCAGCATTCGTTACAAAGGTAATTCCTTCCTGCTTCATGACATCGATCTTCCGCTCTACGAAGCGCTTTTCCAGCTTCATATTCGGAATACCGTACATCAATAGTCCGCCGGGACGATCGGAACGCTCAAAGACCGTAACCGAATGTCCTCTCTTATTTAACTGGTCTGCAGTTGCAAGTCCACTGGGACCGGAGCCGATGACTGCCACCTTTTTACCGGTTCTGGTTCTCGGCGGCTTCGGATCTGCATAGCCGTTCTGATATGCATATTCAATAATTGATAACTCATTTTCCTTGGTACAGACCGGATCTCCGTGCAGACCGCAGGTACATGCTGCTTCGCACAGTGCCGGACATACTCTTCCGGTAAATTCCGGGAAGTTATTGGTCTTTTTCAGACGGTTGTACGCCTGTTTCCAGTTGCCGGTATACACAAGATCGTTCCATTCCGGCACCAGATTATGAAGGGGACATCCGCTTGTCATCCCCATTAAGGTCATACCCGACTGGCAGAACGGCACGCCGCATTCCATACATCTGGCTGCCTGCTCCTGCTGGTGATCTCTCGATAACGGGGTATGAAATTCATTGAAGTTCTTAATTCTCTCATGAGGCTTCACTGCTTTGGAAACCTCTCTGTCATATTCTAAAAATCCAGTTGGTTTTCCCATTATAATGTACCTCCTAAGGCTTCATATTCTTTCGGAATAATCTTTTTAAACTTCGGTATATATTCTTCAAAGTGTGCCAGGATCTCTTTTCCCTTCGGGGAATCAGTTGCCTTCACGTGCTCCTCAAGCAGCGTCTTTAATTCTGCAATATCCTTTTCCTTCTGAAGCTCGCCAAAGTTAATCAGTTCCTTATTCAGTCTGGTATATAAATCAAAATCCTCATCGAGTACATAAGCGATACCACCGCTCATTCCAGCTGCGAAGTTCTTTCCGGTTTTACCTAAGACAACCACACGACCACCGGTCATGTATTCGCAGCCATGATCGCCGACTCCCTCTACAACAGCACGGGCACCGGAGTTACGGACGCAGAATCGTTCTCCTGCCACACCGTTAATGAACGCCTTACCACTGGTCGCACCATAGAGGGCAACGTTTCCGACGATGATGTTTTCATCTGCCGCAAAGTGTGCATCCTTAGGAGGATAAACGATGATTTTACCACCGGAAAGCCCTTTTCCAAGGTAATCGTTGCTGTCACCGCAAAGCTCAAGAGTCAGTCCCTTCGGGATAAAGGCACCAAAGCTCTGACCGCCTGCTCCCTGACATTTTACCACATAGCTGTCTTCTGCAAGGCTGTTCTTATACTGTCTGGTAATTTCTGCACCAAACAGAGTACCGAAGGTACGGTTGATGTTGCTGACCTGAACCTCTATGGACTTCTTTTTACCTTCCTTAAGTGCCGGTCCGAGCTTCTTAAGCAGTACCTTCTCATCCAGTGTCTTATCGAGGTCAAAGGAGTAAATCTGCTTCTTATCAAAGACTGCTTTGGCATGATCGGCAACATAAGGATTGTCAAGGATGTTGGAAACATCGATGTGTGCGGCAAGTCCCTCTAAATGCTCCTTTTTCTTAAGGAGATCGGTACGTCCCACAAGCTCATCCACGCTGCGGACGCCGAGCTTACTCATATATTCACGCAGCTCCTGCGCAATAAATCTCATAAAGTTAATGACATATTCCGGCTTTCCTGCAAAACGCTTACGAAGCTCCGGATTCTGGGTTGCAATACCAACCGGACAGGTATCCAGATTGCAGACACGCATCATGACGCATCCCATGGTAACAAGCGGAGCAGTTGCAAAACCGAATTCTTCCGCACCGAGGATCGCTGCAATCGCAACATCACGGCCGCTCATGAGCTTTCCGTCTGTCTCGATACGAACCTTGTTACGGAGTCCGTTCATGATCAAGGTCTGGTGGGTTTCTGCAAGACCAAGCTCCCACGGAAGTCCGGCATTATGAATGGAGGTCTTCGGAGCAGCACCCGTACCACCGTCATAACCGGAAATCAGGATAACCTGGGCACCGGCCTTGGCAACACCTGCCGCGACCGTACCAACCCCTGCTTCTGATACCAGTTTAACCGAAATTCCTGCATTCTTATTCGCATTCTTTAAGTCATAAATCAACTGTGCCAGATCCTCAATCGAATAAATATCGTGATGAGGCGGTGGGGAAATCAGACTTACACCCGGGGTGGAATGTCTGGTCTGTGCAATCCACGGGTAAACCTTTTTGCCCGGAAGATGTCCACCTTCACCGGGCTTTGCGCCCTGTGCCATCTTAATCTGGAT
>CAVERH010000037.1:0-29270 GCA_963618065.1 bacterium | reverse complement strand
GTTAATGAGAGATGTTAAAATGCAGTTACGCTCCGGAACGGTATTACAAGTGCTCGCCGTTGAAAATCAGAGCTATATCAATTATGGGATGCCGGTTCGAATTATGGGATATGATGTGGCAGAATATAACCGTCAGATGAAGGAACGGAGACAACAGGTGAATGTGTTATGGAAGCAGATTGAGAAATCCGGACAGGGCGATATGCTTGCTATTCCGGTTACTTATGCGGAGTATATGTCCGGAATTCTGAAAACGGATCGTCTGCATCCGGTGTACACGATCTGTCTTTATAGTGGAACAGAAATTTGGGACGGTCCCAGAAGGTTGTCCGATATGATGGAGTTTCGTACAGAAAAGGATCCTTTAAAGGAACACTTTGCAGACTATCCGGCGAATTTATTTTGTGTGAATGAGCAGGAGGAATTTGAATCTTTTCATACGGAATTGCGAGAGCTACTCCGGGCAATGAATTACCGGAAGGATAAGAGGAAATTCCTAAGTTTGGAACAAGATGAACGATATTCACATTTATCCAAAGAAACCTGGGAGGCGATTGCAATTATGACAGGTCATAGCTTTTTTGAAGAAAATATGGAAACATACAAAAGTCAGAATGAGAATCAGTGGGAGGAATATGATATGTGTCAGGCATTGCGTGAAATAAGAGAGGATTTTTTTAATGAGGGTAAAGCAGAAGGAAGAGCAGAAGGAAGAGCAGAAGGAAGAACAGAAGGAAGAACAGAGGGAATAAAAGAAGGACGTGTAGAAGGAAGAAACGAAGAACGGGAAGCAGGAATCAGCCGGTTAATTGAAGATAACCTTGAAGAAAAGAAAACCAAAGAGATCATTATTCAAAAATTGATCCGTTGGTTTTCTATGGATGAGCAAACGGCACAGATGTATTTTGATAAGTATACAGGTTCAGTAGTTTAGACAGTTTCCTATCGTACGAATCATTTCGGCAATTCTCTGATCATAGGTATGGAATTGCTTTACTTTCTCATAGCCATTGTGAGCAATGGCAAGACGCTCCTCCTCATGACTTAAGTAATAGGCGCACTTATCCACAAGTTCATCAAGGCTTCCATAAGCCTCTAAGTCCTGACCAATGGTAAAATATTCGGTCAGTTCAGACTGGAAGTTTGTTATTAAGAAGCCACCACATCCCATGATGTCATAGACACGTAAGGAAAGTCCGGTCTGGATGGGGCGCATGGTAATATTCAGATTAATTTTACTGTTGGCAAAAACAAACGGCATTTCGGTTAAGGTCTGCACACCATTTTTGACATGTACATTCTTTAAGGGCTGGGTATCACTTCTGGTATATAAAGCTACATCAAAATGTTCAGCAAGCAGATTAAGAGTGCGGATCCGCTCTGTCTCTGCCAGCTTGAATCCAATATAATCATGAGCGGCAACAAAGGAGTCCGTATTTATGAAGGTGTTGTCCGGTGCATAGAAATGGATGTCAGCAGTCTTGATTTCGCAGATAACCTGTGGAGTGAGAGCACTTTCAATAATATTGCATCCATATAGGCGAAGCTGGGCTTCCATTAATCCGGTGAGAAAACCTTCCGTATAAGAGGAGAGCTTCAGGTCGTTGTATTTGCACTTCTCGGTATATAAGGATCCGACAAAGGAGATCTGATCCTGAAAATGCTTTTCGCAAGAAGCGGATAACACATGATCCCAGCGGTTTACATTCGTAGCCAGAGGAAGGTAGAAGATATGATCCGGATTCTGCGGCTGGAAATATTCATACTGGGCATAATCAAACAAAAAGATAAAGTTAGTGTCGTATTTAATGGAGTTTGAAAACAGCTCCAGCACCGGACAGTCTACCGTCCAGCAGACATAGGGAATCTGTGCAATATGGCAGAATTCAGCAATGGCCGGAAAGTAGTTTATACTGAAAATAAATAAGAAAGGCTCGCCGACCGGGCAGGATTGATACTGCTTTTGCAACAGATCTACCTGCTGACTGGGAGTCAGGGACTTATCTCTCATTTCAGAGCATTCTTCACATACGTTAATATTCAGCTTTCGAAAAGCTTCTATGATATCCGGTTCACATATATTTCCATAACGGTAAAATAGTAAATTCATTGGCTGCTCCTACAATATGATTAATTATATTTTGCCGTTTTTTTTCATAGATGTCAATTTTATCTTCTCACATCAAAAATCTGTCTGCGATATTTCTGCAGAACGGTGCGCAGCAGCATACCTAAGATGCCACAGGAAATAATCTCTCCAATACCGACGGTCAGCATGAGGTAGCAGATGGCTCCTTCCACATGATAAACATAAGCCAATACGAAAGGAACGATAACGGTGTTGGCAATGATTGGAGGGAGTGGAGCCAGCCATTTTGCCTTATTGCGCAGAAGGTAGGTGCCGGCTGCGCCGATCAGTGTAGCAATACTTCCGAAAATAATGTCTAACAGCATGCATCCGGTAAGGGTATTACTGATGATGCAGCCTAAGAATAATCCGGGTATGGCGGCAGGGGTGAATACGGGAAGAATGGTCAGGGCTTCTGAGAAGCGGACCTGAATGGCATAGTTTGCCAGTCCCAGAGCGTTGGCTAACAAGGTCAGCACAACATAGAGAGCAGCGATAACTGCCCCGTGTACGAGGTACAATACTTTCTTGTTCATTTGTTTTCTCCTTTAGTTTTGTTTTACGAGTGGAAGGTCTCGAACACTCGACATAAATAGCTTGTATAACATATCACATTACTGTCTGGATTGCAAGGATAAATAAGGGCATAGGGACAGTGTGTTGGAATAGATGTGAGAATGGATTGCCTATAAGGATAAGTGCATTGGAATATGATTTGTGAGACTGATAATATCATAAATTAAAGAGAAAATGTAATTTGTGAACCGTTAAAAATACATGAGCTCGGTCGAAATTCGATAGACATTGTTTTTGTTATATGATATACTAGCCGTGCAAAATGCATAAGATTTGTTCGGATGCATACGTGTTTGCATGTGGTTTGCAGAACACTTATCTATTTTTTACATTTAATGGAGGCTATGAGATGACGAAAGCAGAGATTTTAAAGGCAGAAATTTTAAAGCAGTATAAGAGTGTCAGACAGTTCGCAATCGATATGGAGATTCCGTACAGTACACTGGTAACTGCACTGGACAGGGGAATTGAAGGAATGGCATACGGTACGGTTATTCGTATCTGTGATAAATTAAGCCTGAATCCGGTAGACTTTTCTTCATTAGAGAAAGGCGAGGTTCTTGGCGAGAAGCTGCTCGAGAACAGAGTGATGCAGTATTACGTTCAGTTAAATAAGAGAGGACGCAAGAAGATCCTTGAAATGATGGAGGATTACGTTCAGCTTGACAAGTACAAGGAGGCTTAATGAATAAGCATTACGATTATCTGATCGTAGGGGCCGGGCTGTTTGGCTCGGTCTTTTCTTACGAGATGAGACAAAAGGGGAAAACCTGTCTGGTGATTGACAAGAGGGATCATCTGGCAGGCAATATTTATACGCGTGAAGTGCGTGGAATCCAGGTGCATGAATATGGAGCGCATATCTTCCATACCTCGAATCCGAAGGTCTGGAATTATGTGCAGCAGTTTGCAGAGTTTAACCATTTCGTGAATTCACCGATGGCAATTTATAAGGATGAGATCTATAATCTTCCATTTAATATGAATACGTTCAGTAAGCTCTGGGGGATTAAAACACCTGCGGAAGCGAAGGCGAAGATCGAAGAACAGATCGCAGAGCTGGCTATTGATGGACCACAGAATCTGGAAGAGCAGGCCTTGAAGCTTGCCGGCCGGGATGTCTATGAGAAGCTGGTGAAGGGGTATACCGAGAAGCAGTGGGGCAGAGACTGTCGTGAACTTCCTGCCTTTATTATTAAGCGGCTTCCGCTGCGCTTTACCTATGACAATAATTACTTCACCGATCGTTATCAGGGAATCCCGATTGGTGGTTATACAGCTATGATCGAGAAGATGCTTAACGGAACCGAGGTCCTTCTCAACACCGAGTATCGTTCCTTCGTGAAGGAGCAGGAGACAGCTCTTGCAAACGGAGCAGATGCCATTACCTATGATAAGGTGCTTTATACTGGAATGATTGATGAGTATTTCGACTATTCCCTTGGTAATCTCGACTACCGTTCCTTGCATTTTGAGCAGGAGGATATGCCGGAATGTGATAACTATCAGGGCAATGCCGTAATTAACTATACCGAACGCGAAGTTCCTTACACCCGGATCATTGAGCATAAGCATTTTGAGTTCGGTAAAGGAGAAGGAACACTCATTACCCGTGAATATCCGGCTGACTGGCATCCGGGCGATGAACCGTACTATCCCGTCAACAACGAACGGAACAATGCGTTATACCAGAAGTATCAGGAACTTGCTGCGAAAGAGAAGAATGTTTTATTTGGCGGCCGTTTAGGTCAGTACAAATATTACGACATGGATAAAGTCATTGAAGCAGCCTGGGAGATGTGCGAAGCGCAGAATTAATGTGATAAAATTAACTTAATTATGGAAAACAGATTTCGTGGGAATGGTATTACAAATAAGTACTGTTCCCATATTTATTTATAATTACCCATCTATATTTTGTTTACATATAACTATTCACAACACCATCCAACATATGGAATTGCTTTTCTGCTTAAATGCTATAATGCGATCATAATAATGGAATGAAATTATCTCACTTCCTAATTACCAAAAACAGCTCAGAAGACAAAATATGACAAGCAGACCTTTCGCAAGGCTTTCGTCAGTCGCTTTGTGTCAGCGACCGGCACCGAGCACACTGTCTGAGTCCGGAGGACGAGTTTGTGCGAATGCCGGTTAATCAGCGCACGAAGCGACTAGAAAACGACGCGTGTCTGCGGTTATATTTTTCTTCTGAGCGTCCGTTTCATTCTATCTAAACTTAAGTCAATTCTAACAATAACTATTAAACAGCATCCCACTATAATTACTGGTTACATACGGTGACGAGAAATTATGTCCGGGATTCTTATAGGCCACAATGGTCTTATCAATATATGCCATCGGATTCAGAGAAATCTGATTCGTTTTCCGTAATACGGCATTCGTAAAGTCTTTCATGCTTGAAAGTGAAGAGAAATCCTCATCCGCAAGAATTCCCTGATGAAACGCATTTTCATCCATGGATAACTGTCCATCCTCCTCGAAGGATAACCCAAGCTTCTCAAGTCCCGGAAGATAATGGGTGGACATCCGTTTCATTTCACTGATGAGCTGGCTGCTCTTCGGATGCAGCTCCTGATATTGGGAAGCGGAGCGGATGAAGGAATTGTATCCACCGATCAGATTGCCGACATTTTCGGTTAAGGATTCCAGATCGGTCTTCAATCCAACCGTAGCAGCATCACCGTCTGCGGTATGGACACCCTTCAGGGTCAGTTCATAGGTATTATCAATTGTAAAGTGGTTCGTGGATGCGGTTCTCGGCTCTCCGTTTAACAGAAATTCTGCGTTGGAGGGTTTGCGCGACACAAAGTCAAGACCTAAGTAATCTACTGTTCCGGCAACCTTACTGGTATGGTTGTCGGATACGTGGAAAATGGTATTGCGTCCGGCTTTCACACCATCAGAAGCGGAGGTTAGGCGCAGAGCGCTGTTTCCCTTGCCATCCTCCAGAATATCAGCATTTACACCGATGTCTGCTTTATTAATCAGCCGGGAAAGACGTTCCTGAACGTCACGGTTCGTCTCACCTTCGTGAATATTATACTGAAACTCGTAGCTTAGATCATTAATAGTAATATCAAAAGAGTAGGTGTCCGGAGCCAGTGCTACTTTGTCATCAGAAGGAAGAATAGTTCCGAGGTTCTCCTGGCTGGTTGCAAGTCCGGTTACTTCGATGGTAAAGGAAGGAACTTCGGTATTTTCGTCCGGCTCGCCGATATAGGAAGCATCCACCATATCCGGATTGCTTGAATAGGCTGTTTTCTTTTGGAACATTTCGTCATCCCCGACACCGCCTGAGGAAACAATGGTGTTGCGCAGGAGACGCGCATTTTCCTTTAAGCCTACTGCAAATTCACGGGATTCCATGCTTGTATCAAAGAGATACAGGGGGGCGTCTTTATTTAATTTGACCATGGAGTTATAGATACTGCGGAGTTCGCTTTTCTTATGCGTGTCATACTGCGAAGAAGTCTTCTTCGGCGCATAAGTCGTCAGATAATGGTTATAGACGGTATTCATAATCGAATTGTATGCCATAACTGCCCCCTCCTTTCATCCGTGAATTAACTGCACCAGAAATACTGATCTACTTGCAAATATGAACCATCCGTGTTATATTTGCTAAGTCAATGTGTGCATCAGGGCATAAAAACCTACTTTTATGAATAAAGTGTATCACGTTGACAGATGAATTTCAAGTAGTGCATTGGAACTATTAATTTCCTATTATTATATATCGGTTTGAGATCGGAGATCATTAGCCGGAAAATATTTGTTTTTGTATTGACGGAAAGGCTTGACTGTGTTATAGTTATCAAACGAGATGCAATTTAGGTCTTTTTTTTGTGCTTAAAATTCGGATATTAGATTGGAGGAATAGAGAATGCGTACGAAGATCACATTAGCTTGTACAGAGTGTAAGCAGCGTAACTACAACACTACGAAGGATAAGAAGAATCATCCGGACAGAATGGAAACCAAGAAATATTGTAGATTCTGCAAAACTCATACTTTACACAAGGAAACCAAATAATTACGCTGTTGTTTGAAAGGAGTTATCATGGCAGAATCCGCAAAGAATGAAAAGACAAAGAAACCCGGTTTTTTCAAAGGCGTTAAGGCTGAGTATAAGAAGATCTCATGGCCTGATAAAGACTCACTCGTTAAACAGTCTGTTGCAGTTGTGTGCATTTCCGTAGTAGTAGCAGCTATTATTGCGGTGCTTGATGTTGCAATGCAGTATGGCGTTAATTTCCTGACAAGTTTGTAGAATGAGGTGAATGTATGGCAGAAGCAAACTGGTATGTAGTACACACCTATTCAGGATATGAGAATAAGGTTAAAGCGAATATTGAGAAAACCATTGAGAACAGACATTTAGAGGAAGAAATCTTAGAGGTTCGTGTTCCGATGCAGGACGTTGTTGAAATGAAAAACGGTGCACGCAAGACGGTTCAGAAGAAGATGTTCCCCGGTTATGTTCTGATTAATATGGTAATGAATGACGATACCTGGTATGTTGTCCGTAATACCAGAGGCGTAACCGGATTTGTGGGACCCGGAAGCAAGCCGGTTCCGTTATCCGAAGCAGAAATGAAGCCGCTTGGAATCAAGGTGGAGAATATCTCCGTAGATTTCAAGGAGGGCGATACCATTGCGGTTGTTGCAGGTGTCTGGAAGGATACCGTTGGTGTGGTTCAGAGAATGGATTACGGCAAGCAGACAGCAACCATCAATGTAGAACTGTTCGGCAGAGAAACACCTGTCGAAATCAGCTTTGCAGAAGTAAGACTTATGTCTTAATGAGGTTCCTGTTTATGCAGGGCTTCAGGAAACATTTTTAATAGGTTCACATTTGTGAGCCGTGGAAGCAGGAGTTATCCTGCGCCATACCACAATGCAAGGTATTCTTTTTCCTGGAATACTCTTGTAAATATAGGAGGTGCCAAAATGGCAAAGAAAGTAGAAGGATACATTAAGTTACAGATCCCTGCTGGTAAAGCTACACCAGCTCCCCCGGTTGGTCCTGCACTTGGACAGCATGGGGTTAACATCGTTGAATTTACAAAGCAGTTCAACGCAAGAACAGCAGATAAGGGTGATGTGATCATCCCTGTTGTAATCACCGTTTATGCAGACAGAAGCTTTAGTTTCATTACAAAGACTCCCCCTGCAGCAGTACTTCTTAAGAAAGCCTGCAACATTAAGTCCGGTTCCGCTACACCTAACAAGACAAAGGTTGCTACAATTTCCAAAGCCAAGCTTCAGGAAATTGCTGAATTAAAGATGCCTGACCTTAACGCTGCAAGCCTTGAGACTGCTATGAGCATGATCGCCGGAACAGCAAGAAGTATGGGTATTACCGTAGAAGACTAGTGCCATAGGAGGATAACGAAATGAAACATGGAAAGAAATATGTAGAAGCTGCAAAGCTTGTTGACCGTGCAGTTGCATATGAGCCTGCTGAGGCAGTAGCTCTTGTTAAGAAGACTGCGGTTGCTAAATTTGATGAAACAATCGAAGTTCATATCCGTACAGGATGCGATGGACGTCATGCAGAACAGCAGGTTCGTGGAGCAGTTGTACTGCCGAACGGAACCGGTAAGACTGTTAAGGTTTTAGTATTTGCCAAGGGTGACAAGGTTGCTGAGGCAGAAGCTGCCGGAGCAGACTATGTTGGCGGAGAAGAGCTGATCCCGAGAATCCAGAATGATGGATGGTTTGACTTCGACGTTGTTGTTGCAACTCCTGATATGATGGGTGTTGTTGGTCGTCTTGGTAAGGTTTTGGGACCTAAGGGCTTAATGCCGAACCCGAAGGCTGGTACCGTAACAATGGATGTAACCAAGGCTATTGCTGATATCAAAGCCGGTAAGATCGAGTACAGATTAGATAAGTCCAATATCATTCATGTACCGGTTGGTAAGGCTTCCTTCGATGAAGAAAAGCTTGCTGAAAATTTCAATGCTCTTATGGAAGCAATCGTTAAGGCAAAGCCCTCTACCTTAAAAGGGCAGTATTTAAGAAGCATCACTCTTACCTCTACCATGGGACCTGGCGTAAGAGTAAGTGTTGCTAAGTTCTAATTACTGAATTTCACACAGAATGAGACTATGGAGCGTGCCTTTTGGCACGCTCTGTATTTTTATATAGACATTTGTCGAACGCCACTGTCTTGCATCTGACAGGGAAAGTGTGTTATCTTTATACTTATGAACAGAATGAATAAAAGAAAGAAGAACCCATCACGCAAAGGCACTCTGAAGCCGGCAATGGTATTCTTACTTACGCTGGGAGGAATTACACTGGCAGGACTTTGCGTCCTTCTGGTGGTGGCAGGCTTTCAGAAGGTCAATGCCGATGTGAAAAATAAATATGAATCTGTGCAGAGCAGTATTTTTCAGGAACGTGTTCCGATGAATCATACCGATTCTTCCGATGGAGGAGAAGCGGAGGTAACCTCGGAGCTTCTGAAGGAGAATCCACGTTATGGAAATATCCTGGCAGATGAAGAATATATGGCACAGAACCGGATTTATCCATGGGAGGCTTATTCAACGGATGAAGTGACACTGTGCTTTACCGGAGATATTCTTATGGACGATGAGTATGCAATTATGTCCAGGTTAAAAAGTCGTGGAGGAAATCTGGACGAAGGAATATCGGAAGATCTCCTGACAATTCTTCGCCAGTCGGATATTACCGTGGTGAATAATGAATTTCCGTATACGAACCGGGGAACGCCGACGGAAGGAAAGACCTTCACGTTCCGGGCAGATACAGATACGGTATCCTATCTGGGAGATATGGGAGCAGACGTGGCGATTGTTGCGAATAATCATGTGTATGATTTTGGGGAACAGGGCTTGCTGGATACTCTGGACACCCTGGATCAGGCGTCCATTCATGCGCTGGGAGCCGGAAGGAATATCGGAGAGGCTTCGGCACCTGTTTATTTCATAGTTAATGACATGAAGCTTGCCCTGATTGCAGCAACACAGATTGAACGTCTGGACAATCCGGATACGAAGGAAGCAACTGAAACCTCACCGGGCGTCTTCCGGTGCTTTAACCCGGAGAAGCTGTGTGAGGTGATCACACAGGCAAAGGCGGAGAGCGATTTCGTGATCGTATGCGTTCACTGGGGAACCGAGAATGAGAGTAATCCGGACTGGGCACAGACGGATCAGGCGCCATTGTATGCACAGGCAGGTGCCGATCTGATTGTGGGAGATCATCCGCACTGCCTGCAGGGAATTACTTATTGCGGCAACACGCCGGTGCTTTACAGTCTTGGTAATTTCTGGTTTAATTCCAAGACCGTTGATACCGGACTTCTCAAGGTCAGCATTGGACAGAATGGGATCAAATCCCTGCAGTTTATACCGGCAATTCAGTCGGACTGCCGCGTGAAGATGGTTTATGACAGCGAAAAGGAACGTATCCTGTCTTATTTAAGAGATCTTTCCCCGGGAGTACAGATTGATTCGGACGGATATATTTCACAAAATGGGGGTTGACAAAGGAATCCCGCCTGTGCTATTCTACATAAGGTCGTTTTGACCATGCCGAAGACAGCAGGCGCCGTGAGGCGTAAGAGCGTAAGCCACCTGCCGAGGAAAGAGTTTACATGAGAGATGTATTTTCTGCCCTTTCGTTTTCGGAAGGGCTTTTATAATACCGCCTGTAAGCAGGCAGATGTTCACTAAGCTCATTTCGGCACCAAAATCTAATAGGAGGTAAGAAAAGTGGCAAAAGTTGAACTGAAAACACCGATTGTAGACGAGATTTCTGCTAACATCAAGGATGCACAGTCCGTAGTATTAGTTGACTATCGTGGACTTACTGTAGAACAGGACACTGCTCTTCGTAAGCAGCTTCGTGAGGCAGGAATCACTTACAAGGTTTACAAGAACACAATGATGAACTTTGCGTTCAAGGGAACCGATTTCGAAAGCCTTGCTCCTTATCTTGAAGGACCGAGCGCAATCGCAATCTCCACTACAGATGCAACAGCTCCTGCCAGAGTAATTAACAATTTTGCTAAGACAGCTCCGGCTCTTGAGATCAAGGCTGGTGTGGTAGAAGGTATTGCATACGATGCAAAGGGAATGGAATCCATCGCAAAGATCCCTTCCAGAGAAGAATTACTGTCCAAGTTACTTGGAAGCATTCAGTCTCCGATTACGAACTTTGCTCGTGTTATGAATCAGCTTGCTGAAAAAGGTGGCGCATCCGCATGCGAAGCACCTGCAGCAGAGGCAGCTCCTGCAGAGGAAGCTCCCGCTGAAGCACCTGCAGCAGAATAATCTGGTCTGCACGTGAGGTAACTAATTATTGAATAACTATTTAAATGGAGGAAAAGAAAATGGCAAAATTATCCACTCAGGAATTAATCGACGCTATCAAAGAGTTAACTGTATTAGAATTAAATGATCTTGTAAAAGCTTGTGAAGAAGAATTCGGCGTATCTGCAGCAGCAGGCGTAGTAGTTGCAGCAGCAGCTGATGCTGGCGCAGCAGCAGAAGAGAAGGATTCCTTCGATGTAGAGCTTACTGAAGTAGGTGCTGAAAAGGTTAAGGTTATCAAGGTTGTTCGTGAAGCTACCGGTCTTGGACTGAAGGAAGCTAAGGACGTAGTTGATTCCGCACCGAAGATGGTTAAGGAAGGCGCTACTAAGGAAGAAGCTGAAGAACTTAAGAAGAAATTAGAAGAAGTTGGAGCAAAGGTTACATTAAAGTAATTTTCGCCACGAATTCTGATCAAAAGAATAGAGAGGTTCCCGGATATTTCGTCCGGGAATCTTTTTTGATGTTTTTCCATTTTTTTCTTGACGATCAAATTTTCTTGTGGTAGTATGGATAGTGCACTATTGTGGTGTGGTAGGCTTTTTACGGCACTAAATCATAAAGAACGGGGTGAATAGTCAATGGAAAAGAACAGAATACGTCCCATTGCCGCAGGCAAGAATATACGTATGAGTTATTCACGACAGAAAGAGGTTCTGGAAATGCCCAACCTCATTGAAGTCCAGAAGGATTCTTACAAGTGGTTCCTGGAAGAAGGCTTGAAAGAGGTATTTGATGATATCTCTCCAATCGCTGATTACAGCGGTTCCTTAAGTCTGGAATTCGTAGATTTCGAACTTTGCGAAGACGATGTGAAATATTCTATTGAAAAGTGCAGGGAAAGAGACGCAACATATGCAGCTCCCCTGAAGGTTAAGGTACGTCTTTATAATAAAGAAAAGGAAGAGATCAGTGAGCATGAAATCTTCATGGGTGACCTTCCGATCATGACAGAGACCGGTACATTCGTAATTAACGGTGCAGAACGTGTTATTGTCAGCCAGTTAGTTCGTTCTCCCGGTATTTATTATGCAATTGATCATGATAAGATCGGCAAGAGACTGTTTTCTTCTACCGTAATCCCTAACCGTGGTGCGTGGTTAGAGTATGAAACAGACTCAAACGATATTTTCTATGTTCGTGTTGACAGAACCAGAAAGGTTCCCATTACAGTTCTGATCCGTGCTCTTGGTATTGGTACCAACGAAGAAATCAGGGAACTGTTTGGTGACGAACCCAAAATTGAGGCAAGCTTTAGCAAGGACGTTGCAACGAATTATCAGGACGGCCTTTTAGAGCTGTACAAGAAAATCCGTCCCGGTGAACCTTTAAGCGTTGAAAGTGCAGAAAGTCTGATCAACGCGATGTTCTTTGACCCCAGAAGATATGATTTAGCGAAAGTCGGTAGATATAAATTTAATAAGAAGCTGGCATTACGCAACAGAATCCGGAATCACATTCTGGCAGAAGATGTTGTGGATGTACAGACCGGTGAAGTTCTTGCAGAGGCTGGAGCCAAGGTGACTGCTGAGCTTGCAGATCAGATTCAGAATGCAGCAATTCCTTATGTCTTTATTGAGACAGAGGAACGTAAGGTCAAGGTGCTTTCCAGCATGATGGTAGACCTTACTACTTACGTGGAATGCAATCCGAAGGACTTCGGCATTACAGAGCTTGTTTATTATCCGGTATTAAAGCAGATCATCGAAGAATATGGTGATGATGCAGAAGCCCTTGGTGAAGCTCTTAAGAAGAATGTACATGAGCTTGTTCCGAAGCATATTACCAAGGATGATATTTTAGCATCCATTAACTATAACATCCATCTGGAATACGGTATTGGTAATGACGATGATATCGACCACTTGGGAAACAGACGTATCCGTGCGGTTGGTGAACTGTTACAGAACCAGTACAGAATCGGTCTTTCCAGACTGGAGAGAGTTGTCCGTGAAAGAATGACAACCCATGATGCAGAGGAAATTTCTCCTCAGGCACTCATCAACATCAAGCCGGTACAGGCTGCTGTGAAGGAATTCTTCGGATCCTCCCAGCTGTCCCAGTTTATGGATCAGAATAACCCTCTGGGCGAGCTGACACATAAGAGACGTCTTTCCGCATTGGGTCCCGGTGGTCTTTCCAGAGATCGTGCCGGATTCGAGGTCCGGGATGTCCATTACTCCCATTACGGAAGAATGTGTCCAATTGAGACACCTGAAGGTCCGAACATTGGTCTGATTAACTCTCTTGCATCCTATGCAAGAATTAATGAATATGGTTTCGTTGAGGCTCCTTATCGTAAGATTGATAAGTCCGATCCGGCAAACCCGCGTGTAACCGACGAAGTGGTTTATATGACCGCAGATGAGGAAGATAACTACCATGTAGCACAGGCGAATGAAGCCCTGGATGCAGAGGGACATTTCGTACGTAACTCCGTATCCGGACGTTATAAGGAGGAAACCTCCGAATATCCGAAGGCGATGTTCGACTATATGGACGTTTCCCCGAAGATGGTATTCTCTGTTGCAACAGCGTTGATTCCATTCCTTGAAAACGACGATGCAAACCGTGCGTTGATGGGTTCCAATATGCAGCGTCAGGCCGTACCGCTTTTAACAACGGAAGCACCTGTTGTAGGTACCGGTATGGAACCAAAGACAGCCGTTGACTCCGGTGTCTGTGTAGTAGCAAAGAAGTCCGGTGAGATCACTCATGTGGCTTCCAACTTAATCAGGATGACCTGTGACGATGGAGAAAAGGTTGAATTCCACCTGACCAAGTTCGCACGAAGCAACCAGAGCAACTGTTATAATCAGAGACCGATCGTGGTAAAGGGTGAGCATGTAGAGGCAGGACAGGTAATTGCAGATGGTCCTTCCACCTCCGAAGGTGAGCTTGCACTTGGTAAGAATCCATTGATCGGATTCATGACCTGGGAAGGTTACAACTACGAGGATGCAGTATTATTAAGTGAACGTCTGGTACAGGATGATGTTTATACATCCGTACACATTGAAGAATATGAAGCAGAAGCACGTGACACCAAGTTAGGACCTGAAGAGATCACAAGAGATGTTCCGGGTGTTGGTGATGATGCATTAAAGGATCTGGATGATCGGGGTATTATCCGTATCGGTGCAGAGGTTCGCGCCGGTGATATCCTGGTTGGTAAGGTAACTCCCAAGGGAGAAACAGAGCTTACCGCAGAAGAAAGACTGCTTCGTGCCATCTTCGGTGAGAAGGCCAGAGAAGTGCGTGATACTTCCTTAAAGGTTCCTCACGGAGAGTATGGTATTGTTGTAGATGCCAAGGTATTTACCAGAGAGAACGGCGATGAGCTGTCTCCGGGGGTAAATCAGGCAGTTCGTATTTACATTGCACAGAAGAGAAAGATCTCCGTTGGTGATAAGATGGCCGGCCGTCATGGTAACAAGGGTGTTGTTTCCCGTGTACTTCCGGTAGAAGATATGCCTTATCTGCCGAATGGCCGTCCTCTTGATATCGTGTTGAATCCTCTGGGTGTACCTTCCCGTATGAATATCGGACAGGTGCTGGAGATTCACCTTTCCCTTGCAGCTAAGGCTTTAGGCTTTAACGTTGCAACACCGGTATTCGATGGCGCGAACGAGGTAGACATTATGGATACTCTCGATCTGGCAAACGATTATGTGAATTTAAGCTGGGAAGAATTCGAGAAGAAACACAAAGAAGAACTTCTTCCTGAGGTTATGGAATATTTATCCAAGAACCGTGACCACAGAGAACTGTGGAAGGGTGTTCCGATTTCCAGAGATGGTAAGGTAAGACTTCGTGACGGACGTACAGGTGAGTACTTCGACAGCCCGGTTACCATTGGACACATGCATTACTTAAAGCTCCATCATCTGGTAGATGATAAGATCCATGCACGTTCAACCGGTCCTTACTCCTTAGTAACACAGCAGCCGCTCGGCGGTAAAGCACAGTTTGGCGGACAGCGTTTCGGAGAAATGGAAGTATGGGCACTGGAAGCTTATGGCGCATCCTATACACTGCAGGAAATCCTGACAGTGAAGTCCGATGATGTCATTGGCCGTGTGAAGACATACGAAGCCATCATCAAGGGTGACAATATTCCTGAACCCGGTATTCCGGAATCCTTTAAGGTATTACTTAAGGAATTACAGTCTCTTGGTCTTGATGTCAAGGTTCTCCGCGAGGATAACACCGAGGTTGAAATTTCCGAGACCATTGACTACGGTGACACCGATTACCGTGCAGAGATGGAAGGCGAGAACAGAGGTTATGATTATGATCAGAGTTCTCTTTCCGACATGGGTTATCAGAAACAGGAATTTGATGCAGACAGCGGTGAGCTTGTAAGTGCGGATGAGGATGAAGATGCAGATGGAGATTTCGATGACGATTTCACACTGGACATTGATTCAGACTCATATGATGAATAAAACCGGAAGGAGTACCCAAAATGTCAGAAACAAAGCAAGAAGTGTATCAGCCGATGACATTTGATGCCATCAGAATTGGTTTAGCATCTCCTGAGAAGATCAGGGAATGGTCCAGAGGCGAGGTAACAAAGCCTGAGACAATCAATTACAGAACCTTAAAGCCTGAAAAAGACGGTTTGTTCTGTGAAAGAATCTTTGGACCGAGCAAGGACTGGGAATGTCATTGTGGTAAATATAAGAAGATCAGATATAAGGGTGTTGTCTGCGACCGATGCGGTGTTGAGGTTACCAAGTCAAGCGTTCGTAGAGAGCGCATGGGACACATCGAGCTGGCAGCTCCGGTATCCCACATCTGGTATTTCAAGGGAATCCCGAGCCGTATGGGATTGATTCTGGATTTATCACCCAGAGTACTGGAAAAGGTATTATATTTTGCTTCCTATATTGTACTGGACGCAGGCGAAACCGATCTGGAATACAAGCAGGTTCTGTCTGAGAAGGAATATCAGGATGCAAGAGAGACATGGGGCAACAGGTTCCGTGTAGGCATGGGCGCAGAAGCTATCAAAGAGCTTCTTGAGGCCATTGATCTTGAAAAGGATGCAGAAGAATTAAAGGCAGGATTAAAGGATTCTACCGGTCAGAAGCGTGCCAGAATTATTAAGCGTTTAGAGGTCGTTGAAGCTTTCCGTGAGTCCGGAAATGAACCTTCCTGGATGATTATGGATGCAATTCCGGTAATTCCGCCGGATCTTCGTCCTATGGTTCAGCTGGATGGTGGACGTTTTGCCACCTCCGACCTGAATGACTTATATCGTAGAATTATTAACCGTAACAACCGTCTGAAGAGACTTCTCGAGCTCGGTGCACCGGACATCATCGTCCGCAACGAGAAGAGAATGCTTCAGGAAGCAGTCGATGCCCTGATTGATAACGGTAGAAGAGGAAGACCGGTAACCGGACCAGGTAACCGTGCATTAAAGTCTCTTTCCGATATGTTAAAGGGTAAATCCGGACGTTTCCGTCAGAACCTGTTAGGTAAGCGTGTGGACTATTCCGGACGTTCCGTTATCGTCGTTGGACCGGAGCTGAAGATTTATCAGTGTGGTCTTCCGAAAGAGATGGCAATTGAATTATTCAAGCCTTTTGTTATGAAAGAGCTCGTATCAAGAGGCACTTCACAGAATATTAAGGCAGCAAAGAAGTTAGTAGAAAGACTCGACACCCAGGTATGGGATGTGCTCGAGGATGTCATTAAAGAGCATCCGGTTATGTTAAACCGTGCCCCTACACTTCACAGACTTGGTATTCAGGCATTTGAACCAATCCTTGTAGAAGGTAAGGCCATCAAGCTTCATCCGCTTGTTTGTACCGCGTTCAACGCCGACTTCGATGGAGACCAGATGGCAGTGCATCTTCCGTTGAGTGTAGAAGCACAGGCAGAGTGCCGTTTCCTTCTGCTCTCTCCGAACAACCTGTTAAAGCCTTCCGATGGTGGTCCGGTTGCCGTTCCTTCCCAGGATATGGTACTTGGTATTTATTATCTGACACAGGAGCGCCCCGGTGCAGTAGGTGAAGGCAAGTTCTTCAAGAGCGTGAACGAAGCAATCCTTGCTTATGAAAACGGTGCCTGCACCTTACATTCGAGAATCAAGGTTCGTATCACCAAGAAGAATGCAGAGGGTGAAGAGGTTACAGGAATCGTAGAATCCACATTAGGAAGATTCCTCTTTAACGAAATTCTTCCTCAGGATCTTGGCTATGTAGATCGTACGAAGCCGGAGAATTTCCTGCTTCCCGAAGTCGATTTCCATGTGGGAAAGAAGCAGCTAAAGCAGATCCTTGAAAAGGTAATTAATACACATGGAGCATCTGTTACTGCAGAAGTACTTGACCTGATTAAGTCTACCGGTTACAAGTATTCCACCAGAGCAGCAATGACCGTATCCATTTCTGATATGACCGTGCCTGCGCAGAAGCAGGAAATGCTGGATGCCGCACAGGTAACCGTTGATAAGATTGCACAGAACTTCCGACGTGGTCTGATCACCGAAGAAGAGCGTTATCGTGCCGTTGTAGAAACCTGGAACGAAACTGATAAGGAACTGACAGAGGTACTGTTAAAGGGTCTTGATAAGTACAACAACATCTTCATGATGGCTGACTCCGGAGCCCGTGGTTCCAATCAGCAGATCAAGCAGCTGGCAGGTATGCGTGGATTGATGGCCGATACAACCGGTAGAACCATCGAACTTCCGATTAAGTCAAACTTCCGTGAAGGCTTGGACGTACTGGAATACTTCATGTCCGCACATGGTGCACGTAAGGGATTGTCCGATACCGCACTTCGTACCGCGGACTCCGGTTACCTGACAAGACGTATGGTTGACGTATCACAGGAATTGATTATCCGTGAGATGGACTGTATGGAAGGTTCTGATAAGATTCCAGGAATGGAAGTTAAGGCTTTCATGGATGGTAAGGAAACCATCGAAGGTTTAAAGGATCGAATTACCGGAAGATATTCCTGCGAAGATATTAAGGATAAGGACGGGAACCTTATTGTAAAGCGTAATCACATGATTACACCGAGCCGTGCTTCCAGGATCTTATCCGTGGGTGTGGATGAATTAGGTGATCCGATTGAGAAGGTTAAGATCCGTACGATTCTTACCTGTCGTTCCCACAATGGAATCTGT
This sequence comes from bacterium, assembly GCA_963618065.1. Lineage (GTDB taxonomy): Bacteria > Bacillota > Clostridia > Lachnospirales > Lachnospiraceae > Suilimivivens. The sequence continues at coordinate 11,044 of CAVERH010000037.1, read as the reverse complement.
GCAAAATGCTATGGCGCTAACATGGCAACCGGCGAACCGGTTCAGGTTGGCGAAGCAGTTGGTATTATTGCGGCACAGTCCATTGGTGAACCCGGTACACAGCTGACCATGCGTACCTTCCATACCGGTGGTGTTGCCGGTGACGATATCACGCAGGGTCTTCCCCGTGTTGAGGAGCTTTTTGAAGCACGTAAGCCGAAGGGACTTGCAATTATTGCAGAATTTGGCGGCGTAGCTGCGATTAAGGATACCAAAAAGAAGCGTGAAATCATTATTACCGATCCTGAAAACGGAGAGTCCAAGACTTACCTGATTCCTTACGGATCCCGTATCAAGATCACAGACGGTTCTGTATTGGAAGCCGGTGATGAACTTACCGAAGGTAGTGTAAATCCTCATGACCTTCTGAAGATCAAGGGCATCCGTGCCGTACAGGATTACATGATCCGTGAAGTACAGAGAGTTTACCGTCTGCAGGGTGTTGATATTTCCGATAAGCATATCGAAGTCATCGTTCGCCAGATGTTAAAGAAGGTTCGTATCGAGAATAACGGCGATACCGAATTCCTTCCGGGAACACTGGTTGACGTACTTGATTATGAAGATATGAACGAGAAGCTGATCGCTGAAGGCAAAGAGCCCGCAGAGGGCAAGCAGGTTATGCTTGGTATTACCAAGGCAGCACTTGCAACAAACTCATTCCTGTCTGCAGCATCCTTCCAGGAGACAACGAAGGTTCTGACAGAAGCAGCCATCAAGGGTAAGGTAGATCCGCTGATCGGTCTGAAAGAAAATGTTATCATTGGTAAGCTGATTCCGGCCGGTACCGGTATGAAGCGTTACCGCAACACCTATCTCAACACGGACTTTGAAAAGGACGAAGCTCCTGCAGAAGATCCCGAAGAGATCCTGGTAGAGGAAACAGAGGATATCTTTGATGATATTGATGAAAACGTAGAAGATGCTGAGGCAGAAGCTATGGAAGAAGCTGTTTCCGTAGAAGAATAAGAAACACAGCTTTTATAAAGCATAAGGAAGCCATTACCTGAAAATTCGAAACAAATGAGGGAATGGCTTCCTTTTTTAATCTTTTTGAAAGGAAGATATTGACAAGGGAAAATCCATTGTTTATACTATTTTAGTATGCATTTCTAGGCAAAGTATGCGTATTTGTATAGGTTGTCCGGAAACTGCCATATAATATCACATATGTAACTATTCAGAGCCATGCAAAATTGCTTTCTGTGAATGCTTGCATTCAACAGAGCAACAATTTTATATGGCGAAGTAACCACATGAGTAAAACTCGAGTTGCGTTAGCAACGGTTTTACGAATGGAGTTCTGAATAGTTACTAACATATTTTATATACAGGAGGTGAAACAGAATGCCAACATTTAACCAGTTAGTCAGAAAAGGTCGTCAGACATCCGTAAAGAAGTCAACTGCACCTGCATTGCAGAAGGGATGGAACTCTCTTCACAAGAAGGCTACAGATACTTCCGCTCCTCAGAAGAGAGGTGTTTGTACAGCTGTTAAGACAGCAACCCCTAAGAAGCCTAACTCCGCTCTGCGTAAGATTGCCAGAGTTCGTCTTTCTAACGGAATCGAAGTAACAAGCTACATTCCCGGTGAAGGACACAACCTTCAGGAACACAGCGTTGTTCTGATCAGAGGTGGTAGAGTAAAGGACTTACCTGGTACAAGATACCATATTATTCGTGGTACACTTGATACTGCGGGAGTTGCCAACAGAAAGCAGGCCCGTTCCAAATATGGCGCTAAGAGACCGAAGGCAGGCAAGTAATTTGGAACATATTGGACCCACAAACAGAACTAATTTAGTGTTGGAATTCTGTTACAATATAGAATTGCTCGTCAGTTCATTGTAATGAGGACTACCCGCACGTACACAATTGTGAAATTAGAACGACACACTGTGAGTACCGATGATTTATTATTTCATTTTAATAAGGAGGGAAGAACCGTGCCACGTAAAGGACATATTCAGAAAAGAGACGTATTAGCAGATCCTTTATACAATAACAAAGTGGTTACCAAGCTTATCAATAACATAATGTTAGATGGTAAGAAGGGTGTAGCACAGAAGATTGTATATGGTGCTTTTGAAACCGTTGAAGAAAAATCAGGTAAGCCGGCTCTTGAAGTATTCGAAGAGGCTATGAACAACATCATGCCTGTTCTCGAAGTTAAGGCAAGACGTATCGGTGGTGCTACCTATCAGGTGCCGATCGAGGTAAGACCTGAAAGACGTCAGGCATTAGGACTTCGTTGGTTGACCATGTTTTCTCGTAAGAGAGGCGAAAAGACCATGAAGGACAGACTGGCTAACGAAATTCTGGATGCTGCAAACAATACCGGAGCAGCAGTAAAGAGAAAAGAAGATATGCACAAAATGGCAGAAGCAAACAAGGCATTTTCTCACTACAGATTCTAATCGGATCTGTGGAGAAGGTCTTGCTTGTGCCTAGACTAATATAAGGAGGAAAAACCTTTGGCTGGAAGAGAATATCCGTTAGAGAGAACCAGAAATATTGGTATTATGGCTCATATCGATGCCGGTAAGACCACATTGACAGAGCGTATTCTTTATTATACCGGTGTGAACTACAAGATTGGTGATACTCACGAAGGTACTGCTACCATGGACTGGATGGAACAGGAGCAGGAAAGAGGTATTACAATTACATCTGCAGCTACCACATGTCACTGGACTCTCGAAAAAGAAACCAAGCCCATGCCCGGTGCATTAGAGCATCGTATCAACATCATTGATACTCCGGGACACGTTGACTTCACCGTAGAAGTTGAGCGTTCCTTACGTGTACTTGATGGTGCAGTCGGTGTATTCTGTGCAAAGGGTGGTGTTGAGCCTCAGTCAGAAAATGTATGGCGTCAGGCTGACACCTACAATGTACCTCGTATGGCTTTCATCAATAAGATGGACATCCTTGGTGCAAACTTCTATGGTGCAGTAGAGCAGATCAGAACCCGTTTAGGTAAGAATGCTATCGTTCTTCAGCTGCCGATCGGTAAGGAAGACGAATTCAAGGGCATCATCGATCTGTTTGAAATGAAGGCCTACATCTATAATGATGATAAGGGTGATAACATCACTGTTACAGATGATCTCGGAGATATGAAGGATGATGCTGAACTGTATCGTTCCGAACTCGTTGAGAAGATCTGCGAGTTAGATGATGATTTAATGATGATGTATCTGGAAGGTGAAGAACCTTCCATTGAAGAAATGAAGAAGGTTTTAAGAAAGGCAACCTGCGAATGTGCAGCTATCCCGGTTTGCTGTGGTTCTGCATATCGTAACAAGGGTGTCCAGAAGCTTCTGGATGCAATCCTTGAGTATATGCCGGCTCCTACCGATATCCCTCCGATTAAGGGTACCGATCTGGATGGCAATGAGGTTGTAAGACATTCTTCTGATGACGAACCGTTCTCCGCTCTTGCATTCAAGATCATGGCAGACCCGTTCGTTGGAAAGCTTGCATTCTTCCGTGTATATTCCGGTACCATGAACTCCGGTTCTTACGTACTGAATGCTACGAAGGACAAGAAGGAACGTGTTGGACGTATTCTTCAGATGCATGCAAACAAGAGAGCAGAGCTTGAAAAGGTTTATTCCGGAGATATTGCAGCAGCAGTTGGATTTAAGTTCACCGGTACCGGTGATACTATCTGTGATGAGCAGCATCCGGTAATTCTGGAATCCATGGAATTCCCCGAACCGGTTATCGAGCTTGCAATCGAGCCTAAGACGAAAGCTGGTCAGGGCAAGATGGGTGAAGCTTTAGCAAAGCTTGCTGAAGAAGATCCTACATTCCGTGCTCATACAAATCAGGAAACCGGTCAGACCATTATTGCTGGTATGGGCGAGCTTCATTTGGAAATTATCGTAGACAGACTTCTTCGTGAATTCAAGGTAGAAGCTAACGTTGGTGCACCTCAGGTTGCATACAAGGAAGCATTTACCAAGGCTGTTGAAGTAGATTCCAAGTACGCTAAGCAGTCCGGTGGTCGTGGACAGTATGGTCACTGTAAAGTTAAGTTCGAGCCTATGGAGGCAAACTGCGAGAAGTTTGACTTTGATCCTAAGGCTAACATCCTGATCAACGATCCGCCTACACTGTTATTTGAATCTACCGTAGTCGGTGGTGCAATTCCGAAGGAATACATCCCTGCAGTCGGTGAAGGTATTCAGGAAGCAGCTCAGGCTGGTATCCTTGGTGGATTCCCGGTACTTGGCGTTCACGCTACCGTATATGATGGATCCTACCATGAAGTTGACTCTTCTGAAATGGCATTCCACATTGCCGGATCCATGGCATTCAAGGACGCTATGGCTAAGGCGGCACCGGTACTTCTGGAGCCTATTATGAAGGTAGAAGTAACCATGCCTGAGGAATACATGGGAGATGTAATCGGTGATCTGAACTCACGTCGTGGACGTGTGGAGGGTATGGATGATATCGGCGGTGGTAAGATCGTCCGTGCATTCGTTCCGCTTTCTGAAATGTTCGGTTACTCCACAGACCTTCGTTCCAAGACACAGGGTCGTGGTAACTACTCCATGTTCTTCGAAAAGTACGAGCCGGTTCCGAAGAATGTTCAGGAAAAGGTACTTGCTGCAAAGGCAAAATAATTTAACGTGCTTTTAATTCATGAGAGTACGAAAAAATGCTTGAAATATGCACAGCTATTTAATATAATTAAAGGTAGCTGATTAAAAAGAAAACTAATTGTTCAATTATTTAAAGGAGGACTTAAAAAATGGCTAAAGCGCATTTTGACAGAACCAAACCACATTGTAATATTGGTACCATCGGTCACGTTGACCATGGTAAAACAACCTTAACTGCAGCAATCACAAAGGTACTTGCTGCAAGAGTTGAAGGTAATGAAGCAACAGATTTCGAGAACATCGATAAGGCTCCCGAAGAAAGAGAAAGAGGTATTACCATTTCTACCGCTCACGTTGAGTATACAACAAACAAGAGACATTATGCTCACGTTGACTGCCCGGGACATGCTGACTACGTTAAGAACATGATCACTGGTGCTGCACAGATGGATGGCGCTATCCTTGTTGTAGCTGCTACTGATGGTGTTATGGCTCAGACCAAGGAGCACATCCTTCTTTCCCGTCAGGTAGGTGTACCTTACATCGTAGTATTCCTTAACAAGTGTGATATGGTAGACGATCCTGAGCTTATTGAATTAGTAGAGATGGAAGTTACCGAACAGCTTGAAGAGTACGGATTCGAAGGATGCCCGATCGTTAAGGGTTCCGCTCTTAAGGCTCTTGAAGATCCTAACGGCGAATGGGGCGACAAGATCATGGAACTTATGGATACTGTTGATTCCTATATTCCGGATCCTGAAAGAGCAACAGATAAGCCTTTCCTTATGCCTGTAGAAGACGTATTTACTATTACCGGACGTGGTACTGTTGCAACTGGTAGAGTAGAGCGTGGTGTTCTTCATCTTAACGAGGAAGTTGAAATCGTTGGTATTAAGGAAGAAACAAAGAAGACCGTTGTTACCGGTATTGAAATGTTCCGTAAGCTTCTTGATGAGGCTCAGGCTGGTGATAACATCGGTGCTCTTCTTCGTGGTATCCAGAGAACTGAAATCGAAAGAGGACAGGTTCTTGCTAAGCCCGGTACTGTAACCTGCCATAAGAAGTTTACAGCTCAGGTTTACGTTTTAACAAAGGATGAAGGTGGACGTCATACTCCTTTCTTCAACAACTATCGTCCTCAGTTCTACTTCAGAACAACTGACGTAACAGGTGTCTGCAACCTTCCTGCTGGAACAGAAATGTGCATGCCTGGTGATAACGTAGAAATGACTATCGAACTGATCCATCCGATCGCTATGGAGCAGGGTCTTACATTCGCTATTCGTGAAGGTGGACGTACTGTAGGATCAGGCCGTGTTGCTACTATTATCGAGTAATCAGAATATAGCATAAATTAAGGACTTCCAGAAATGGGAGTCCTTTTTTGATACTAATTTGATACTATTAATTGGTTTAATTTGTCGGCAACCTCTTTGTGCTTGGTGGGGTAAAGGTGTCCGTAGGTGTTATTTACCATCTGGACAGTGTCACCGATCCGCTCCGCTATGAGGTGAGGACTGAATCCCATATCAATGAGAAGTGATACATGTGTTTCACGTTCTAAAGGATAATTCTAGGACACACAATAATTTACCAATACAACCGGCTTATCTGTAGTGAATTTGAAAGGACAAAAAATTATGAAATATATATATGCTACATATAACCCATACAGCAATAGCATTGATATAACCACTTTTGATAATATAATTTTGCAAATTGACTGTAATAAGGCAGAGAATGGATTGAAGACCACACCTAACTCACAACGAGCATTGAACGCTCTTGCACTTGACAATCCTATGGAATATGCTCGGTTGGCCTTAGACAATGAGATGCAGGCATGGGTAGATGCAGAAGATAGTCTGGAAGTATGGTGATTTTTATAAAAGGTGGATTGCCGTGTATGACAGTTCACCTTTTATAAAGGGGAGTAACTACCTGTCAAGCATAACTAAAAAAAGCGATAGTCGATACTACCGCTTTCGCAAGATACACCAGTATGGATGTCTCTTTTAATGAACATTCCACATAGGTAATACTTTTAAAAATCTATTTTAGTTACAACCTTTCCGCTTGCATGGCTTGTAAGAAGATACTGAATTGCATCTACAGTCTCATTTACGGAATATACCTTATCAATATAGGCGTAAAGTTTACTTGATGCTCTTTTCCATCATAATATAAAGTACCTGTTACTGTTCCTCTTGGAACTGCACAAAGCCATGTAAAATAACCATCTTCATCAAAGGCAAATCCACCAGCTTCCGGTCGCCAAGGCTTTGCTGTACTTGTAAGTGTAAGGTCACAGCCAACATCTGATGCCTCTCCATGTCTACCTGAACCGTCAGTACCATTCACTCCACCAGTTCTATCAACATGTATGCATTCTTTATAGTTTTGACACTTTTTGCAATCATTTTCTGCACTTCCAATACCAACGTTATTGATTATTTAAACCTAAAGCGTTAAAATAATCAATAAATCACAGAATATTCATCAATATGCCATATAATATTATTGTTGCTAATAAAAACTCAAAAAAAGAGCATAAAAATATGGATACAATGGTTTTGAAAACACAACAATATTTAAATGCAATGTATGGAGGTAACGCAGGTTATAATGTAATTGAAGAAAACGGTAAAACTGGTTGGACAACTATATATGCATTAACGAGAGCATTTCAAATTGAATTAGGAATTACAGAAACAGCTAATAATTTTGGTGCAACTACCATAAGACTATTTAAAGAAAAGTATCCAAATGGAATTGTTCAACAGGATTCCAGCGATACCACTACAAGTAGAGTTTACGCAATAATACAAGGTGCATTATGGTGTAAGGGATACAGTACAGGTGCATCAGGTATTACAGAGCATTTTTATGGAGGTACTGGCTCCGCTGTAAAATCTTTAAAAAAGGATGCAGGTTTTGAATCACCTGATTCTACGGTTACATTAAATGTAATGAAAGCGTTACTTTCAATGAATCAATATGTGACATTGTATCTTCAAGGTGGCACCGACTTGATAAGAAATATTCAGCAACAATTGAACCGAAATTATGGGGATTATATAGGCTTGGCACCTTGCAATGGACTATATGGTCGGGAAATGAATAAGGCACTTATTATTGTGTTGCAGGCTATTGAAGGACTTTCTGTAAATGAAGCAACAGGGAATTTTGGAAATACGACAAAAGCAAACTGCCCTATTTTACCAGATGAATCCAGTATTTTATCAAATAATGTTATCGAAGAGGCAACTTATTTGCTAAAATATGCTTTATGCTGTAACGGATATACAGTAAGTGTAGATAGTGCAGATTGGAATGATACATTAGTATCAACTATAAAGAAATTTCAGAATGATCTAAAACTAACGATAACAGGAACTGCAAATATAGATACATGGATGTCTCTGCTTCTTAGCAAAGGTAACCCAGATAGAGCTTGTACTGCGTGTGATACACGGTTTGAAATAACGACAAGCCGAGCAGTGGAATTAAAAAATAAAGGCTACCAAATAGTAGGACGTTATCTAACTGGTACCACTTTTTTTCCCAATTTTTCAAGAATCATCAACCAGCGTATCATATTTTACAGAAAAAAGGGGGAAAGCCGATGCCGAAAATGCCGTGCGTGCCACTCGTAAATTTAAAATACCAGAGGGGAATGTGATTTATTTTGCAGTTGATCTTGACGCAACAACGGATCAAATAACATCATATGTATTGCCGTATTTTGCTGCCTTAAGCAAAAATATGGATACCGCATATAAAATAGGTGTTTATGGCACAAGAAATGTATGCTCAAAGGTATGCAATGCAGGTTATGCAGTTACTTGCTTCGTAAGTGATATGTCAACAGGTTATAGCGGAAATATGGGATTTAAAATTCCATCTGACTGGAATTTTGATCAGTATGCTGAAATTGATATGGAGACTACAACAGATGGCGAATGGGCCATTGATAAAGATGCATATTCAGAAAAATTTGAGCCGGTTAAAAATTTAGATAGTTATTTATATGTTCAACCCGTTAAAACAGAAAATACAGGTTCAACAGACATATCGGCAATCATTCCTCTGATTGAAAGACTGGAAGATTTATATGTGGCATGGTATACGCCATTGTATGAGGCAGCACCACAAACAGTTCCATATTTATCAGCAACAGTTTTGGCAAGAGGTATAACCAATTTTATAAGAAGCCTTGCCTATAATGATCCTAAGTGGCAAATAATTTTGAGTGCGGCAGATGAGGGTTTTATTAAGTATGTGAAAGAGCAGAACATGAATTTATATAACAGCCTTCAGCCTTATATGGTAGAGGGCGAAAATGCTGTCCTTGTTTCGGATGAGCAAGGTGGCTTGATTGATTTTAAGCATGTAGCAGCCACAGCAGAAGGATATTTTGCAAATCCTCTTGTACCAGCTTCTTGGTGTGGATGGGTCGGCGACTTGGCCACTGCGATTATAGATATTAACTCTGAGGTTGGAAACTATTCAGACTATCAAGCCGCTGCGGATGCAATAGTAGGGAACAGTAATTTTAGTTCTTCATCCGAGGATATCTATAGTGACGCAGATGCCATTAAAATAGCGGAATTAGTTTTGAAATCTTCTTCAACAACTCATTCGTTTTCCGAAGCTCTTAGCGAGTATTATGGTAATTATTCTAACAATCGTTTTCATTATTTAGTAGACGATATTGATTGTTTAGAAAATTTGACGTCGCTTAAACAGGGAATTAATGATATGGTTGATGTTGTTCTTGCTGCCGCTGTATTAGCTTATGCAGCTGATTTTCCAGACTTTGCAGAACTTTTAAAAGATCTGCAATCTTCTAAAGCACGTGAGGCTGGTTGTAACGCATTTGCCAATTATATTTATTGTGAGTTGGACTAGTTTGAAAAGAGTATTTTCTGTGTATCCGAAATATAATAGATATACAATAGAAAATAAGGGGGATGAATGAAATGAAGGAAAAAATATTAAAAATTATATTTATTATTGAAAATTTTGTTCTTGTGATTGCGTTGCTTTTGTGTCTCCTTCTGTCTTATTTAAACAAAAACACAGAACTGTTTCGAGAATATTCCCCTAATCGGGAGTATGTTTTATATATAACAGAAATTGGAACGCCAGCGTGGCCTTTTGGTCCTGATCGTGTTAAAATTACAATGTATAAAAGTGAGGCTCCAGACCAATGTGTATCTTTCCGAGCGGATGTTCGTAACGATGGTGCTCCCGCAGGATATGAAGTAACATGGCTGGATGACGGTGTGCAAATCACTCTGAGCGGTGAAGAACAGCCTACTTCTTATTACATTTTGCCGTTTAAGACATTAAATAGCTAAAGTTTTCCATGTCGTTCGACTGATAGAAATATTAATGCATTCATCTACCGATTTTGAACCGAAACCGGTTTAATCAGCATACACTAAACAGAAATATAGAGACTAAGAGTCATTATAACTCTTGGTCTCTCTTTCTGTTTTACGAGACTATTCTTTTTTCTCGTTCCTTTTTTAATAATACCCTCTTGCTTCCCGCCAGCCTTTCACATACCATCTTATTCCGACATATATTACCTGTACCAATAACAAGAGAATCAGTAGATTTACAGGTAATACTATTTTTATCCATTCTCCAAAGTAGAGTACAATTGCCATACTTATAAGCATTACCATAATTGTAATCATATCCCAACAACATTTCTTATATAGCCCTGCAATCTTTATTCCGATGAATGCCAAAAGTATTCCCGCCCCCACCAGACATCCACTGCAAATCAGTATTCTTATCAGCCAGTATATAATTCCAGCAATGACAGGATTGACTATACCATTGCTAATCTGTGCCAGTTTCTTTCCTGTCAGTATAACCCAGTCCACAATAACCTGTATAGAAGCTGCGATTGTATCAAAGAATATCACACAATCCGATAAGAATATTCTCGACCGTATCATCCGAAAAACAGTAGTGATAGCTAAATACCACACCAGTAAAAATATCCTTGCTTCATGCATGGCGGTCTTGGCTTTATATCTTCCATCAAGTTTTTCTCTCTGCGTATCATACTTTTCTTTTGCTTTCTGATACGCTGTCTGATTGCAGCTTTCGCACCGCCTGTAGAGTACCGGCTTTTCAACCGGTATCTCTACTGTTTTCTGATGGGAGCGTGCATAATCCCGTTCCTGTTCTGCCTGCCTTAGCTTATCTTGATACTTCTCTGTCATGATTTCGGCGGCGTGCGTTTTCTCTTTCTCGTTCTGCAATAATTCTCTTGTTTTCCTCAAGTCGTTCTTTAAGGCTTGAATGTTCCCGGCTCTGTTCTCGCTGTTTAACCTCTCGTTCAAGGTCAGCGATTCGTCGAGCTGCA
>CAVERH010000036.1:0-30575 GCA_963618065.1 bacterium | reverse complement strand
TAAAAAAGAGCAACCGAATTATCTCGATTACTCTCTGTTCATTACTTCCATGATAATAATATCAACTCTTATTTGAAAAAGAAAGATACGCATGGTTAGTTCTTTGTTAGTCCATGGTTAGTCTTTTGTTAGTTTCCCATTATCATTCAAATAGAACATACCGTTTTCCCCATAAGCTTACCACTCGTTACATTTCAGGTGCTTACCACTCAGACTTACCACTTTTCTTACCACTTTGAATCACGGTTTTGTGATATTTTGCGATACTATACGAGGTTTTCTCTGTAAACACCAAATGCCTTTCACCTTTATAAATCAAGCATTTCCGCCACTTTCCAATCATTACTTTTCATCAACAACCTGGAAGATATAAAACTTCAAATAATATGATTCATCCGCTGCCCAGAGAATCGGGTGATCCGGAGCCTGAGTACGGAATTCCACCTGACGCAAGCGCTTATGCACATTGCGTGCCGCCTGTCCGATTGTCTCCGTGAACAATTCATAAGTCATGAAGTGGGAGCAGGAGCAGGTTGCAAGAAAGCCGCCATCTTTGACAAGCTTCATCCCCCGCAGATTAATTTCACGATATCCTTTGATTGCATTTTTCACAGAATTTCTGGACTTCGTAAATGCCGGTGGATCCAGAATCACAACATCGTATTTTTCTCCCTGCTTCTCCAGTTCAGGCAGAAGCTCGAATACATCACGACAGATAAATTTCGCACGATCCTGCACACCGTTTAATTCTGCGTTTTTCACAGCCTGAGCAACGGCCAGCTCCGATGCATCCACACCGGTAACCTCTCTTGCTCCGGCAACAGCCGCATTCAACGCAAAGGATCCGGTATGGGTAAAGCAGTCAAGGACTCTCGCTTCTCTGCACAGCCTCTGAATCGCCAGACGATTGTATTTCTGATCAAGGAAAAATCCGGTCTTCTGCCCATCCTTTACATCGACAAGATACTTCACGCCATTTTCCTCAATCTGTACATTGGTGTCAAACTCCTCTGAAAGAAAGCCCTTGATCCGTTCCATTCCTTCATTGAGGCGTACCTTCGCATCACTCCGCTCATAGACACCACGAACCTCAATGCCGTCCTTACGAAGCTCCTCCTTCAACAGATCGACAATTTCCAGCTTAAACCGGTCAATTCCAAGTGCCAGTGACTCTACCACCAGCACATCCGAAAACTTGTCAACCACAAGTCCCGGTAAAAAATCTGCCTCACCGAAGATCACACGGCAGCTTCCGGTATCAACCGTTTTCTTCCGATATTCCCATGCAGTCTTCACTCGTTCTTTTAAAAATTCATGGTCAATTTCCTGATGGACATTTCTCGTCATCAGCCGGATACGGATCCTGGAATTCTGATTAATGAAGCCTCTCCCCATCGGATAGCCGTCAAAATCATGTACGGTCACGATACTTCCGTTCTCAAATCTTCCGGTAATGCTCTCAATTTCATTATCAAAAACCCACATGCCGCCGGCCTTCAGTGTCCGGCCTTCACCCTTCTTCAAAGTTACTATGGTTTCACTCATTGCGTTAACTCCCTTCCGCTGACAAAACCTGCTGCCAGCCTCCGGGGTTTTAGCAGCTCAACATACGGATATGGGATTCGATCGTGAAGTCTTTCGTTTCGCCATCATCCAGATAGTACTCGTACGGTTTTATCTCTTCTCCAAAAGAATACAGCTTCAAGTCTTCAAAATCAACATCTTCGACACACTTTCCGCCTTTTGCCACCGGGAACAGGTATCCTTCCCTTAAGAAAACATGTACGGTTCCCATTGGCATTTCCACATAGGAAAAGCCTTTTTCGTATACGTTTCCCTCTTCCACAACACCATTTTTAAAAATGAGCTGCTTCATTCTTTCCGGAAAATAAACGACTCTTCCTGATACATTCTGTTCGCAGACCGGGGCCACCATGACATTTTCGCCGATGAAAAGCTGATCCTCCACCTGTCTTGCCAATGCATCCTCACCATAAAGGAACGCCAGCGGATTGAACATCATTGTATTACGTAGCGCCGCTTTCATATATTCACTGTAAATATAAGGAAGAATCCGATACCGCACACCGATCACGTCTGCGAACTTCTCCACATGGGAGAAGCGGTATACCTCCTGTCTTCTGGTTCCTCTTGCTGAATGATTCCGGAGGAGCGGTGTAAACACTGCAAATTCCAGCCAACGTAATACCAGATCTTCGGTTGCATCTGCGCCAAATCCACCAACATCCGCTCCGGTATACAGGAAGCCGCACATATTTAAAGAGGGCATCATCTTCACATTCATTTTCAGATGCGACCACCAGGAAGAATTGTCTCCCTGCCAGATTCCTCCGAACCGGTGCATGCCGATATAAGATGCTCTGGAAAACAGCAGGATTCTCTTTTCCGGCACATAACGCTCGAATGCCTCAGAAGCAGATCTCGTCATATAATAGCCAAACAGGTTATGTACCTGATCGTGACGGTAACGCTTTCCTTTATAAGTATGATAAAACGATGCATAATCCTCCGGATTATTACAGATGCTTCCAATCATTCCGGTCATTTCGAAAAAGGTATTCACATCAAGGTTCATCTTCTTATAGTCTTCCATTTTCTCAAAGACCTTTTTCAGATGCTTTTCCGAATAAAAAATCGCCGGTTCATTCATATCATTCCAGAATCCATCAATTCCCTTGTCAATCAGAATCCGGTACTTATCCCCAAACCATTGTCTTGCTTTATCATCGAGCATATCCGGGAAACAGCATTTACCGGGCCATACCCCGATAATAAAATCTTCTCCATTTTCGTCCTTGCAGAAGTAGCCGTTCGCCTTACCTTCTTCATAGACGTTATAACCATCTTCCTTTTTCACGCCGCCATCAATAATCGGAATGAGATGGATATTCTCCTTCTTCATCTCTTTGACAAGCTCTTCAAAATCGGCGAAGCTGTCCCGGTTGATCGTGAAGTCCTTATACCGCTCCATATAATCAATATCCAGATAAATACTGTCGATGGGAATGTTATGCTTTTTATATTCGGCTGCCACCTCACGTACTTCATCTGCCGTATCATAGCTCCACCGGCTCTGTCCATAGCCAAACGCCCAGCGAGGTGCAATATAGCTTCGTCCAATCAGTTCACGGAATTTCTGCACTACATCCCTGTAGGACGGTGCCTCAATCAGATAAATTGTATAGTTCTCCTCTTCCATGGAAATACTAAGGTCATCGATATCAGTGTAACCAATATCGAAGGTCACCTTACCCGGTGTATCCACAAACAAGCCATACGTTTCATGTACTCCGTCACCCACCATAATAAAGTTGTGTGCACCATACAGAGAATTGGTATTCTCGCAGTGATTCGGATTATCGGTGCAGTTGCTGATATAACGCCAGCCCCTCTTATTGGTGCCACGCACATTTTCACCAAGCCCATACACGATTTCATCCGCTTTCAAAGAATAATGAAAACCGTCTTCTCTTTTCTGAAAAACATCATCGCTCCATGCAGAGGATGCGATCTCTTTTACTACAGCATCCGTCTCAATCGGTTCTCCAAAGATATATTTCCTTACCATCGTTCTGTCCTGGCTAGCCCTTTACACCGCCAGCCATTAATCCTTCCTTAAAATATTTTTGCGCAAGTGTATAAATGATAATAATCGGTATCATAGAAAGCAGGCTGCCTGCCATTAAAATATTATACTCTGTTCCATACTGTCCGTTCAAGCTGTTTAGCGCCAGTGTCAGCGTCATTTTGTTCTTATCATTCAGCATCAAAAGAGGCCATAAATAATCGTTCCAGCTTTCCATAAAAGTCGTGATCGTCAGTGTTGCAATTGCTGATTTGGTAAGTGGTAAGATCACCGTCCGGTAGATCCGGAACAAACCGGCTCCGTCCAATTCAGCCGCCTCCATATAATCATTGGGGATTCCCCTCATCTGCTGTACCAGCATAAAGACGGCAAATGCCCGGAACAGGGATGGAAGAATCACACTTGGATAGGTATTAATCAGCCCGAGATTGTTCATGACGACAAACAAAGGAATCATGGTTACCTGTGTAGGGATCATCATGGATGCCAGATATAATTTGAATACGGTATTGGCATAAGGAAACTGTATTTTGGTAAATGCAAATGCTGCCATTGATGCCGATAAAATGGTAACCACGGTATAACTGCAGGTAATCAGAAAGCTGTTTAGGATTGCTCTTAAAAAAGGGAATCTCGAGAAAACCATCTTATAGCTGTCCCAGGTCGGTTCCTTAGGAATCCATTCAATCGGAATCTGCATTAATGCCCCTTTGCTTTTAAAAGAGGTTGACAGCATCCATAAGAATGGAATCATCACAATTACCGCAATGAGACAGGCTAACATATAATTCCATATCCGTTTTATTTTTTCACTAAATCTACTACGATTCATAATGCACCCACTTATTCTGTAATTTCATCTGAATTAATGTAAGAACAAAGATAATCACAAACAACAGCCAGGAATATGCGGAGGCATACCCCATCCTGAAATACTTAAATCCATAGGTATAAATTCTCTCTACCATAACCTGAGTTGCTCCGTTTGGCCCTCCTTCGGTCATAATCTGCACCTGTGGGAACAACTGAAATGCATTGATTAGCGCCATAATAATACAGAAAAACATGGATGGGCTAAGCAATGGCAGCGTAATAGAGAAAAACTGTTTCATTTTTCCGGCGCCATCCACAGTTGCTGCTTCATAATATCCGGTATCAATTGCTTTTAATCCGGATAAAAGAAATAAACCATAAAAGCCCATATCCTTCCACACAGAAGCAAGTACAATTGCCGGCATAGCCCATATTTTATCCGTCAGCCATCCCGGGCCGGATATTCCGATATATCCCAGCAATTGATTTAAAATTCCATACTGGGGACTTAACACCCATTTCCAGATCAGACTGGCTGCCACCCAGGATGTCAGTACCGGTATATAATACATTACCCGGAAAACGGTGATTCCTTTCATATTTTTATTCAGTATTGAAGCAATCAGTAAAGACATCACCAACACTAATGGGATATACAACACAATGTAATAACAGGTGTGTCCCAACACCTTCCAAAACTCCGGTGTACCAAGAATCTGCTTATAATTATCGAGAAAGATGAAATTCTCTGATAATGTCTGATAAGACAATTTATCCAGACCGTTCCATTTCGTAAAACTGATTGCTATTGAAATGATGATTGGAAGCAGACTGAAAACAACCATTCCAAGAAAACTTGGAAGCATAAATGGGATTGCATTCTTTAAAGCTTTTTTCCGTCTCTTTGTATTCATGCTCTTTCCTATCATATCGGGAAGTCTGCCGCATTGGTAAGCCCTCTGCGGCAGCTTCCCTGTCTTTCCGTTACTGTCTACTGTAATTTAATTTGTGCAGTACATTCTTCCTGTGCCTGATCCAGTGCTTCCTGAACGGAAATTTCTCCAGTTGCAGCAAGACTCAATTTATTTGTAATAATATCAGACATTAAGGAATAATCCTCAATGATAGGCGCAACCGTAAGATCATTTAAGGAATCAAATACAGCCTGTCGATTTTCCGGCGGTGTCAGCTTCAGATATCCGGAAAGTACTTCTTCATTATTAATAGCAGGGAGATCCCAGCCGGCTTCAATTCTCATCTGTGCAGCCGTGTCACTGGATGCAAGCCAGTTAATCCATGTAGCTGCTGCTTCCTTCTTATCACTGTCTGCATTTACCACAAGGGCATTGCTAAAGAAATGAGTTGCTTTCTGTGTTCCACCGGGTTCTACACAAATATCCCAATTAAAATCACATGCATCTGCAAAGGTATTAAATGCCCAGATACCCGTCGGGATCATACCAAGTCTTCCACTTTCAAACAGGTCCCAGTCACCCATTCCACCCATCTGTGCCTCTGTGGGCTGAACATTGGTATCTGTCACCTTACTGATCATCATGGTCGCAGCCTTTAAATTTTCTTCAGAATTGATGGTAAATTCTGTTTTATCTGTATTTAAAATACCTCCACCATACTGTGCTGCAACCTTGAAAAACTCATTGAATGTAATCGGCTGATAAATGCCATAAATATCATCACCAAGCGCACTGATTTTTTCACAGGCTTCCATGGCATCATCCCATGTCCAGTCATTGATCGGATAGGAAATTACTGCCTGATCAAATAAATCCTTATTATAAATCAATACTACATTGGAAAAGTTTCCGGGTACACCGTATTGCTTGCCATTTATCGCAAAAGCATTTAATGCCGTCTCATTATAACCGCTTACATCAATTCCTGTCAGTTCCGCCAACACGCCCTTATTGGCATATGCTGCAAAATTTTCGATATTCAGTTCGTAACAATCCGGTGCTGTACCGCCTGCTACTCTTGTCTGCATCTGGGTAAAGTAATCATCATATCCAATCGTCTCGATATTTACTGTAATATTAGGATATTCCTCATGGAACGCCTCATACATTTTCTGAAGTGTTTCCTCATTACCGCCCGAAGCATTAAAGTTGGCATATGTAATTTCTATATCCTCCTGTGGTGCCTCTGTATTGGTAAGATCAACTGTTTCCTGTGTGTCTGCCTCTTCTGTCTCGGTGTTTTCCTCCGTCTGGCTCTGTGATGTGTTACTATTCTCTGTACTTCCACAGCCTGCCAACATAGAAACTGCCAATACTCCGGTCAATAAAAGTGATATTAATTTTCTTTTCATAACTGTATCCTCTCTTTTTTGATTTTAAACGGTTAACCTCGTATATTTTTACTGTATGATTTTAAAATGAATATTTTCCTGCTCATCCTCCTTTCCTACGATATTGTTTTTCTGTAACTGTTCAGTACCCTCACAGTTACGATGCAAAATCCATTCCAAATCGGCTTCGCCGATGGGATTTTGCATTACTGAATCATATTCTTACGGTCTCAGCAGCAAATGCTTCGACCTGTACTGAACAGTTACGTTTTTCTTTCATATCGTATCTACCTAATCAGAAGCCAGAGAACAGTTCTCTTCGCTTCCGTAGTAGAAAATCTTAATTTCTCCATCCTGCTTCATCGGAATGGACGCTCCCGACTTCACGTATACCGGCATTCTGGATTCTTCATCAGAAAGATACCATTGCTTTCCTTCGTAACACTTATTTGTAAAAAAATCATACCATTGTCCCTCTGGTAAATATACCTTTCTGGTTGTCATATTCTCTTCCAGAAAAGGGGCAATTAATAATTCATCACCAAACAGATATTCATCCTCCAGATCAATCACATTTTGATCTGTCTGGAAATCATAAATCAAGGGGCGCATCATTGGTCTGCTTTCCCTTACTGCAATCTGTGCTGATTCATAAATATAGGGCAGCAGCTTTTCCCGAAGCATATGCCAGTAACGCATCTCGTCAATAAACTCCGGCTGTCGGTTCACCAAAGCAATGTTCCACGGACTTCGTTCATTATTGCCCTCACCCCCGGGCATAAGTTCTCTGAACTGACCGCCATCCGGTTCCGAATGCCATTGCATCACCGGCGTAAAGACCGCCATCTGTGTGGAACGCCGATAAAGATCTATGCTCGGAAGCGGTCCTGCAAATCCTCCAATATCAAAGCTCCAGAAAAGAATTCCGCTCATCGCACTGGAAAGGGCTGCTTTTAAAGTGCTTTTCAATTCTTCATTTATAGACTGATGATCTCCTGCCCACAAAATAGGTGTACCGGAAGCCCCTGCGTATCCGGCCCGGCTGAATAACACCTGATTTTCATTGATAAAATGACTGTATGCGTTCACATAATCCTGACAATATTGATTCTTGCCTTCTTCACCAGATGTTCCATCTGAAAATATAGTTTCTTTGGAATAAATAAATTCTCCTCCATCGGTTTTAAATCCATCTACTCCGATATCCGTCAGATATTGTCTCTTTGCAAACCAGAATTTCTTCGTTTTCTCATTTGTAAAATCAGGAAGATAGGAGCCCTCAAACCAGTTGCCATCCGGTATCTCATATGGAGTTCCATCTTTATTCATTACCGTAAGACCCTTTTCTATTGCATATTCTTTATCAAGATTAAGCTGTTCTGACACTCTTCCCGGTTCCATCCCTTTAAATACCGGAATCTGCCAAAGCACCAGCTTCTTCCCTTTCTGGTGAAGCTTTTCAATCATTCCCTTCGGATCTTTCCAGTATTTACTGTTACTGAAATCAAAATCCTCGTAAGAAAATCCTTCCGCGGATTTCTCTGGCTTATATTCTGCCCCATTCCAGATATAGAATGTTGCCTCATCACTCCATGCTTCCAATACAACCACACTCGCAGGGAATTGATACTGATCCAGTTCTTCCAGTAATCTTTCTACATCTGCTTCACAATTCCAGTGGTTTGCCGATACCCAGATTCCAAATGCATATTCCGGAGGTAACTGTGGTTTCCGGAACAGATAAATATAGTCCTTCAGGATATCTCCAATTGTCCCCGTAAATATATAAACCTGTGCTTCCTCTGGAATTTCACAAAGGATCTTATCCTGAAAAGAGATTTTTGTTTTCTTTTTCGTATCAATATAAATCCCAAACCCCGCATCCGTTACAAAAAATGGTGTAACACAATAGCTGATATTTCCCTGATTACAAAATTTTTCAATAACCTGTGTTTCTACCACTTTGCCCTTCTGATTCACAGCATCAAATTTTTCTCCAAGACCATAAACACCCTGATAATCTGTCTGAACCATCAGCCGTGTCCCATCTTTTCGTTCCACCTGCGCCTGCAATCCATTTCCAAGGGGAATTTTCTTATGATAACCCTGTCCTTTTATAATTTCATAAATCATTCGATCTCCATTCTTTTCCTTACACTCTGTCTTTCGATCAGTTTCACTGGAAATACTTCTTCTACCTTCTCCATTTTGGGATCTTCAATGTTTTCAATTAATATTTCAACAGCTCGTTCTCCCTTCGCTGAAATAGGCTGTTTCACCGTTGTAAGCCCGGGAGTTGTAAATTTGGAAATATCCAGATCATCAAATCCGATCACAGAAATATCCTCCGGCACCTTGACTCCTTTTTCATAAAAACCTTTCATTAATCCAATTGCCAGTACATCTGCTGTCGCAACAACTGCTGTAATATCTGCATTGGTATCAACAAACCATTCAGCCGCATTCACGCCACTTTCATAGTCTACCGTAGCTTCATAAAGATTTTCCTGATGGAATTCAATACCTTTCTTCTGCAATGCACGCAAGAAACCGCTGTAACGCTTCTGCATAACGCCATCTTCTTTCAGATGTCCTGTTACTAATGCAATCTTCTTATGTCCCTGCTGAATTACAAATTCGGCCGCCCGGTAAGAACAATCCTCATCATCAATCCGCAGTTTATGAAAGTAATCATATTTACAATAACTGTCAATTAATACAACCGGTACATCCAGAGTCTTCAGTTCACTGAAAAACTGATTCTGGTAAGTCCCAATAATAATTACTCCGGCTAGATTTCTCTCCTGAATCAATTGAAGATAATCCTCTGTTACATCCGTTGCGGAAATAATAACATGATACCCACGCTGTCTTGCAGCATATTCAATACTCCCAAGTAATTCGCTGTAAAATATATTATGAAACATCAGTTTACTGCCCGGTTCTGTCTGTGGTACAACGACTCCCAGCAGCTTCGTATCCTTTACGGATAAGCCACGAGCGTTCAGATCCGGTACAAATCCCAGTGCATCAATGACCGACTGAATCTTCTGCTTCGTTTCTTCTGATACCTTTTTCTTTCCGTTTAATACATACGATACTGTTGCAACGGATACATTAGATGCCGCTGCAACATCCCTAATGGTTACTCTGTTCTTCATATCTACTCTTTTCATACAATAAAATATACGTTTGTTAACCGGTTAACTAAATTATATTCCTTTCACACATAATGTCAATGCAATTTATTTAAAAATATATATTTTGTGTGAAATAACCAAACATTATCCTATTCTTTTGGATGTATTTCACGGTAAAAAAGGAGACCTGTTACAGTCCCCTCTGTTATCATTGTCTTCATATCCTCGGTATTTCCTATATGAAAGCTTAGCGAAACAATCCCACCAGTTTCTGCCAGAAGCTTTTCTTCTCGGTGGTTTCAGTCTGCACCACTTCTACCTCAGGTTTTTCAATGGCTGCTGTTTTGATTACGAACTGCACGGAAGCAACATCCATATTCTTGTCAGAAACAAAGGATACGGTCGGACCGTCTCCACCGGAAATAGAGGTAATGGTATCATCAATTGTAGAAGAAATTTCTTCGTCCATTCCATCGGTCTGCTCATAAAACTCGTTTGTACCATCGCTCAGCTTCTTCGTTCCATCATTCAGAGTCAGAATTCCATCATAAAGCTCCTGCGTTCCCTGTTTCAGACTGTCTGAACCCTTCAGGAGTTCACTACTTCCTTCTGTCAGGGAATCTGTTCCTGTCACCAGCTGGGAATACGCATTCACAATCGCAGAAACTCCATCCGTATACGCCCTGATTCCATTATCAAGACTCTGATCGGCAGAAGCCAGCTGGTCAATTCCGCTCTTCAATCCATTCACGCTGTCGGAAAGACCGGATAATGTAACGGCAAGACCATTGATCGCAGAATCAAATTTCTCATAATTGGTTTCCAGTTCGGAAAGTCCGCTTACTAAGGCTGCACTGCTTTGTGACACTGCACCCAGATACTGGCTCATACCTCCTATGGCTGCGCTGTTCCACTGCAGAAGCTGTATAGCCTGTGTCAGCGAGGCAATTTGCTGTTCCATGTCAGCTACCAGAGCCTGACAGGTTTCGTTACTCTCATAATCCGGATCTGATTTTAACTGTTCCATACTGTCAGAAAGACCTGCAATCTGACTCTGCATTGCATCTGCCATCTGCTCATTTCCACTCTGAAGAGTGTCAAGATCCAGACCATTCTGTGTCATGACCTCCTTATAGCTGTCATAGGAAATCCCTGCCTGCAAAGCGACTGCTCCTTCATACGCAGAGTGGATTCCATTCTTGATCCCTGCGGAGCTTCCTGTAAGCTCACCCAACTGGTCTGTGGATACAGATACACCGGAAAGACGGCTTTGTACACTCTGCAATCCTTCCAGAATCTTTCCGGATCCGTCTCTTAATGTATCGGACTGGTCATTCAGCGTATTTAATGCCGTCTGTAAATCCGATACCCCTGATTTTAAGTTACGGATTCCTTCATCTAAACTGGCAACACCATCATTTAAGGAGCTTGCTCCATCCGTAAGACTGCTGCCACCGTCTTTCAGTTCGTCCGCTCCATCCGAAACCTTAATTGCTCCATCGTTCAGATCACGGGAGGCATCCATAATTTCTTTTACTTTATCCATCAGTTCCTCATCATCGAGGTCAATATCCAGATCCAGTCTTACTCCATTGATGCTTACCGCATCCATTTCAAAATCAGTGACATCTGCATAAACAACCGCATCGAGTCCCTTTCCCGGAAGAACCGTATAGCTGATCTGCTTATCGGCACCGACATTTGCCAGGGTTGCCCCTTCGGCTTTGATGTTCTTACATTTTCCAGTATCCAGACTAAGGGCCGCCTGCAATGCATAGTTGTCATAAAAATCCGTCTTGCACTTTTTGTTTTCTGTAATCTGGATATGAATCTGCAATGCTCCGGATTTTCCGGCAGCCTCCGACGCGGAAAGCTTCTTTCCGTCCAGTGTATAGGTAAATTTAACGTTCCATGGAATCTGCGCATCTTTCAGAGTCCCCTGATAATACACTTTATCCTGATCGGTTGTGAAGGTCACCTGATCCTTGCTCTGATGAATATCTGCTGTAGAATTCAGCATTTTCACTTCACTGTAGTTTCCGTAGTCGGTTACGGCTCCTTTTCCGAAAATGTTCACTACATTGACATTGTCCACATCCCCTTCTGCCGTTGTCATTACATAGACAACCTCTTCCTTTTGCTTAGCCGACTCTGCAGCCGCATAGGCAATATTTCCAGATGTCATCACTCCTCCGGCAGCCACTACTACCGCCAGCATTCCTGCAATCAGACTTTTCTTTTTCATGATTCTTTACTCCTCTCCTTATCCTTCTTATTCCTGATAAATGTACGATCTGTGATATATAAAAGTCCCGGCAATACAAACAAAGCAATGGCAAGGGAACACAAGGTTCCTTTTCCAAGGAAGTATCCTAACTGTGAAAGCAGTCCGTGTGTGGTAAGGATACCTAACAGAAATCCCACAACCGTCATGACGCTTCCGGACGTCAGTATGGATACCGTAACAGCCGACAATGTACTCGTGATGGCCGCTCTTTTATCCAGCGTCTGCCGGTACTCCCGGTATCGCTCTGTCAAGAGAATGGCGTAATCCACGGTTGCTCCAAGCTGTATCGAGCTGATGATCAGATAGGCAATATAGAAGATTCTCTGATCCGTAAAATACGGGATCGAGAGATTGATCCAGACTGCTGTTTCAATACACAATACCAGTACCACCGGAAGAATGATGGATTTCATAGTCAGAAGAAGCACGGCCAAAACGGCACCAATTGCCACGAGATTTACCTTCACCATATCCTGGGTTACCGTATCCATCAGATCATAGGTAGACACACCCTGTCCGGCAAGATACCATTCTCCCGGATAATACTGCTGTGCCGTATCCCGGATTTTTTCAACCAGTGCAAAGGTTTCTTCCCCCTCATATTCCGCATCGACTGTGAGCACCATTCTGGTATAATGCTCCGAGCAAAGCTTGGATAACGTCTCTTCATCCAGATAGCTTTCCGGAATTTCCGCACCAACGGTATCTACATAAGAAATGATGCTGGTCACCTGCGGAATCTCATGTAAGGCATCCGAGAGCTTCTTCTGGGTTGCTTTATCCTCTCTCGGCACCATGAGCACATAGGTATCGCTTTTTCCAAAAATCTCTTCAATTTCTACTGTTTCCCTGCCTGTCTGTGTACTCTCATTAAAAATTCTGCTTGCTCCATAATTAAAGCTGTTGGCATTCGAAGCCAGATAAGAAGGTACAATAATCATGACAAATAAAATGACCATTGGTATCATAATCTTCTGCACCAGCCTGCCAAACGTCCAAAAGGACGGAACAAAGGGCTTATGCTGCAGCTTATCCAGCCACCGGTAAGTGCTCAGGATCAGACACGGCATCAGGGTAAATACCGAAATCAGACTTATTGCAATTCCTTTGGCAAGCGCAAGCCCCAGATCCGGTCCGATCTGAAACTGCATCAGACACAGGGCCAGAAATCCGATTACCGTTGTCAGCCCACTGGATGAGATGGAAGATGTGGACATAGCCAATGCATCCACCATGGCCTCTTTCACATCCGCCTTTTCCTTCCGGCACTCCGTAAAACGGTGAATCAGGAATACCGAATAATCCAGGGAAACGGCAAGCTGCAGAATATTTCCTGCTGCATTCGTTACAAACGAAATCTCTCCAAAGATCAGGTTCGATCCTGCATTAATGATGATTGCAGCACCCAGCCCGATCATAACAATCACCGGTTCAAACCAGGATTCTGTGGTTAAAATCA
Source organism: bacterium (assembly GCA_963618065.1). Classification (GTDB taxonomy): domain Bacteria; phylum Bacillota; class Clostridia; order Lachnospirales; family Lachnospiraceae; genus Suilimivivens. The sequence continues at coordinate 16,964 of CAVERH010000036.1, read as the reverse complement.
GAACCGCAATGACAAAAATCACTGCGATTACCGCAATTCGTGAAATTTCATTCACGGTGCTTGTTGTAGCAACGGCTGTGGACACCGCACTGCCAGTCATCGCATTGTCATCGCCTATAATGGCACGGATGTCATCCACTGCTGCAACGGCCTGTTCATCATCAATCGTTACCGAAAACATCGCATTCCCATCCTTGTAGTAGGTATCTACGGTATCCTCATCCATAGTCTCTAACGGGGATTCAATGGTTTCGGCATCGTCCAGCCAGGTTACATCGGTTACTCCATTTACAGCTTTCAGCTTTTCCTTATATTGAAGTGCCTCCGGAACAGTGACATTCCTTACAAGTACTCTGGCATTCGGTACACCACCGCCAAATTCCTCTTCCATTACATCAAGTGCAACCGTGGAAGCACTGTCTGGCGGAAGATAATCATTCATATCGTAATTTACCGCCACAAGCGGCTTGCATAATACGCATACCACAAATGCGGCAGCATAAAGAAGCATAATCAGATTTGTATGATTCACAATCCAGGTATAAAATTTTCTCATTTCCGGACCTCCTAACCTCTACTTTGTAACTGATTATAAAAAGGCCGGAAAACAGATAACCACCGCCAGATTTTCCATTTTGTGCATATTTACACAAACACTGCATTTTAGGTAAAATTACACAAATCGGTAAATTTGACGGTCAAATGTAGAGAAATTAGAATTGAATTTTTAGTATACAAATGTATAATGAAGGATAAAACAAGATCTACTATACCCCCATAACAGAAGGAGGTCTTACCATGACACATGAAGAAACTTCTCTTCAGACGAAAAAAGCTCTCTGTGCTTCTTTGAAGAAACTGATGAGGAAAAAGGCTTTTTCCAAGATTACGATCAGTGAACTGATCGATGACTGCAACTTAAGCCGTAAAACCTTTTATTATCATTTTGAAGATATTTATGGATTACTAAAATGGATGCTGGAACAGGAAACCTTTGAGGTCGTCAAGCAGTTCGACCTGCTGGTAGATTATAAAGATGCCTATTATTTTGTAATTGATTATGTAGAGAAAAATTCTTACGTTCTGAATTGTATTTATGATTCAATAGGAAGAGAGCAGTTAAAGCGCTTTCTGTATCAGGATTTCATTGGTCTGACCGAAAAGCTGATCCGTCAGGTAGAGGCTGCTATGAATATCACCGTCAGCGATCATTTCCGCAGCTTTTTATGTCATTTTTATACAGAAGGAATTGCCGGTATGCTTATTGACCTGTTCCAGAATCCGGAAATGCAGGATAAGGAAGAAACCCTTAACTACCTTTCCGTGATTCTGCACAAGTCATTACCTGCTATTCTTTCTTCGGAGAACGAACCCTAATTCAGCTATATCTCTTTGTAAGCTGCCGTATTGCTGAACTGTTAACCGTACAGCGGTCCATAAGCCTTGCATGCAGCCATGTCCGCAGCTTCGGTATCCTTGGTTCCGAAGCTTCCCCATGCATGCGGACGGAAGATCTTCTCTTCTTCCACGTTGTGCATAACAACCGGAATTCGAAGCATGGAAGCAAGTGTAATAAGGTCTGCACCGATATGTCCATGGATAAAGGCTCCATGATTGGCACCCCAGTTCGCCATCACACTGTATACATCACGGAATGCACCTTCTCCTGTCGTGCGTGGTACAAACCAGGTCGTCGGCCAGGTCGGATCCGTCCGGTCATCAATCTTCTTATGTACCTCCTCCGGAAGCGTAATACTCTTGCCCTCCGCAATCTGAAGCACCGGTCCAACACCCTCTACCAGATTCACACGAACCATCGTAAGCGGCATCTCCGCATCGGTCTTAAAGTGGGAAGAATATCCACCACCACGGAACTGACAAAGCTCTGCCGGACACCAGCTTGTTGCTTGAAGACAGGCTTCAATATCTTCCTCCGTCATCTCCCACCATGGCTTCATCACAGCATTTCCCTGTGCATCCTTACTCTTACCGGTTGCATCCAGACAGGTCGAACCGGAATTAATCAGATGAATAAATCCTTCCTTTGCCGATCCTTCCGGCTTCCATCCGGTCACCCTTTCTACCGCCTCCGGGCTCCAGTAGCATCTGACATCCGAAAATCCACTGGCTTTTCCGGTAAGAAGATTTCCGAATACCATGGAAAGTCCGTTCAGGTTATCATTCTCTGTCGCAAATACATAAGGTGCTCTCTTTCCTTCCCAGTCGAAGGTAGAATTCAGAATCGCTTCGGTAAAGTCCGCATTCGGCTTGTAATCCGTCCACATACGCTGTCCCTGGAAGCCGGCAAACAGTGCATTTCTTCCAAGAGACTCTTCTACGAAGCCCTTATCCGCAAGCTTCTCATTGCCTTCCATAATATCCTTCACAATGAGCGTCATTTTTACGACGAATTCCCATTCTTCATCCTTCTGCTGTCTGCTGTGTGCACGGCTGTCCGGATTCGGATCATGTCCTTCCTTACAGTGTGCCTTTACCCATGCAAGCGCCTCTTTGAACTTTTCTTCATCATAAATGCCAAGATCCATTCTGCGAAGGATCTCTGTCATATCCACCCATTCCGGACGCATGCCCAGATACTTTATATAAAACAGCGGATCAATAAAGGAGCCCATGATTCCCATGGAAACCGCACCGATTCCCACATAAGCCCGGTTCCTCATCTGTCCGACTACGGCTGCACATCTTGCAAACCGCAAAATCTTTTCCTGTACATCGGAAGGGATTTCGCTCTCCTCCATATCCTGTACATCTCTTCCGTAAATGGAATAGCAGGGCAGCTTCATCTGGTTGTGTGCGGCAAGCGCAGAGGCCAGATAAACGGCTCCCGGACGCTCCGTACCGTTAAAGCCCCAGATTGCCTTAATGGTAAGCGGAGAAATATCAATCGTTTCTAACGGATAACACCAGCTCGGGGTCACACTGAGCGTTGCAACCACATTCTGCGTTTCAAAATAAGAAGCACATCTTGCTGCCTCTTCTCCTCCCGCAATGCTTCCCGGGAAAATCACAACCTTGATCGGAGTTCCGTCTGCATAAAATACATTTTCTTCAATCAGCTTTTTGGCAGCCTCTGCCATTTCACACACTTTTCCTTCGAGTGCATCACGAATTCCCATACGTCTGGAATCTACGATGGGACGAATTCCTATTGCCGGATAACTTTTCATATTGCTCTCTCCTTTGTCTCTTCTATCACATATCCACTTGCAATCTGTTACATCTTACTCTGTGGTCTACTCTATGCCTTATCTCAGTACACTTGTATAATCTGAGTTCGGACCGCTGAATACATTTCTAAGGTAAGCCACCGAAGCTGCTGCATCAAGATCCAGTCTCTGTTCATCTGCGCCCTTGCTCAAGTCACGCCATACTTTAATATCACTTCCGACTCCGCCGCCGCTTCTTACGAACGGCTCCATAACAACATTCTTGTCATATCCGATTGCCCGGAGTGCACTGCCAATCTGATACCACGGCATTCCTCCTTTTCCAGGAAGCCGGCGGTTGTTTTCACCGACATGGAAGTGTCCGAGACGGTCACCTGCCAATAAAATTGCTTCTACCATATCATCCTCTTCGATATTCATATGGAAGGTATCCAGCATAATTTTCACTGCTGGAACGTCCACTTCTTCCACGAACCGCTTTGCTTCCGCGCAGGTATTGAGCAGATACCCCTCAAAACGGTTCAAAACCTCAAGACAGTATTCCACGCCGCATTCTCCGGCAATCTTACCGACTGTGCGCACATTGGCAACACTTCTTGCCCAGTCCCCCGCCTTATCAATCGGTCTGGAATAATCGACCGGCCAGTAAGAATAAATACCGCCGCCGATCGTATGGATGTCGAGGATTTCCAGCTTTTTCAGAATATCGGTATAAAAGGCAACCGCATTCTTAACTACCTCCGGATCACTGCTGCCAAGATTCTCCTTCGCATTCGGTCCATATCCGGCCGTCAGCGTAACCCCTGCATCCCCTGCCATCTTTTTCATTTCAAGCAGCTCGTCCTTGCTGATATTTTTGAGCATTGCACAGGAGATTTCCAGAATGTCAAAGCCCAGATCCTTTACCCTGGAAATGTATTTCTTCTGGTCAACATTCCACTCCTTTTCCCAATATGCAAAATAAATTCCATATTTCATTTTATTCGTTTTCCTTCCTTTCATCTACTTTTAACCATTCAGTACCCTCACAGTTACGGTGCAAGATCCATTCCAGATCAGCTTCGCCGATGGTATTTCGCATTACTGAATCATATTCTTACCTGATTCCTATACCAGCTTGATCATCTGGAAGATCTCAACCTTCGGCAGGTAAATCCGCAGCGTATCACCAAGCACTTCTGTCTTAAGCTCTGTTTCCTCCGGCAGCAACACCGCCTTTTTATCCGGCTTCTTCACATCAATATAAATATCATGCATCGGCACTACCGGCGATTCCTCCTGCTCGTTGATGACTGCAAAATAATCACTGCCGTCCTTTTCCCATCCAATCACTTCGACAAACTTCGGCGCATTGGAGGTATAAACCATCTCTCCGATAAGCGATTGAATCATTCTCGTAAAGACCTGGCGGCTCATGTACGGCCGTGACATTTCAATCGGAGCAGCCGACCAGAGAAGCTTGCCCTTACCGGTGTCCTTACAGATTACGCAGGGTTCATCGGTATAGATTCCGGGTGGATTCGAATGGATTGCCGCAAAGTCTTCCGTGTCCGTCAGGGTATAAGGCAGTACTCTGGTTGCCAGCACGGTCACTCCTTCCGGATCTGTAATCCTGGCGGTCATCTGTGCCATGGGAACAGTAAGCGGAGTCAGGCTTCCGAAGCCTTCAAAAATGGCCATTCCTTCTTCCGTCGGACGCATGTAAGTAAACTGATGCTCTGTTCTTCCGGTTATTTCAATGCCAAGCAGCTTCTGCAGTCTCGGATGTCCCACCGGACCACTGATATACAGACTGCCGCCACGATTTACGTAGGCTTCAATCTTGTCCATTTCCTCATCACGGATTGCTGCCACATGAGACAGAATCATCACATCGGCATTCTCTGCATCAATGTTTTTTGTTCCGATGACTTCGAACGGAATGTTATTTTCACGCATAATGGATGCTGCTGCCACCGGTCCGTCCAAATAAAGCTCCGGATGAATTTTCTTCTGCATCATATCCTCACAATTTTCATTCGGATTATATTTTGCATGTGTTGCAAACCAGATCGCAGCATTGTGATGGAAATTACCGGACACATACTTCTCATAGGGGCTCGTCTTAGCATAAATCCGCTTCATCAGTCCATGATAAACCTCCGGAACAATCGAGCCATCCGGATTGATCGCATCCACAAGCAGGAATGCACCATTATGTACCAGTGCCGTAATGACATGAAGCATCAGCTCTTCTTCGGTCTTCGTCGTGGTATGATATGCAAGCTCCGGATCACATCTTGACGTATGATACACGAACGGAAGATTCGGAGATACATTTTTGTAATACTTATTGATAAAGGTCTGCTGCAAAAATCCACCGTAATAGTCACCACCGCAATAGTCAATGGCCTCCGTCAGCAGTTCGCTGCTGCCATCCACCCAGCCTCCGGTAATTCTGGAAAACTGGTGCTCAATTGTTACGTTGGGCTTTACGGCTTTCACACAGGCCGTTGCAAAGTTCGCATACTCTGCCATCCAGAGATCCCTGCGGTATACGAAATCCAGCCAGTCCTGATCCTTCCAGTCAATTTTACGCGGAAGCTCCTTACCGGTCTCCTTCTTATAACGTTCCCGGCAGCTCGCACAGTAGCATACCTCCGGGAAGAAGGTCATATCAAGGAACATTCCCTCGAAATCATACATGGTATTCATTTCGGTAAGACACGCCTTCACATATTCCCGGTACTCCGGATTGTTCGGGCAGACAATTCCATAACGTCCGCTCTTGAAATCTTCTCCATGGCGGTACTCACGCATCATCTTTCCCTCTGCCGTAACCAGTCTCCAGGACGGATGCTCTTCATATGCCCAGTTATCAAAAATCTGCGTAAAGTATGCAATCACGGCAATGCCGTTTTCATGACAGGTTTTCACCATATCACCAAAGAAATCATACCCCATAAGTCCCCGGTGCATCCGTCCGACCTTCGTCGGATAGTAGCACAGTCCGGTATGGGGCTTGCCCTTTACCATTGCAGCCTGAACGCCTGCATCCTTCAAGGCTTCCACATACTCCTTCACATTGATTTTGGAAAGAAACTCCGGATTCCAGTCGTCAATATGCATGTCCATTAAATTTCGTCTGTAGTTTCCTTTAATCCACATATTCTGCCCTCCAAATAAGCAATTCTAATTATTCAGAGCCAGCTCGATTTCGCTATGCTTCATCTCGCTATGGCTTCTCGCCATATAGATTTACAGCAGACAACATTCTTTCATGCAAGCATGACTCATGTTGTCTGTTGTAAATCTGCATTGCTCTGAATAATTATATTTTATTCCAACAGCATAATGAAAACAAGAAAAAAATAAGGACAAACCATGTCGGACTTTCGTGATTGCTGCTCACTCCTGAATCATATTCTTACGCAGCCTGACAGCAAGTGTCCGGCTGCTGTGTGAACAGCAACTCATGATTTCCCTATTGGTTTATCCTCATTCCTATTTGCTATTTAATTATGGAAATCTATCACATTCCATATTGCCTTTTTATCGTATTTTATGCGGTAATATCCAGCGCATGCCAGTACTCGTCATTTCCGGAGCCACAGGTTACGGTAAGCTTCTTTCCAACAACGAAAACCTTACAGTTGTTGACACTCCTTAACGCATCCAGCTTTAATTCCATGGTGCCGCCACTGGTATCAAGGTACAGAACCTTTTCTGTAGACTTGCCGGAAACCGTTCCGGTTACCGTGATTGTGGATGAGGTATTCACCGATGCCGAGCTGCTGCCGCGTTCTCCGGTCAGGGTAGAGGCATGCCAGTAGCCGTCATTTCCGTTGTAGCCTCCAACGGTCATCTTATTTCCTGCAACCGTTACCAGTCCGTTAATGGTGTTGGCATTGCTGTCAATCTTAAATTCCATCGTTCCGCCATTCGTATCAAGATACAGCACGCTCTCTGTGGTTTTACTGTTGATCGTACCGGTAAAGGTATTGGTAACGGTACCTGTGGTATTGCTGTTATTTCCACCGGTTGTTGTTCCCTCTGCTACCCGGTTTGCATGCAGATAGGCATCGGAACCACGGTAAAACCATACCGTCAGCTTCGTTCCTGTTGTCTTCCACTTACCATTTGTGGTATCAGCATTTCCATCGATCTTAAATTCCATCGTTCCGTCCTTTGTATCAAGGTAAAGGACATCACTTGTGGTCTTGCTGGATACCGTGCCATTTACATAGGTTCCTCCCGTACTGGAGCTGCTGCTTTGCGTACCGGATGCATCCGCAATGGATATCGCATGCATATAAGCATCGGAACCACGCGCACAGGTAATGTTATATTTTCTGTTAGCAACCAGTACCGAGCATCCGTTGATATTGGTCGTCTGATCATACTTAATCTGCATCTCGCCCTGTGCTGTATCTACATAAAGGACATCGCCATTCGTCTTATCACTGATCGTTCCGGTTACCGTGGAGGTCTTGGAAGTATCCACCGTAACTCCAACTGCTGCGCCGTTATAGGTAATCTTGGTCGCATGCCAGTAGCCGTCCGAGCCATGGGAGATTGCCACGGAAAGCTTTGTTTCCGGCAGAAGAATTCTCGCCTCACTGACATCGGTACTGCTGTCAATCTTAATCTCCATCTTGCCGTCCTTGGTAGCTAACAGCAAAAGCTCTGCTGTCGTTCCGGATGCAACTGTTCCCTGCACAGTGGCAGTTTCTGCTGCATATACCTCCATCTGTAAACGTGGTGTCAGTATCATTGCCGCTGCCAGACATGCCGCCAGACAGATTTTCCATCCTGTCCATTTCTTCATGATAAATACCCCTCCTATGGTCTGTCGATCATCAACTTTGTTGTAGTGGTTTTCATAATATTTTCCTTATGTAAACCATCGTACAACAGAATTTTCAAAAAATCAACCGTTTTCCATATTACTCTGCTATTCGACAGCCTTCAGGGATTCCGTCATGCTGATGGAATCCAGTTTGCCTCTCATGAGCACATCGATTCCATAGGTAAAAAGTATGGTCAGTGCAAAGCTGTATAAATAGCTCTGCAAGGTGATCCGCACATCAAAGGTGATCAGATCAATCACAATCTTACTCATAATAAAGGAATGCAGCCATTTACCCATAAGCAGTCCGACAGCAGCTCCCATGACAGCCATCACTATATTCTCCCGGAACACATAGGAACGGTACTCCTTTTTCTGGAAGCCCAGCACCTTAACCGTGGCAATCTCCCTCACACGCTCGGAGATGTTGATATTGGTCAGATTATATACCACCACAAAGGCCAGGGCAACTGCACAGCCAATGACAATATAAATAATGATATTCATGCTTTTCATCATATTATCCACGCGATCCAGCATATCAACCGACAGCATAACCGATACAATACCACTATCTCCGAGCAGTACCGCTGACTCCTCATGAACATCCTTCTCCGGATCCATATTCAGATATATATTTTTCTTCTGGGGCAGCTTCCCTGTCATATCCTGATAGGTAGAGCTGTTGATGTAAATATAGTCATAAATGAAGTTTTCATTCAGTCCGACGATTTTAACCGTATACTCCTGTATGGATTCTGAGGAAATCGTGATAGTATCTCCCACCTTAACACCAAGCAGCTTCGCAATGCCGGCATTCATGACCGTTTCCCCGAAGCCGGGAAGGGAAAGCTTATCTCCATCCTCGGTATGCATATCATAAAAACCTTCCAGATCCGTCTCATCATCAAATACATTAATGTACAGATTCTTCGTTTTCACATCCGTGCTGATATCAGCATTCGTCTGGTAAAACAGAATATAATCCTCCTTTGCATAACCAAGCTTGCTTAATACGTCAGACTCACTATCCGTAACTGCATTCTTCAATATCACATCTGCATCATATAAGGAAACATTATGATACTGGCTTTTCGCAATATCTGCAATGGAATCATAGATTCCAAAGCCTGCTACCAGAAGCGCCGTACAGCCTCCGATTCCAAGAACCATCATAATCAGTCTTCCCTTATAGCGGAAAATATTTCTGAGCGATACCTTCCGTAAAAATTTCATCCGGTTCCAGATAAAGGGAATATGCTCAAGCAGGATTCTCTTCCCGGCCTTCGGCGCCTTAGGACGCATCAGCGAGGCTGCCATCTGTATCAGCTCCATCCTGCAGGCTGCCAGAGTGATGCCTACCGAACAGAGAAGAGCCACAAGAATGCTGATCACAAGAAGCTTCCAATCGAAGAGATAGTCTATCCTTCCTGCATTGTACATCATCTGATAGGCAAACCAGATTGCCTGCGGGAAAACCACAGTTCCGGATGCATACCCGATTACGCATCCCACTAAGGCAGAAGATCCGGAATAAAAGGCATACTTGCCGGCAATCCTTGTATTTCCGTAACCCAATGCCTTCAGAACACCGATCTGCGTTCTCTGATCTTCCACCATCCGGCTCATTGTTGTCATGCACACCAGTGCCGCTACCAGGAAAAAGAAAATCGGGAACACATCTGCAATGGCACCTACAATACCGGAATCGCTCTCAAAACATACATACCCGGCATTTGAAGTACGATCCAGCAGATAGGTGGTCGGTTTTTCAATATCTGCAATCTCGGCTTCACCATCCGCAATCTCATCTTCTGCATCGGCAATCCTACTCTCAAACTCTGCAAGTCCATCTTCATATTCTGCCAGTCCATCCTCGTACTGACACTCGGCATCCTCAAGTGCCTTCGTCAGCGTGTCAAGCTGGCTTTCACAGCTCTGCTTTTGTGTCAGGGCATACTGATAAGCCGTTTGATCCACGGCCTCCGGATATACCGCCATAGCTTCCTCCATAGCAGCAATCTGCAATCCGAGTTCCTGCAAACCGGATTGGAGCTGTGTTTTCATGTCGGAATATTCATCAATGCTTTTCTTTGCTTCATCCAGGGAAGCCTTCGCATCATTAAGCTCCTGCTGCCCCTTTTCCTTTTCTTCCTCCAAGGAGGCTCTGGCATCATCAAGCTCCTCCTGTGCTTCTTCCACAATCCGGTTGTACCGGTTCTGCGCAGCCGTGTCCACGATTTCCTGCATACGATCTTCTGTGGAATTGATCAAATCCTTATACTCATCTGAATACAATGGCAGGTCACTGTCCAGCCTGATATAGCAGTCCGTATCATATTCACAGTCAAAGCCTCCCTTATTAATGTAGGCAAAGCCGTTCAGCACACCATTTCCCAGAGTTGTATTTCCTCTCTCATACTGTACATAAAGAGGAGATTTACAGGTTCCCACTATCGTATACTCCCTATAGACAAAGTGCTCACGATCCTCACTGTCATTGGTATCCAGTATCGTAACGGTTCTGCCAACAGAATCCTCCGAATAGGTATAAGAATCCACAACACATTCATTGTCCGCTTCCGGCAGCCTTCCGGTCACCAGCTCTATCGTATTCACGCTTTCCGGAATACTTAAGAACTTCACGTTATCCGTGTTGTCTCCTACCTCTGCAATAATATCAAACGACACCGTTCCTTCCACCGCCCTCGCCTCCGGCAGCTGTTCCCTGATGTAATCGATGTCCTCCTCCTCAAAGCCCAGCGTGGAAACCATCCGGAAATCGTAGAATTCCCTGTTTGTAAGATATTTGAGCATGGATGCTCTCATGGCAGAATCTGTTACCTTAAGACCTGCAAAAAAACCTACTCCCAGTGTGATAATTGCCATAATGGCAATGAACCGTCCCATGGAGGATTTAATTTCTCGAAATGTTAAAAGCCAGATTTTACTCTTCATAATTTTACCAGTCAATTTCTTCTACGTCTGTCGGAGTCTTGTTTATCTTCATGTCAACCACCGTCCCTGACCGGACAGAAATGACACGATCTGCCATAGCAGTCAGAGCCTGATTATGGGTGATGACTACAACCGTCTTGTGATTGTGCCTGCAGGTATCCTGCAGCAGCTTAAGAACCGCTCTCCCTGTTACGAAATCCAGTGCACCCGTCGGTTCATCACACAGCAGCAGCTTGGGATTCTTGGCAAGAGCACGGGCAATCGCCACACGCTGCTGCTCTCCTCCGGATAATTGTGCCGGGAAATGATTCATCCGGTCCTGCAGTCCCACTTCCGTCAGAATCTGCTCTGCCGGAATCGGATCCCTGCAGATCTGTGCAGCAAGCTCTACATTTTCCCTGGCTGTCAGATTCCCTACCAGATTATAGAACTGGAATACAAAGCCTACATCATATCTGCGGAAATTGGTGAGCTCTCTTCCGGAATATCCGGAAATATCCTTTCCGTCAAACAGCACATGTCCGGAGGACAGCGTGTCCATTCCGCCCAGAATATTCAATATGGTTGTTTTACCTGCACCGGATGCTCCTACAATAATGCAGAATTCACCCTCCTCGATCTGAAAGTTCACATCACGTAATGCCTCAATTTTGACCTCGCCGGTCTGATAGACCTTACTGACATCATGAAATTCTACCAAGCTCATGTTCTGCTCCTTCTTTCATCTCTGAATAGTTACAGGTATTTTAACAGAAGTTTTCAGAATTTTAAAGTAGGAATAATGACCCTGTCTATATAGTAGTCAGAAGCCCTGATAAAAGTTCTGAAGCACATAAAAGGCCTGCTTACGGTATTTCTTATCTGCAGAAAGAAGTCCCTTTGTATTGTAATATTTCTGATTCACCGATGTTCTTCTTGGGCAGCGAAAATCGTACAGAATCCACGGCGTCATTCCTTTAATATAAGAAATGTTCCGGATGGTCTCAATCTGCTTTTCGTAAACAAACGCCTGACACTCCTCGGTTCCCTTATCGGTAACCGTGCCATGCAGTCCGGCATAGGCATCCGCTCCGAATTCCGTAACAATCACCGGCTTCTCGGGCTTACTGTTTGCAAAAAGTGCAGGCAGCATCTTCAGATCTGCGGTGTACCAGCCACAATATTCATTTAACCCTATGATATCCAGATGCTGCTCTAAGCGGTCCTCAATCGCATTTTTCTTAAAGTTCACGAGACATGCTGCCGACACGGCTCTCGTGTGATCCAGCTCATGGGCACATTTTGCCAGATTTCCCATGAACTGCAGTCTGGAATCCGTATCTTCGTTTTCATTTCCCACAGACCAGATAATCACACTGGCACGGTTGTAATTGCGGTGGATCAGCTCCTTCAGCTGGTTCTCGGCATCCTGATAAGTATCCTCAGAATCAAAATTAATATTCCAGTATACCGGGATCTCTTCCCACAACAGAATTCCAAGCTCATCTGCAAGCTGTGCCATTCTCTCATGGTGCGGATAATGTGCCACTCTCATAAAGTTGCATCCCAACTCTTTGGCAATCCGGATATTCTCGATCCGTTCCTCATCGGTGAGTCCCTTGCCATTTGGCACACTGTCCTCATGGCAGCTGATTCCATGTAAGAAAACCGGCTTTCCATTCAATAAAATATCCATTCCCCTGACACGGATTTCACGAAAACCGACACGGTCACGTACTTCGTCTCCTTCACAGGAAAACTCCACATCATAAAGCTTCGGATTCTCCGGTGACCAGACTTCCGGTTCTGCATCAAGCAAAAGCTCACCCTGTCCTCCTAAAACCGGAATTTCCTTCTCAATTCCCAGTTCACGAATGGTCAAAATTGCCGTTCCTGTGATTTCTTCTGACATCCGTACCAATACACGGATTTTCTTAAAACTGCTGTCCGGCTCCAGTGCAATCCTGAACTCCTTCACATGAACCTTTGGTACACGGATCAACTCGATATCACGATAAATTCCACCATAATTAAACCAGTCTGTATCCAGTGCCGGAACCTGATTGTTTCGTCTGGTGCTGTCCACCTGAATCAGGATCCGGTTCTCATGCTCTAACAGATCCGTAAGGTCAAAGTAGCATGGAGTAGAGCCGCCACGATGCATGCCAACATATTTTTTATTCAGAAAGACTCTGCACAGATAATTGGCTGCACCGATCTTTAAAATCATCCGTTCGTCATCCTTCTGCCTGACATAAAGGAATTTTCTAGTAAAAATTATACTGCCGTCATACAGCTTGTATAAATCCGAAAAGGTATTGAAGCAGCAGGGAAGCGTCATCATTTCCCACTCATCAAAGGAAAAGTCCACCGGCAGAGAATTTCCTCCTTCATCATAATAATGTTCTTCATACCACTTTGCACGGATGCAGGTATCATACTGATCCACCGCATAATGCCAGTGTCCGTTCAACGATTCCTTCTTACGAAAACGGTCGTAAATCATATCCTCCGCTGTCACCAGCTTTTCAAAATATTCCTTCATGTAAGCTTCCATTGTCCAGTTCTCCTTTTCCGGTTACTGCTCACTCGTATTCCGCTGCGGTAACCCTTTTGTGTTGAAACTACGTCTTATTCAGCATGCCGTAACTGTTCAGTGCCTTCACAGACCGGTACGGAATCGTTACAGTATAGTTCAGTATATCTGCTGAAAAGGCAAAAGAAAATATCACAAATTGTTCTAATTCGCTTGAAACATGTCAAAAATTGCTTTACGATAAACCTATGAAAACCATGTTGGAAAAAAATTATCGAATTTCACACACTGAAGACCGTTCTACTCAGGAATACCCGTTTCACAGCCACGATTTTTATGAAATCTACTTCTTCGCAGGCGGCAGTGTTACCTATTATATTGAAAGCAAAAGCTACCATTTATCGAAGGGAGACATCCTGATCATTCCTCCCCGAACACTCCACCGCGCGGTCATCGACACCACCAATGCTTCCTATGACCGTTATGTCCTGTGGATCTATAATTCCTGTCTTGCCGTCAATCCGGGTATAAAGTGCTTCCTCGAAGATATCAATCAGGAACTTTCTTTGAAAAACACCCTCCTGCTGAACCGGAACGATCAGGAAGCCGATGCTTTTTCTGACCTGCTGGATCGGCTTCTCAACTGCTTTTCTGCCGAAGATGATCTGTCCGGTTATCTGGCTGAAAGCTGTATCACACTCATCTTAAACGAAATCCGCTCCGGCTTAAAAAACATGAACCAGGTCATCGAACTATCCGACGATCTGATCCATCAGGTCATTTCCTATATTAATGATCACCTTGTCGACGCACCTTCACTTGACGAACTGGCTGCTCACTTTTACGTGTCTAAATATTACCTTCTGCACCAGTTCAAGGAATATACAAAGACCACCATTCACCAGTACATCCTGATGAAACGGATTAACCTTGCCAAGGATTATCTGGAATCCGGCTTCTCCCCGACTTCTATTTATGAAAAGTGCGGCTTCTCCACCTATTCCAATTTCTATAAGGCATTTACCAGCCAAACGGGAATCTCCCCTGGAAATTATAAAAGGTAGGGAAATTACACACCTGTCGTATCAAAATTCGGAATAAAGCTCTCCTTCGCCACATCGCCCTCCTGGATAAAAGCATTGGTAATTCCAAGCTGCAATGCATAATCCACCACCTGCTCATACTCCCGTGCTGTTACCTTACGCATGAGCTGTGGCTCCTGCCGTGCGGCCTCTTCCAGTTCCTTCTGATTGCCGCTGTGTGAGGTGAGCTGTACCATCGGCGTATACTGATTCATCAGACTGATATAAATCTTGTCCCCATAGGCTTCCCACAAATACTGCAGAACGGCTTTCGCATTTTTCTTATGTCCCGGCAGCAGTAAATGCCGGACAATCACCCCTCTTTGCATCATTCCCTCTTCATTAAAAAGGGGGACGCCTGTTATTTTCACCATCTGTTCTAACGCGCGCTTCGCAACCTCAGGATAGTCCTCTGCATGAGAAAGCCTCCCTGCCAGTTCTCTGTCCATATATTTGAAGTCCGTAAGAAAAATATCCGCCAGACCTTCTAATGCTGCAATTACATCGGCCTTTTCATATCCGCTTCCATTATACACAACCGGAATACGAAGCCCCTGCTCCTTTGCCTTGAGGAGAGCCCATATAATATCCGGCAGATCATGATCCGGCGTCACCAGATTAATATTAGCTGCTCCCTGTGCCTGCAGCTCCAGAAAAATCTCTGACAGTCTCTCCCTGCTGATTTCTTTTCCCCTTGTACCGGCTGCAATATCAAAGTTCTGACAATAGACACACCTTAAGTTACATCCGGAAAAGAATACGGCTCCTGAACCTCTTTTTCCGGAAATGCACGGTTCCTCCCACATATGCAAGGCCGCTCTTGCCACCCGCAGCGTTCCATCCATCTGACAAAACCCGGTCTGTCCTTCCTTTCGGTTCACCCCGCACTCTCTCGGGCAAAGCCTGCATTCTTCATAAGCTTTTTCAAAAAAATCATATTGCTTCTGCATCACTGACTACTTCCCAATTCCTGTTCTATCTTTCATCCACACGTTCTATATATTCTTTATGCTCTTTCTCAGCTCTTCCACAAAAGAAGCATCACATTCCACCAGACTGCAGATTTCCTCTGTGTGAAAACCCCCTTTCAACATATTCAAAACCACAGTTCTTGTTCCTTCTGCCCTGCCGTTATTCCAATAATCCTGCATCAATTCTTCCATTGCCTGACACATATCATATCCCCCCTGTTCTTCGTTTCTTTTATATTGTTTCATTTTCGTAATCATACGTACACTATCTGTCATAATTGCAACCGCCTGCCAGGTATCTTCCGACAGGTGTGCATATGCTTCGTCCTTCATTAACTCTTTTAACTTCAATTTATCTTTTCTGCAATTCATTGCCCGGAGCAATTCTTTTAATTCTGTATGAAAATGACTAAAATCAGACTGCTCATTCACACAGTATAATCGAACCGGATAATCTGCAAAAAGCTCCTTCCATTCATCACACAGGCCAAAAGTCATCATGTCCGACAGCTTCTTCGGACCATCCCATGGTTCCGTACCGCTGTATAAGCAGATCGTATACACCGGATGAAGCCGGTCCGTCTTCCGGATTCCAGATAATCGTTCTGCATAAGTAATCGCTAATCCGGCCAAACGATCCTTCTTCTCCAACTGCTTCAATAGATTCTGAAAATGCTGTTTTTTCTCCCTCATCTGCCTCTTATATTCTGCCACATCATAATCCATACACCGGACAGGCATTCCATAATCAACATAGCTTTGATTTTCAACAGCAAGTACCTGTAAAACCATTCCGGAACCCAATTGCATTTTAATATCCCGAAAAGATTGTGACTTTGTATCTATGTTTCCTGTATCTCCATTCTCCACATAACTTTCAGATGCTTCCTGCAGTTCCTCTGCCTTAATCACCTGTTTTCCCTGAAAACAACATCCATTAAAAAGATCCGCAAAGTGCTCCTTATTCTGCAGATATTCTTTCATACACAGATCATACTTTCCCATAAATACCTCCTTAAACTGCAGGAGTCCTGTGGGTATAGAAAATCTCCTGCTTATATAATTGTTGATTTGGAATAAAAGCACGGATTTTCTGATCTATAAGAATATCAGGTACACGCATCACCTGAATAAGACAGGAGAACTTCTCCTCAAAGTCACAAAAAAGCAGAGAACTATGCTCTATTTCTGTGGTAAGAAAACTCAATGCTTTGAAGTGATTTTAACATACTGATTTTCATTATGCAACATACGATTTTCCAGCTATATTTACGCCAGCTATATTTCTATATCTGACTCTTGAACAATAAAAACAGGAATAGATCCCATTGTTTGTGTGCACACTCAAAAATGATCCACCGGATCATTTTCTCATATGCACAGCAGCTAAAAAATGCAACATTTTGTAATCAAATGTTGCAT
>CAVERH010000035.1:0-31158 GCA_963618065.1 bacterium | reverse complement strand
TTATCCTGATCCGTACCTACATGATGACTACGGTACCGGGAGCACTGTATGAGGCAGCACAGATGGATGGAGCAGGACACTTCATTATGCTGTTCCAGGTTGCCCTGCCTCTTAGTAAACCGATTCTGGTAACTATGGGTTTGTTTTCAGGTCTTGCATATTGGAATGACTGGACGAATGGGCTTTATTACCTGACGGATCCGAAGCTGTATAGTGTGCAGGTATTACTGAATAAAATGATTCAGGATATTCAGGCAATCCAGGCAAATTCTGTAGCGGCATCGGCGGGAACTGCAATGACGGTGCCACAGATTTCAGTGCGGATGGCAATTGCTTTTGTAGCTCTCTTACCGATTCTGATTGTATATCCGTTTCTGCAGAAATATTTTGCAGAAGGAATTGCGTTAGGTTCGGTGAAAGGATAAAAGAAAAGATGTTACAAAATAAAGGAGAAAATCAGAATGGCAAAATTTGTATGTAATTTTATTTCCTATACGTTAAAAAGAGCAATTGATATTACAGTCATCATACCATCAGTTACTTTTCCGGAAGCCTGTGGTGACGGAAATGTGAAGGGTGAAGTACCGGTACATAGCAAAGAAGAGAAGTATCCGGTGCTGTACCTTCTGCATGGAATTGGAAACGATCATTGTACCTGGAGCGGATATACCAGTGTAGAACTTTATGCCGAAGAAAGAAACCTTGCAGTTGTTATGATTTCCGGTGAAAATAAGATGTATGTAAATCATGCAGAGAATTCCTTTGCAGGAGATCTGTTTTATGATTTTATTGAGAAGGAACTTCCGGATTTTATATGTGGTATGTTCCCGGTATCACGCAGAATGGAGGATACTTATCTGGCAGGTCTTTCCATGGGAGCCATGGGAACGATGGTACATGGTCTGAAAAATCCACATAAATACCGGGCAATCGGAGCCTTTTCGGCAGGATTGTATCTGCCTCCAACGGAAGAGGAAGGCTGGAATCCGGAATATGATCCACAGAAGATCCTTGCAAAACTACAGGAAGAGGGTGTGACCGGAATGGATATCTTTATGGGATGTGGGACGGAAGACCGGCTGTTTGAAGGCTGCAAGAGGTCTGCGGAACTTCTCAGGGAAGCCGGACAGAATGTCACCTGGGTTCCGGTAGAGGGATATATGCATGAGTGGAGATTGTGGGATCAGCTTGTAGAGCAGTTTATGGACTGGATTCCACGTACAGATTATTATCATTCATTAGGATATCGAAAAATTTAAGGAGGTATGGGGATGAACTTTATTTGTAATGACAGGGATACAGTTGTTTTAACAGACAAGGGGAAATACCGCGGTTTTTATTTCGATGGTATCTATCAGTTCCGGGGAATTCCCTATGCGAAGGCTGAAAGATTCTGTCCTCCGGAGGAAACAGAGCCTTTTGAAGAAATACGGGATGCATTAAACTATGGAAATGTATGTCCGTTGATGTATCCGGATAAGGCGGATGGTGATATTATGAGTCCCCACAGGGTCTGGTTTCAGGATGAAAACTGTCAGAACCTGAATGTCTGGACACCCGTTCTGTCGAGGGAAAGCAGGCTGCCGGTTGTTGTGTGGTTTCACGGAGGAGGATTCTTCGCAGGCTCGGCAGTGGAACAGTATGCTTATGAAGGCGATCAGCTTGCACAATATGGAAATGCGGTCGTTGTAACAGTCAATCACAGGCTTAATGTACTGGGATATCTGGATCTGCATGGATTCGGAGAGAAATATGAACGATCCTGCAATGCAGGAAATCTGGATCTGATTGCTTCCCTGAAATGGATTCAGAGGAATATTGCAGCCTTTGGTGGAGACCCGGAGAATGTTACCATTTTTGGACAATCCGGTGGAGGTGGAAAGGTGGTTACCCTTCTGCAGATGCCTGAGGCAGATGGACTTTTTCATAAAGCATTGATCATGAGTGGTATTCTTGGAGAGGTATTGTCAGATCAGGGGTTGGATTTACGACCGGTTATTGAGAGGACAATGAAAGAACTTGATGTTGCAGATGTGGATGGGTTGCAGAAGATCCCTTATCAGAAGCTTGCACAGGCCTATCTGAAAGCCTATGGTGAGTTGATCAGTGACCAGGGGATTCCGTTCTTCGCACCACTTCCCAATCAGGATTATGCTGGTGAT
Source organism: bacterium (assembly GCA_963618065.1). Lineage (GTDB taxonomy): Bacteria > Bacillota > Clostridia > Lachnospirales > Lachnospiraceae > Suilimivivens. The sequence goes on along the minus strand of CAVERH010000035.1, from coordinate 28,996 downwards.
CCAATGAAGGTTGGATTTACAGAGCATGCGAAAAAAATACCAGTTATTATCGGTTCGGTATATGCAGAGTTTTTTGGATCGGAGTATAAGGCAAAAAAACTTTCTGAAGAAGCCATGACAGAGATTATTGCTGAAAAATATGGAAAGGAAAAAGGCAACCGTCTGGTGAAGGCATTTAAAGATGCCTATCCGGAGAAAGCATTAACAGATCTTTTCGCAGCGGACTGTGGAGCCTTCCGATATGAAACGAAAAAGTGGGTGGCAAAAAGAATAGAAGAAGGCTGTACGGATACCTATTTGTATATGTTTGCACTGGATTTCCCGGTGTTTGATGGAACACCGGCATGGCATTGTAGTGATATTCCTTATGTGTTCCATAATCTGAAGGCCGCTCCGGTTGTAAATGTGGAGGGAGTGTCCGAAAACTTATGTGAGCAGATTGCGGGAGCTTTTGTCCGGTTCCTGTATTCGGGCAAGCCACAGAATGAGCTTCTTCCGGAATGGAAATGCTGCGAGGCAGGCCAGGAGAGAACTATGGTTTTTGACAGAGAAACACAGATGAAAACCAATTACGATACCGAGTTTATGGAATTGTGCCACGAATTAGGGATCAATGCCTGCTTTTTGTAAAAGTAAGTTTATATGGATTTTCATTGCCTGTTAGGGTTAGCTGGACTACTATAGAAGTATGAAAACAGAAAAGAGCTTTGGGGATGTCTGCTGTGAAGAGAACAAATAGACCGATTTTTACGAAAACGATACAGATTCTGGTAATATTGTTATTGGTGATTACATTGATTGGAGTATTGCTTGGACAGTTTCTTATCCGAAATTATAGGCAGAATACTTACCGGATGGTAGAAAATGCCGTCCGGCAGTATATCGCCATGCGCAGTGCAGACCTGGGAAAGATTAATCAGGAAATCCGGTATGTAGCTGCAAATGATGAAAATATTAAAAATTTGTCTAAGAAAAATCTGGAAGAAACACCTGAGGAAATAGAATTACACCATAGTATCTATGTTGTAAATACAGCTGCCCGGCTGACAAATATGGTGAACGTTTACGGAACCTCATATTACTTCTGGATATATGATTCTAAGTCTGGTGATTACATTGATTGGGGTCAGAATGATTATTTACTGCGGATGCAGTTTCGTCAAATTATTCAACAGCAGATTGAGGATGATGCAATTATGCTTTCAGAAAGCGGCAGGTGGTTTGTGCTGGATAAGGAGTATCTGTGTACCGTATATCAATATCGTGGGGTTTATATAGGTTCATGGATCAGTGCCACAGACTATTGCAGTGATCTGGCAGAGCAGCAGTTTTCCGAACTCTATTATGTAGATATGCTGGATCAGGATGGACAGACGATTCAGAGTGCTTCCAGCAGGTATAATCGTTCCATAGAAGATCGGCATGGAATTTCATATGATGTTTTTGAGGCGACGGATAATCAGACAGATTTTCGGCTGGTATTTAAGATCGGATACCGGTGGTATGAGGATGAAAATGTGATTCAGCTTGTTATAGCAGCATTTTCCCTGCTGATCTTATTCGGAGTATTCTGCTTTGCCATTTATGTACGAAATAAAATTTTGCAACCGATTATTGATTTTTATGGACAGATTGTGGATACAGACGGAAGAAAGCCGTTTAATATCAGTGGACAGGTAGTAGAACTGGACAAAGCAGCAGCCATGCTGAATAATCTTTCCGGAGAGGTGCGTAATCTTCAGTTAGAGAAATACCGGCAGCAGGTTCAGTTTCAGGAGGCCCAGCTGGGCTTTGCACAGCAGCAGATCCGTCCTCATTTCTTTATTAACTGTCTTAATGTGATTTACAGTATGGCCCAGGTAAACCAAAAGGAAGAGATTCAGGAGTTGTGTCTCCATATATCCGGTTATATCCGGCTTTTGTTCGGAAATAGTACAAACTATATTTTATTGGAACAGGAACTTAAAATGTTGGAACAGTATCTTTGTATCATGAAGAAGATCTATGGACAGGAGTTTCATTATGAACTGGATTGTAAAAGTCCGATAGAAGGAATACAGATACCGCCTCTTTTAATCCAGACATTTGTAGAGAATTCCATTAAATTTGGTGATAGGGAGGAAGGACTGTCTATCTATGTATCAATTTTAAGAACGGTGAAGGAAGAAAAAGAAAGGCTGCAAATCGTGATTCGTGATACAGGTGTTGGATTCCGGCAAAATGTCATGGATGAACTGAATGCAGGTACCTACAAGTCTATACGTAATGGGTATCAGATCGGAATTGGGAATGTACGGCAGAGACTTTCCTTATTATATCAGGATGGTTACAACCTTTGCTTTTCCAATACAGAGAGTGGAGCTGAGGTAAGGATCGAAATCCCATGCAGCTGTAAAGAGAATGGGGTGGATAGTCAATGAATATTCTACTGGTAGATGACAATCGATATGTATTAAATGGAATGCTGGACGGAATTGATTTTCAAAGGCTTGGCATGGAGCAGGTTTTTACTGCGCTGAATGCCAGGATTGCCAGAGAGTGTATGCAAAGTCACAAAATTGAAATCGTGATTACCGATATTGAAATGCCGAATGGTTCGGGATTGGAATTGCTGCAGTGGATCAATGAAAACTATCCGCAGACAGTGACGTTGTTTTGCACCAGCTATGCCGATTTTAATTATGCACAGGAAGCCGTCCGGATGAAATGTTTTGACTATTATTTAAAACCGATTCAGTATCAGGAATTTACAGAGCATGTTCATCGTGCAGTGGCAGAAGTCAAGAAGCGGGAATCCCAGCAGAAAGCGCAGACCTATAGTCAGTACTGGCTGGAAAACCAATGGAATATGAAGCAGAACTTCTGGTATAGTTACCTGTATAGCATTGAAGAATATACATCAGAGGAGCTTGCAGAGATTATCAGGGATTACCGGCTTCCTTATGACAAGGGGCAGAAGCTGGGTCTATGTGTAATCAAAATCGGAGATGATAGTAAGCTGCTCGGAATAGGAAAAAAGGATAAAGATTTCATTTTGAGGAATATTTCAAGTGAGATTTTTACATTGGCTGATTATACTCTGGAGGCATTGCTTCTTACGGCTAACCATACGGTAACGGTGGTTCTTGGAAGTGAAGACTCGCAGCAGAGCCTGCGACGGATATGTGAGGAATTTGTCGAAAATCTGCAAAAGTATATTGCAAGCAGGAGTAACTGTTATTATAGAGAAAATATCAGGTTTGATGAGGCTTACCATGCCCTACGTGAGATGGAGGAAATTGCGCTGGATGATATTTCACAGGATGGTGCTGTTTTTAATTATGATCATTACATAGAGGAACATCCTGGAAGTATACAGGAATATGCAGGCAGGGTAGACTGGGAGCAGTTTATGAAGGAGGAGGATACCGGAGAACTGCTGGATGAAATTTACCGGTATACAATGAGCAGACTGCAAAAGAGAAGTCTCTCAAGCAGTACTTTACGGGAAATCCGTTCGCTGATTATTCAGGTTACCGGTTCCATACTGCAGAAAAACAAACTGGAATCCTATCATCTGTATAATGAAGCTTTTTATGATGAATTATTTGCAGAATCTGTGAAATCGGTAAATAATATGAAGAAATTTGCAGAGTATATGGTGAACCACACAGCAGAATATGTGGATAGAATGAAGCAGTCTCAGGATACGGTTACCAAAGTAATAAGATATCTGGAACAGAATTATTCCAATGTGATTACCCGTGATGAGCTGGAAAGCCTCTCTTACATGAATATTGACCATCTTTCCAGACAGTTTAAGGCAAAGACGGGGACAACGCTGCACCATTATCTGATTGATTACCGGATAGGGAAGGCAGCGGAATTGTTGAAGAATGGTCAGTATACGGTATCCGAAGTGGCGAGTATGGTAGGATATGACAATTATTCTTACTTTTCAAGATTATTTAAAGAGAAAATGGGTGTCTCACCCAAGGATTATTCGTAAAGATTTTGATACAGGAGAGAAAAGAGAATATGAAGAACCGATTATGGCAGAGATTCTTATATCAGCCATGTCTTCCTTTAGGGGAGAATGGCATGAAGGTTACCTCATCGGAAGGGCACATTGCATTGTCCAGACGTGCAGCGTCAGAGGGAATGGTGTTATTGAAAAATGAGGAGGATATGCTTCCACTTCCGGCAGGTGGTAGAATTGCTTTGTTTGGAAAAGGAACTGTTGATTATGTGAAAGGCGGCGGTGGAAGTGGTGACGTTACCGTCCGGTACAGCAGAAATCTGTATCAGGGTTTTCTTATAAAGGAAGCCGAAGGGAAGGTGAAAGTTTTTAAGGAGCTGGCTGCTTTTTATGAAGACGAAGTGATGCATCAGTATGAAAATGGTGCGGTTCCGGGCATGACGGAGGAGCCGGAGGTCCCAGGAGAGCTTTTTGACCGGGCAGCAGCATATGCAGATACAGCAATTGTTTCCTTTTCGCGTTTTTCCGGTGAAGGATGGGACCGTGAGAGTAAGCCGATTCCGGAAGGATATCCGACAGGAGATGATGAGATTCATCTGACAGAGCTTTCGAACAGGATTTTTCCGAAAGGAGATTATTATCTGACAGATTTGGAACAGCAGCTTCTTAACAAGGTACAGGAACGGTTTTCCCATGTCATTGTGGTCTTGAATGTCGGTGGAATGGTGGATGTATCCTGGTTTGTGGATAATCCGAAAATCCAGGCGGCACTCATGGCATTTCAGGGAGGAATGGAGGGCGGACTGGCCACAGCAGATGTTTTGTGTGGTGACGTCACTCCTTCCGGAAGACTGACGGATACCTATGCTGGAAAATTGTCCGATTATCCTTCCACGGAAGGCTTCCATGAATCCATGGATTATGTGGACTATACCGAGGATATTTATGTTGGCTACCGTTATTTTGAAACGATTCCCAAGGCGGCAGGAAAGGTGGTTTATCCGTTTGGATATGGACTATCTTATACCAGTTTCACAATGAAAATACAGAAAGCATATGTGGAGGATGATAGAATCTGTTTCCATGTAGATGTTAAAAATACTGGAAGCCGAAGTGGAAAGCAGGTTGTCCAGATTTATGTGGACAAGCCACAGGGGGAACTCGGAAAGCCGGCAAGGGAATTGATTGCATTTGGCAAAACAAGGGAGCTTCTTCCGGGACAGTCAGAGACATTGACTTTCTCTGTAGAACTTTCCATGCTGTCAGCTTTTGATGATACTGGCAGGATTCAGGAGGCTGCATGGGTGCTGGAGAAAGGCGTTTATCGCTTCTTTGCAGGAGAAAATGTCCGGGATGCCAAGGAGATGGGTTTTACCTATGCAGTGGAAGAAGAGCGGATTCTTGCACAGGTGACCCATCAATGTGTTCCATATAAGCTTGGCAAAAGACTTTGTGCAGATGGATCTTTTGAGACACTTACGGTTACCGAATATCCTAAGGAGCCGGAAGGATTGGATCGTGGAGATAAATACAGCTATGACGGCATTGAACCGACTGCCCTGAAACAGAAAATGCGATACATGGATCAGGTGGAGGAGGATGAAACAACACTGCTCCGGGCGGTGTATGAGCATCAGACAGACCTGGATACCTTTATTCAAAAGCTGACGGTGGAGGAAAAAATTGCACTGCTTGGAGGACAGCCGAACACCGGTGTTGCAAATACATTTGGAATCGGAAATAACAGGGATCATGGAATCCCCAATATTTGTACAGCAGATGGTCCGGCAGGACTCCGGATTAAGGAAGAATGCGGTGTCTGTGCGACAGCATGGCCCTGTGCAACACTTCTTGCCAGCACGTGGGACGAAAAACTGGCTGAGGAGGTCGGAAAAGCCGGAGCATTGGAGGTAAAGGAAAATAATCTCGGTGTCTGGCTTACCCCCGCAGTCAATATTCACAGAAGTCCGTTATGCGGCAGAAACTTTGAGTATTATTCCGAAGATCCATTACTGGCAGGAAAGATGGGCGCTGCTATGGTGCGTGGAATCCAGTCACAGAAGATTGCAGCAAGTGTGAAGCATTTTGCCTGCAACAATAAGGAAACGAACCGTAAGGACAGTGATTCGAGACTTTCGGAGCGTGCACTTCGGGAAATCTATTTAAAACCCTTTGAATATATTGTCCGTGAAGCAGATCCTTGGACGATTATGTCTTCCTATAATATAATCAACGGGATTCATGCATCGGAGAACCGGGAATTGTTGGTAGGGATCCTTCGGGATGAATGGCACTTCCAGGGAATTGTAACAACCGACTGGTGGACATTTGGTGAGCATTATCGGGAAATTAAAGCCGGTAATGACCTTAAGATGGGATGTGGTTTTCCGGAGAGAGTCAAAGAAGCTTTGGGAAAGGGATACATTTCGGAGGAGGAGATTGATATCTCCGTAAAACGTGTGTTAGAGTTTATTCTGAAACTTGCATAGAGAACATGTCTGATGGGATCTTGATGTTATGAATGTTAAACAAGTAAAGAATCAAATAAATTAAAAGCGGAAAGGATGGAAATATGAAAAAGAGGATCTTAAACAGGGAACTTGCAGAGGTTGTGGCACAGATCCGTCATGGAGAAATGCTGTTTATTGCGGATGCCGGAAGCGGCACATCTTCAAAATCGTTACACCCATTGGATTCTTCTGTCCAATATATTGATCTTGAGGCCGTAACCGGATCTCCGTCTATGCAGGATATTGTAGATGTTCTGGTAGATGTTGGGGATTTTGAAGGGGCAATTGTGACAGAAGACATGGTGGAGCTGAATCAGAAAGACTATCAGTTTCTGGTTGGGAAACTTGGGGAGGAAAATCTGCATGTGATGCACTATATTCCAGAATATTATGAAATGCGCGACCGCTGCAAAGCTGTCGTTCAAACCGGTGATTATGGTGTCCATGCACAGTGCATTTTAATAGCAGGATACCCAAGCGCTGATATTCCCATGGATTGGCTGAAATATGGAATTACGCGAAAAGGTCTGGAAGAGGCCGCCAAAGGAAAGGAATGAAACGGTTATGACGGAAAGAGAAAAAATGCAGAAGCAAATGCTCTATGATGCGAATTATGACAAAGACTTATTAGAAGAACGGGCTCAGGCAAAAGAACTTTGCTATCAATTCAATCAGCTTCATCCATCAGATGAAGAAGGGCAGCAGGAACTTATGAAGCGTCTGCTGGGAAAAACAAAGAAGTCTTTCTGTATTGTTGCACCATTCTGGTGTGATTATGGCTGCAATATCGAAATCGGAGATAATTTCTTTGCAAATCACAACACAGTGATTCTGGATGGAGCGAAGGTTACGTTTGGAGATAATGTATTTATTGCACCGGATTGTGGTTTCCATACGGCTGGACATCCCATTGATTTTGAACGCCGGAATCAGGGACTGGAGTATGCTTATCCGATTACAGTTGGGGATAATGTATGGATTGGTGCAGGGGTTCAGGTTCTGCCGGGTGTCACAATCGGAAGTAATGTTGTAATCGGAGGTGGAAGTGTTGTTGTCAGGGACATCCCAAGTAATTCGGTAGCAGTCGGAAATCCCTGCAAGGTTATTCGTGCAATTACCGAAGAGGATAAAAAGACCTGCTGGGACCGATAAATTCCGGTTTGCATATCAACCCGTCCAAAGGGTTTTAAGGAGGAAAGCTTATGTCTAATTTAACGATCAGATTTTATTCAAACTGCCTGCGCAGATATACAACGTTTCAAATGTATATTCCCTATGATATCAGAGAAGATATGGGACAAACGGAGACAATATATTCAGAAAACAATACCAAAACACTTTTTCTCTTACATGGTTTTACAGGTGATGCAGGAAATTGGGTTCCGGAATATTTATCCGAAAAATATAATTTTGCAGTTGTAATTCCCTCTGGTGAAAACTCGTTTTGGCTTGATGGAATATCAACAGGACACCAGTTCTGTAAATTTGTTGGGGAAGAACTCATAAATTATGTCAGAAAGGTTTTCAGACTTGCCAAAAACAAAGAGGAAACATTTATTATGGGGCTGTCCATGGGAGGTTTTGGAGCATTGCATACGGCACTTGCCTATCCGGAGCACTTTGGCAAATCAGCAGCATTATCATCAGCGCTGATTGTACATGAGGTTGCCGGAATGACAGAGGGCAAAGGTAATCCGGTTGCAAATTATGAATATTACCGGGAGTGCTTTGGAGTACCTTCAGATGTTCTGAACAGTAAAAACAATCCGGAATTTCTTGTGGATGAGCTTTTACGGGACGGAAAGCAGATTCCTGATCTGTTTATGTGTTGCGGAACGGAAGATTTTCTGCTTGAAAATAATCGTGAGTTTCACAATTTTCTCACCAGCAGAAAGATTTCTCACGAATATTGGGAAGGTAAAGGAAATCATGATATGGTATTTTGGAATGAATATGCCGAAAAGGCAGTAAAATGGATGTTTGAATAGGAAGGAAATAAAGACGATGAAAGAATTACTTTTATCAATTGATGTACATTGTAAGGACTGCATTGAGGTTACCGGCCGGCACACAAGAATAGCGATGATCCCATTTACCGGAAAGACCTACGGGGAATATTTCAATGGAGAAATAATCGGAACGGGTGTTGATACACAGAAGTATGACATGAACAGTGATAAATGCAGCCTGTCGGCAAGGTATATGCTGCAAGGAACCGACAAAGATGGAAAAGAATGCAGGATATTTATTGAAAACAGCCTGAAAGACCAGAATGGCTGGCATCCGATGATTGTTACGGACAGTGAATGCCTGAGTACATGGGAGAATCTTCCGCTGACCGCAACAGTAGATGGTACAGATACAGGTGTGCTTGTACAGATATTTTTATGAAAAATTTGCCGGGATGAAGGCTAAAAATCGTTTCATTGTGTTTTGCCAACCAATATGTTACACTGAAACTACTTATGATTTTAGTTGGGGTGGAGAACGCATATGAAAAATGAAAACAACAAAAGAAGCTCTTTTTCAGGTAAGGTGGGATTTGTATTGTCGGCAGCTGGAGCTTCGGTCGGATTGGGAAATATCTGGAGATTCCCCTATCTTGCTGCAAAGTATGGAGGCGGAATCTTTCTGGTGATCTACATCATTCTGGCATTGACATTTGGCTATACGATGATTGTGGCAGAGACCTCGATCGGACGTATGACCGGAAAGAGTCCGGTAGGTGCCTATCAGAAGTTCGGAAAGTCCGGATGGTTATCCTTTGGAGGCTGGATCAATGCCGTTATCCCGATTCTGATTGTGCCATATTATTCGGTAATTGGCGGCTGGGTGATCAAGTATCTTATGGAATATGTACGTGGAAATGGGACACAGATGGCAGAGGATGGCTATTTTTCAGAGTTTATCTCCGATGGTGCTTCCACGGAAATCTGCTTTATTCTTTTTGCAGTGTTTACCCTGGCAATTGTGTTTGCCGGTGTGCGTAATGGAATTGAACGTGTTTCCCGGTTTATGATGCCGGTGCTTGTGGTATTATCTCTGGTTATTACCATTTATTCCGTGACAAGACCGGGAGCCATTGCCGGCGTGAAATACTTCCTGGTTCCTAATCTTGATAATTTTTCCTGGATGACGGTTGTATCCGCAATGGGACAGATGTTTTATTCCCTGTCGATCGCCATGGGAATTCTGATTACCTTTGGCTCTTATATGAAAAAGGATATTTCAATTGAGGATTCTACGAGAAACGTAGAGATATTCGATACACTGATTGCGATTATGGCAGGCTTAATGATTATTCCTGCAGTGTTTGCTTTTTCCGGAGGAGATCCGGACACCCTGCAGGCGGGTCCTGCGCTGATGTTTATTACGATTCCGAAGGTATTTGCCAGTATGGGCTTTGGAACGCTGATTGGAATTCTCTTTTTTGTACTGGTATTGTTTGCTGCGATTACCAGTTCAATTGCCCTGACAGAAAGTGCGGTATCAACCTTTGAGGACGAGCTTGGCTGGAACAGAAAGAAATCGACCTTACTGATCGGTGTGATCATGCTGCTGCTTGGAACCCTTTCATCCTTAGGATATGGTCCGCTTGGCGGCGTGAAGATCATTAATATGCAGTTCCTGGATTTCTTTGATTTCCTGACGAATTCCGTTATGATGCCGATTGCAGCGATCGCAACCTGCCTGCTGGTATCGAAGGTAATTGGAGTAAAGCGCGTGGAAGAAGAGGTGCTTCATGGAGAAAACAGATTCCGCAGAAAAAAGATCTTCTATTTTATGATCCAGTATCTCTGTCCGGTATTTGCAGCGATTATTCTTGTCAGCTCTGTAGCGAATGCATTTGGATGGATTTCGATGTAGCTGCGGCATGATTTTTTAAGTATTTTTTAAGAATCACATATAATAGAAGGTAGACACTTGATGTACAGGATTATGTACGTTATACTGAAAGTACAGAAAACTGTACGCTTAAGAGAGGTGATTGTGATGCTGGCCGTGAATTATACGAATCTACGTGATAATATGAAAGCTTATATGGATAAGGTTACGGATGATTATGAAACAATGATTGTGACCCGGAAGGATAACAAGAATGTCGTTATGCTGTCGGAAGAGGCATACAATAATCTGATGGAAAATGTGCACGTTATGGGGAATAAGGCGAACTATGACTGGCTGATGGAATCTAAAGAACAGTTGGAGAAAGGACAGATTTCGAAGCATTCCCTTGCTGAGGTATTGGCGGATGAATAAAGTCTTTACGAAAAATGGTTGGGCTGACTATGTTTACTGGGAGACCGAAGACCGGAATACATTAAAGAAAATCAATCAGCTTATTGAAGATATAGCAAGAAATGGTAATGAAGGAATAGGAAAGCCCGAGCCATTAATCGGAAATCTGACAGGATTTTGGAGTCGGCGCATCAATGACAAAGACCGGTTAATTTACAGGACAGATGAAAATAATGTGTATATCCTTGCCTGTCGGTATTATTATTCTGATACATGAAAGTGATAAACGCCCTGCGGTCAACCGCAGGGCGTCTGCAATTTCTTTACAGATCTTTTTCCAATGCACTTCTGATTTAGAATACCCCGGTAATAAAAATTTCAAGTCCGATGGCAATGAGAATCACGCCGCCGAGAATGGAAGCCTTGTTGGAGAACTTCGTTCCGAATTTCTTGCCGATGATAAGACCGGCAATACAGATAAAGAAGGTAACCGCAGCAATGATGAGAGAGGCAGTAAGCGCCATTATAAAGCCGTATTCTGCGATGGTAAACCCGACAGATAAGGCATCAATGGAGGTAGCAACTCCCTGTACCATCAGTGTTCCGAAGCCAAGCTTTGTTTTTGCTACCTCTTCTCCCTTACTGCGGATTCCCTCGATCACCATCTTTCCACCGATGAATGCGAGCAGAATCAGGGCAATCCAGGGGATAAATTTTTCAAATGCGTGGAAATATTCCACGATTGTATGAACACAGATCCATCCGGTCATCGGCATCAATGCCTGAAAGAAGGCGAAGACCCCGGCAATCCCACAGGATTTGCTTTTCTTCATGTGAGGCTCATTCAGGCCGTTCGCAAGCGACACCGAAAAGGCATCCATGGCAAGTCCAACCCCAAGCAGGGCACTGTTCAAGAAAAATAATACGTTCCAATCCATTTGTTTGTTCCTCCGATAGTTTTACTCTTAATAATAAAAAGACCCAGATACAGCAGTAACTATATCTGGGTTCCAATCAATCAGAATGAAAATGGACTGCATGTATAGTTACCTCGTAACGATGCAATTTATCTCGTTACGTTTCCATCTATACATGAGTCTCGCAATTTAAAACAAGCCAGACCGGACGGTCAGTATGTTGACTTGCTACGATATACGCTTGCTACTCCCTCATGGGATCATATTGATAGTAATTTATCACTATCCGGGTAAAATGTCAATTACAAAGAAAATAATTCTTGGGCTTCGCATTACAAAGAAAATAATTCCCGTGCTGCGCTCCGACGGAACTCCCGGGGCGTCATATGCATAAACCGCTGGAAGGTTCGGTTGAAGTAACTGATATTGTTAAATCCGGTCTGCAGAGCAATCTGGCTGATCGCACAGTCCGTTTCCAAAAGCAGCTCCGTACTTTTACTGATGCGGAAATAATTCAGGTATTCAAAGGGTGTCATGTGCGTTACCGATTTAAAGGAACGGCACAGATACCCTTTGCTGATGCTAAAATTCTTTTCCAGTTCTTCCAGGGTGACCGCATCGTTATAATTTTCCTGGAGGTATTTCATGATCGATTTAATGAGTCCGGTGCGGTAATCAGAATCGATATAAGGCCTGGCCTGATTTACGATGGCGTGCGAAATCATCAGATGGCAGGATTTAAGGAGAGCAGCCTTAATAAGCAGTTCATAGCCATAGGGCTTTGTTAGGAAGGCCTCATGAATTTCATCCAGAACCTCACGCAGCATGAACTCCCAGGCAAAGGCCGGATTGATGATCCGTGAGGTCTCATAAAGTGTGGAAAACTGTACTCCCAGATGAAAAAGCGGATCTAAAAACTTCTGCTGGATGATGTCATTGCCAAGACTGTACAGCAGATCCGGATGAAAAACGATTGCGTAGAAGTCCAGTACATCTCCGATTTCACAGGTTACAAGGTGAAGGGCATTGGAGGGAATCAGGCAGATGCTTCCGGTTTTCAGGTCAAAGGCTTCCTCTCCTAAGTGCAGACGGGCATTTCCGCGTTTGATGACCAGAATTTCCACTTCCTCATGCCAGTGACAGCTCACCCGCTCGGAAAAGGTGGTGTCGGACTGGATATCATAGAGCATAAATGGAAACAGGGAATTGCCGTGAATCCGTGTTTCGCGTAATTGAGGGGTGTTATTTGTGATGTTTTTCGAGGGGATTTTTTTCATGCTGATGTTCTTCATGCGGCTCCTTGTGATCATACATAGGTAACTGTCCATTCATAGGCTGCCGAATGCTTTTTGTGAGACAATAGTTCGGCCAGTATCTGACTAAGCAGTAAATGAATGTCAATATTGTACCAATATCATGCAATAAAATTCAAGTAATACGTTGGAAGTATCATTATACTGTTATTATAAAGAACAAAGAGACAATATGCAATCTACATAAAACAAAACATAAGGAGGATTTGACATGAGATTCTTTAAAGAAAATAACAGCTTATGCTTCAAGCATCAGTATGAAACCATGATGATTACCCCTTGGGGAAAGAATGCGCTGCGCGTGCGTGCAACAAAGTATCCACAGTTTACGCAGCATGACTGGGCACTGGAAGAAGCGATTCCCGATACATCCAAAGAAGTCTCCATTGAAATCAATGAAGACAATACGGCTTCCATTCAGAACGGCAGACTCTGCCTGAAAATTGATGCAGCCGGTATTCTGACCTATTACCGGGATGGTAAGAAATTTTTAAAGGAATATCACAGAGATTACGATCAGCCGTCCTGCCCTGAGAGCCGGTGCTTGAAGATCCGTGGCAGAGAGTATAAGGCAATCATTGGCGGAGATTATACCTTAAAGGTTCGGTTTGAAAGCAACAACGGAGAGAAGATTTATGGAATGGGACAGTACCAGCAGGAATATCTGGATCTGAAGGGCTGTACACTGGAGCTGGCACAGCGCAACTCCCAGGTAAGTATTCCGTTTGCCGTATCCAGTCTCGGCTATGGCTTTTTGTGGAATCATCCGGGGGTTGGAACAGCTGCGTTTGGTAAAAACTACACCGAATGGGAAGCAAAAGCAACCAAGCAGATGGACTACTGGATTACCGCAGATGACAATCCGGCGAAGATTCTGGAGAACTACACCGAAGTAACCGGAAGAACACCGATGTTCCCGGAAGAACTGCTTGGCTTATGGCAGTGCAAGCTACGTTACCGCACGCAGGAGGAAGTGCTTGGAGTAGCCCGCAAGTACAAAGAGCTTGGCATCCATATTGATGTGATTGTAATTGACTTTTTCCACTGGACCAGACAGGGAGACTGGCAGTTTGATAAGAAATACTGGCCCGATCCCAAGGCAATGTGTGAAGAGCTTCATGCGATGGGAACCAGGGTCGTTGTTTCGGTATGGCCGACCGTTGACAAAAAGAGCATTCATTATGAAGAAATGCAGGAGCGCGGTCTGCTGATTCAGACTGAGCATGGCAGCAACCAGACCTATGATTTCCAGGGAGACTGTCTGGAAATCGACATGACCAATCCGGAAGCCAGAGAGTATATCTGGGAGAAATGCAAGGAAAGCTATTATGATTACGGAATCGATATGTTCTGGCTGGACAATTCCGAGCCGGATTATAATGTATATGATTATGACAATTACCGCTATTATATGGGAACGGCACTGGAAGTAACGAATGTATATCCCAAGCTTCTTGCCAAGGCATTTACCGATGGAATGGAAAAGGAAGCAAAGACGGATAAGATTCTTCATCTGATCCGCTCCACCTGGGCCGGTGGACAGAAATATGGAGTCCTTTTATGGTCCGGCGATGTACCAAGTACCTTTGAATCCTTAAGAGACCAGATTAATGCAGGTTTGAATGCCGGACTTGCAGGAATCCCCTGGTGGACAACTGACATTGGCGGATTTATGACCGATGACTGTCAGGACGAAGCTTTCCGTGAGCTGTTGCTGCGGTGGTATGAGTTTGCGGTATTCAGCCCGGTTCTTCGTATGCATGGCGACCGCGGACCTCACGACATTGAGCCGTTAGATGTAAGAGAATGGGGAGGTGGAAGCCTTTACACCGGACATGATAATGAGCTTTGGAGCTATGGCGAGGAAGCCTTTACCATTATGAAAAAGCAGCTGGATCTGCGTCTTTCCCTGAAGCCCTATATTGAAAAGCTGATGAAGGAAGCCACGCAGACCGGTGCGCCCCTGCTTCGTACCTTATTTTATGAGTTCCCGCAGGATCCGATGTGCTGGGAGATTGAAGATCAGTATATGTTTGGTGACAGGTATCTGGTAGCACCGATTCTGGAGCTTGGCTGCAGGAAGCGACAGGTTTATCTTCCGGAAGGAACCTGGAAGAATATGGTAGACGGAAAGGAGTATTTAGGTGGCTCCTACGTGGTGAGCGAGGCCCCGCTTGAGGCTATTCCGGTATTTGAAAGAGTGTAGGCCGGGCGCCTGACATGAAATAAGCTGCCGGAAGGCATGTATATTGGTTATCCAGTCAGTAGAAAACGGCAACTTATGAATGGAAAGGGCTGAACTGTTACCTTTTTGAACAGCGTTTTGAACAGCAGTTTGTGAAATATAAGATGATCCTTGCAATTACAGGAAAGATTCGTTAAACTGGGAATGTATGTGAGAAATACGCATACATTCCCAGTTTGTTGAATATTGGATATCAGGAGGCACAGGAACACAAATGAAAACATTAATGAAAGAATTTAAGGAATTTATTTCAAGAGGAAATGTGATGGATATGGCTGTCGGTGTCATTATCGGCGGTGCGTTTACCGCGATTGTGAATTCGCTGGTTAATGATATGCTGATGCCGTTACTTTCCCTGTTAACCGGCGGATTTGATTTTTCCGGACTTTGCATTGCCCTCGGAGAAGGAGAAAATGCAGCAACAATCAATTATGGTTCCTTTATTTCTGCCATCATTAATTTCCTGCTGATTGCACTGGTGATCTTCCTGATCATTAAGGCCATTAATAAGGTTTCCCGTAAAAAGAAAGAAGAAACTCCGGCACCAACTACCAAGGAATGCCCATATTGTAAGGAACAGATTGCCATTGAAGCGACAAGATGTCCTCATTGTACTTCTGAGCTTGTGTAATCACACAGAAATAAACGCAGGAGTGATCTGTGAGGGTACTGAACAGTTACGAATTTTTTTATAACAGGTGCCTGTAAAAATAGAACAGAGGATGAAAGCAGAGAACAGAAGCAGAGACTTGAAATAGAGAATAGAAATATAGAACAGAAGCAGAAAATGATAAGCAGGAAATGGTAAGAGGAAAATGGAAAACGTGGAACAGAGCGATAAGAATATACAACCGAAGAGCCGGCAGAAGAAAGTTGCAGCCATCAATGATCTGACTGGATATGGGCGGTGCGCATTGACGGTTTCCCTTCCGGTGATTTCCCATATGAAGCTGCAATGCTGCCCGGTTCCGACATCAATTTTGTCCAATCATACCGGATATCCGGAGTATTATTTTGATGATTATACCAATCACCTGCAGCAATATCTTGCTATGTGGAAGAAGCTGAAGCTGTCATTTGACGGAATCATGTCCGGATTCTTAGGTTCGGCAGAGCAGATCGGTATGGTGGAGAGCTTTATCAAAACCTTTCGCAAGGAACATACCATTGTGGTTGTGGATCCGGTGATGGGAGATCATGGCTCGATCAGCAGTGCTTATACGGAAGAAATGTGCCTGCTGATGCGTAAGCTGGTATCCCTTGCGGATATTGTAACACCGAATCTGACCGAAGGCTGCAGGTTGACGGATGTGCCCTATCGGAATCATGGCTGGACACGGAAGGAGCTGCTTCGTATGGCAGAGTGCCTGACGGAGTACGGACCGCAGAAGGTTGTGATTACCGGAATCCCACAGGGAGAGTTCATTGCGAACTTCATGTACGAAAAAGGCAGGAAACCCCGGATGATCCGGACGCACCGTGTCTTCGAGGAACGCTGCGGAACGGGAGATCTGTTTGCTTCCATTATCACTGCAGATGCCGTGAATGGCGTGGAATTTGAGCAGTCTGTGCGCAAGGCATGCCGTTTTATTAAGAAGTGTATGATCCGAACTGCTGAGATGCATATTGAGCCGAAGAACGGTGTATGCTTCGAGGAACTGCTGCATTTGTTATGAACCAGAGGCAACTGTTCCGTACAGGCCGAAGCATTTGCTACTGAGATCGTAAGAACATGATTCAGTAATATGTAGTTTTGAAAGTGAAAATTAGAAATACTAGGCAAAAGCGTTTTTAGATAAATTTCAAAAGGGACATCCGTTCGTCGGATGTCCCTTTCTATATAACCCCATAACCTTCTCTAAATTATTTGTTCTGTCAGCAGGAATTAACCCATGGTAACAACAACGTCGTAGGTTTCTTTGCCCTTTACATAAGGGATCACACATCCGTCGATTGCCTGGCCATCTACGGTGATGCTCTTAATTCCCTTCTCAACATGATCAGGGTTCTGAACCTTGATGTTGTAGGTTCCTTCACGGAACTTACGTGTTAATTCGAAGTCACCGAAATTCTTCGGTACACAAGGATCAATGCTTAATCCGTTGTGGGTAGGATATACACCTAAGATGTACTGGGAAACATTGACAAAGGTCCATGCAGCAGTACCGGTTAACCAGCTGTTCTTTGCTTCGCCATGGAATTTTGCATCACGGCCGGCAACCATCTGGGAGTATACATAAGGCTCTGTTCTGTGGATCTCACTGAATTCTTCGCAGTAAGCAGGACAGGTCTTCTGGTAAATTTCAAATGCTCTGTCACCACGTCCGATTACGGTTTCAGCGATGGAAACCCAAGGATTGTTGTGGCAGAAGATACCGGCATTCTCTTTATATCCGGGCGGATAAGAAGAGATTTCACCAAGCTCTAAGTGATATCTGGTATAAGCAGGCTGGAGAATCATAACACCATATTTGGTATCCAGCTTTTCCTTTACGGAATCCAGTGCCTTCTTGGCAAGACCTTCCTTCACACCGATACCTGCTAAAGAGCAGAAGCCGTTGGATTCAATATAAATCTGGCCTTCTTCACATTCCTTGGAACCGATCTTCTGACCGTAAGCATCGTATGCACGAACGAACCAGTCGCCATCCCAGCCATCCTTAAGAACAGCGTCATACATCTTGGCAACTTCTTCTCTTGCATAATCAGCTTCCTTCTGGTCACCCATCAGTTCACAGAGCTGTGCATATTCTTCGCCGTACTTAACGAACATACCTGCGATGAATACAGATTCTGCAACAGGTCCTTCGGAAGGACCAAAGGTCTGGAAGGATTCACCCGGATGCTCGGAGAAGCAGTTCAGGTTCAGACAGTCATTCCAGTCAGCACGGCCGATCAGAGGAAGCTTGTGAGGACCCTTGTGGTTTACGATGTAATCAAAGCTTCTCTTTAAGTGTCCCATTAAAGGAGTAGCGACGGACATATCGTTATCATAAGGAACCATTTCGGTTAATATGGTGGTATCGCCGGTTTCACGAACATAAGCGGATGTACCTGCAATCAGCCATAACGGGTCATCGTTGAATCCGGAACCAATGTCGGAATTACCCTTCTTGGTAAGTGGCTGATACTGATGATATGCACTGCCATCCTGGAACTGGGTGGATGCGATATCGATGATTCTTTCTCTTGCACGATCCGGAATCAGATGCACGAAGCCGAGCAGATCCTGACAGGAGTCACGGAATCCCATTCCACGGCCGATACCGGATTCATAATAGGAAGCAGAACGTGACATATTAAAGGTAACCATACACTGATACTGGTTCCAGATGTTAACCATACGGTCAACCTTGTCATTAGAGGACTTCACGGTGTACTTGGAAAGAAGTCCCTTCCAGTATTCGTTCAGCTCTGCAAATGCTTTATCTACATCTGCGTCGGTCTTATAACGGTCAAGCATTTCATAAGCGCGCTTCTTATTTATAACACCCTTGGACTCCCACTTCTCATCTTCGGGATTCTCTATGTATCCGAGAACGAAAACAAAGGACTTGGTTTCGCCGGGATTTAAGGTGATGTTGATCTGGTGGGAAGCGATCGGCTGCCATCCGCTTGCTACGGAATTGGTGCAGGCACCGTTCTTAACAGCGGTCGGATCATCTGTTCCGTTGTATGCGCCAAGGAATTCATCACGGATGGTATCGAAGCCATCGATCTTTGCATTTACAGAGTAAACAGCATAGTGATTACGACGCTCTCTGTACTCGGTCTTGTGGAAAATCGTGGAATCTACGATTTCAACTTCACCGGTACTGAAGTTACGCTGGAAGTTCTTCATATCATCATCCGCATTCCATAAGCACCATTCTACATAGGAGAATAAGGACAGTGTTTTAACGGAAGAGGAGTTGTTGGTTAACTTCACCTGGTTGATTTCACAGGTATCGTTCATCGGAACAAAAGCGAGAACGGAGGCCTGTACATCATTCTTGCTGGAGATAAAACGGCTGTAACCGATACCGTGACGGCACTCATAAGAGTCAAGCTCGGTCTTGGTCGGCTTCCAACCGGGATTCCAAATGGTATCGCCATCTTTAATATAGAAGTATTTACCATTCACATCATTGGGGGTATCGTTGTAACGATAACGGGTTAAACGAAGTAACTTTGCATCCTTATAAAAGGAATAACCACCGCAGGTATTGGATATCAGACTGAAGAAATCATTGCAGCCAAGATAGTTGATCCAGGGAAGCGGTGTTTTGGGAGTGGTGATCACGTACTCGCGGTTCGCGTCATCAAAATAACCAAATTTCATAGCACTTTCTCCTTACCTTATTATTAAATTAATAGTTACCATAATGTAAAATAAACGTGTATCGGTGTTGATAAACACACAGAAAACGTTTAAGTAACCTCTTAAGAAGAATTATACATAAAAGCCTATGCTATTGCAACAACAAAATTGTGCATTTTAGAGTAAATTTTAAATAGAAAAATCAATTTATAGTGCAAAAATATAGCTAAAAATTCTATTAAGTAATTTTTAACTTAAAATTAACTTAACAAACAAGGAATTTAACGAAAAGTTAAGTTGTCAATAGTAAAAACCTTGTTAAAAATAGAAGAATTCTACTTGCTATTTCTGTGAAACATTGCTAAAAGTATCAATTATGCATAAAATGTCCATGAAAAGTGTTGCAAATCTGTAAAAATTGATGTACGATAAGGATACGAAAACGATTAAGAAATCGATGAGCAGTGAGGGGATTACAGCTATGGTCTCGATGAAGGATATTTCAGTAGCCTGCGGGGTATCGATAGCAACCGTTAGTAAGGCCCTGAACGATCACAAGGATATAGGAAAAGAAACAAAAGAACATATCAGACAGGTTGCCAAGGAAATGGGGTATTCCCCTAACTCCGCAGCCAAGGCATTAAAAACAAATTGCACCAAGAATCTTGGAGTTCTCTTTGTGGATGATGCCCACAGCGGTCTGAAGCATGACTACTTTACATATGTGCTTGACAGTTTCAAACGTACCGCAGAAGAGAAAGGATACGACATCACGTTTATTAACAGTAACCGTTCCGGCGGCAATAAGATGTCCTATTTAGAACATAGCCGGTATCGTGGATTTGACGGTGTGATGATTGCCTGCGTGGATTTCTATGATCCGGAAGTCGAAGAACTGGTACGAAGTGATATCCCGGTAGTGACCATCGATCATCTTTTCAATAACCGATGTGCGATTATCTCCGATAACGTATCCGGCATGAGAGATCTTGTGAGATATATTTACTCAATGGGACACCGGAGAATCGCCTACATCCACGGAGCACCGTCCTCTGTTACACAGAACCGATTATCTTCTTTTTATAAGACCTGTGAGGAGTTTGGGATAGATGTCCCGGCAGACTACATAGGGGAAGCACCTTATCGTGATACGAACGGCGCTTATTTAGAAACGAAGAGGCTTCTGGGACTTAAGAGGGTTCCGACCTGCATCCTATATCCGGATGATTTTTCCTGCTTTGGAGGAATCAATGCCATTAACGAACTGGGGCTTAAGATTCCCGACGATATTTCCGTGGTTGGCTATGATGGATTAAGACTTGCAAGACATTTTGAGCCGAAGCTTACGACCATTATTCAGGATACCGAGAGGCTGGGAAGAGAAGCAGCACTGAAGCTGATCAGCCTGATTGAAAATCCGAAGTCAACGATTACGGAACAGATTACCGTTCCCGGGGTCGTGTTCGAGGGTAACTCGGTGAAGCATATATAATAGGAAATAAAGCATACAATCTGACAGGTTGTACATAAAATGTGATATATAAGAAGAACGGCGATGATCGATATGATGCGTTCCTTCTATATATAAAGAAAAGCAAATCTAACGGGAAAAGGAGAGATGACAATGAAAAGCTTCTTGCATAACACGTGGAAGCACAGAGCGCACGTTGTAATGGCGTTGCCGGCATTCCTGATTTTATTCTTTATCATGTATGTCCCTATGGCTGGTCTTGTAATGGCGTTTAAGAATTTTGACTACACACTGGGGATTTGGAAGAGCCCGTGGAACGGAATTGATAACTTTAAATTCCTGCTTGCTTCCAAAGCAACCTTTGTGACAATGACGAGAAACACCCTGTTGTATTACGTTGTGTTTACAGCACTGGGAACCTTCCTCAATGTAGTACTCGCAATTGCAATTGATCAGTTCGTATTTAAAAAAGTGGCTAAGACCATGCAGACCATTATGATTATTCCGGTATTCATTTCTTATGCAGCAGTACAGTTTATTGTATATGCATTTATCAGTACTGATACCGGTATCCTGAATCATACGCTGGGAATGAATGTGAGATTTTACTCAACAGCATCCTACTGGCCAATCATCCTGACAATTGTTAAGATGTGGAACAGTGTAGGTTATGGCTCTGTTTTATATATGTCCGTATTAGCAGGTATTGATACCGAGTTATACGAAGCAGCAGAAATCGATGGCGCTAACAAGTGGCAGAAGATCTGGCACATCACCATCCCGGCGCTGATCCCGATGATCACCGTTATGCTGTTATTATCCGTTGGTAGCATTATGAAGTCCGATACCGGTTTGTTCTATCAGGTAACCAGAAACAGTGGTGTGCTTTACCCGACAACACAGGTTATTGACTCCTATGTATTGAATGCGATCTTTAAAAACTCTAACTTTGGATTCACGGCTGCAACCAGCTTCTTCCAGTCTGTAGTAGGCTTGCTGATGATGCTATTTGCGAATGGAATGGTTCGTAAGATTGCACCTGATAATGCATTGTTCTAAGGGAAAGGAGAATAGAAGATGAGCAAGAAAAAAGGTAATGCTGCCGATTTGGCACCATCCAGACAAGAGAAAAAAGGAATCGGCCAGTACATTCTCGGATTTTTCCTTTTACTGTATACATTGTTTTGCTTCCTGCCGGTATTGCTGGTATTCATTGCGGCTTTCACAGATGAAAGCGCAATTCTGGATAATGGTTTCAGCTACTTCCCTGAGAAGTGGTCCCTGGCAGGTGTACAGTCCGTTTTGAAATATGGTCATCAGTTACTGACCTCATATGCAGTTACAATTTTTGTTACGGTATTCGGTACCTTCTTAGGTCTGATGGTTATGAGTATGTTTGCTTACTCCATTAGTAGAAAAGATTTCCGTTTATCCAGGTTTTTATCGGTTTACCTTTTGATTCCTATGCTGTTCAACGGTGGTCAGCTTTCCGGATATATTATCTTCACAAGCTACTATCACTTAAAAGACAGCTTATGGTTATTAATCCTTCCGTTGTGTGTAACTACGATGAATGTAATCATCTTAAGAACATACATCGCTAACAGCATTCCGAATGAATTGATGGAGGCAGCCAAGATTGACGGTGCAGGTGAGTACAGAACCTTCTTCCAGATCACTCTTCCGCTTCTTAAGCCCTCTATGGCAGCCGTAGGCTTCATGATGGCTACTGCATACTGGAATGACTGGCAGAATGCATTGCTTTATATTACCTCAGATAGTAAGAAGCCGTTACAGTTACTTCTTGTAAGTATCCAGAAGAGTATCGAGTTCCTGCTGAACAATACGAACGTACCTGCTGCAGCGAGAGCAGCGATGGGAGGAACGATTCCGCAGTATTCCTCCACAATGGCAACGGTATTGATCGTTATCGGACCTATTATGGTAGTATATCCGTTCTTCCAGAAATATTTCATTAAAGGCTTGACAGTAGGATCTGTTAAGGGTTAAAGTAAGGTTTGATGTCCTGAAAATGAAAGGACATCCAGTAATTACATATCTAATCATGGTATTCCGGGTGACATCAATTCCGGTGTCACCTTTGAGAATATAAATAAAAAGGGAGGTTTTTATCAAATGAAGAAAAAACTTTTATCAGCTCTGTTGGTAGCAGCTATGGCAATCAGCACTCTTGCCGGATGCGGTGGCAGCACCACAGAAACACCTGCCGCTGACACTACAACAGAAGAAGCAGCAGACACAACAGAAGAAGCAGCAGACACAACAGAAGCTGCAGACACAACGGAAGTAGCAAGTGGGGATGCAGTCAGCATTAACATTTACAGAGCTACTTACAACTTAGGACAGCCTGACAGTGCAGAAGTAAAGGCAGTTCAGGATGCTATCAACGAGTACATCGCTGATAAGATCAATGTACAGGTTACTATCAATGATATTCCTTCAGGTGAATATGCAGATAAGGCTAACCTTGCATTAGCAAACAACGAAATCAACTTACTCTGGACAGCAAGCTGGATGGGAACCATCGGTACAAACGATCTGTACAAGGCTAACGCAGCTTATGATGTTACAGATCTGTTACCTGGAACAACACTTTATGATTCCATGCCGGAATCTATCTGGACATCTTCCCGTTACGACGGAAAGGATTACTATATTCCGGTTTACAAGGAAGCATACGAAGGATATGACTTAAAGTTCCCGGAAAGCTACGCAACAGAGTTCGGTCTTGACACCTCTTCCATCAAGGAACTCAAGGATCTTGAGCCGTACCTTGAATGGTGTAAGACAGAGAAGGGACTTAAGTACCCTTACCTGGTAGGTAAGACACCTATGTTCTTCAGATATTACATTGACAAGTATGACTTCTTCGATGGAGCTAACTCCTTATTCGCAGTTGATCGTGCTACTGATACTGTAGTTAACCCTACATTATCTCAGGATTACCTTGATTTCTGTACCTTAATGTGCGAATGGGGTGAGAAGGGTTACATCTCTGAAGATGAAGTAACCAAGACAACATCCGATAGCGAAGCTCAGACACAGAACTGGGGCGTTAACTGGTGGACATGTGTACCTGGTGACGAGTCCAACTCTGAAAGCCGTGATGGACAGGAAGAAGTATTCGTAGAAGGCTTTACTGGTAAGTATGCTCATTCTACCACAACTCTTGGATCCTGCTTCGCAATTACAGCTAATTCTACAGAAGAGCAGGCTAAGGCTTGTATCGACTTCTTAGGCTTACTGTATACAGATAATACGTTAGCAGACCTTTACACCTATGGTATTAAGGATGTAGATTACACCTTAGATGCTGATGGCAAGGTTGTATCTAACAACGAGAAGTACGGTCACTCCGCTTGGGAGTCTACTTCCGTAGTACCTCTTACCCTTTGCGCTGGCGAACCTGATGATAAGGTTCAGATCTACCAGGATATGAACGGACAGGCTCAGGCTTCCTGCGCAGCTGGATTCAGATTTAACGTAGCACCTGTTGAAGCTCAGTACGCTGCATGTACAAACGTATTCGATCAGTACGGATTCGTTCTTGAGCTTGGCGGATACGCAGCAGCAGATGTAGAAGCTACTATCGCTGAATACAATGCAGCACTTGATGAAGCTGGATACCAGGATGTACTTGCTGAGTTCTCTAAGCAGTATGAAGATTGGAAAGCTTCCAAGTAATTAAATAAATAATACCTGAAACTTTAGGGGCATTGCGAAAGCAATGCCCCTTTTGTTGCCATGCATATGAGAAAATGATCCAGTGGATCAATTTTTGAGTTGTTTAGAGCGCTTAATGAAAGCAAACCGAAAGGTGCAGCTTGAATTTAGTGAGAGGGACAAGTGAAAAATTAGTGAACATAAATGAAAAGCAATGATGAATAAAAAAATTAAAATCGTTCATAATACTCGTGTAACAAAAAATTATATTAAGCCGTAGAAAGATCACACGGCGGAATGTGAGGAGTTATGTCTAAGAACGATTACAGTGAAAACAAGACAACCAATTCTCAGGGAAGTACTTCTTCCAAGGATTCTCAGAATTCTTCCAGGAATTCCCAGAAGAACCAGTCTACCAACAGCTCTAAGGACAAAAACACCAACAAGAGCGATTATTAAGACCAACGGAGGCGCCCTTTAAGGGCGCCTTTGTTGGTTGGCTTTGTTTGCTTTGCTGGTTCTCAAAAACTCTTTGTTGCCTGAAAAAGACAGGTATGTTATCCTTTGAAGAGAGTGAAACGATGCCTGCAGCTTGAAGGCATGGCGATAGCGCGTAGAAATGAAGGTTGGAAAATGGAACGATTAGAATTGATTGCCCCTTGTCATTTTGGACTTGAGGCAGTTTTAAAAAGGGAAATACTGGATCTTGGATATGAGATTATCCGTGTAGAGGATGGAAGAATCCTGTTTGAGGGTGATGCGGAAGCCGTCTGCCGGGCGAATATTTATCTGCGTACGGCAGAGCGTATCCTGATTAAAGCCGGAGAATTTCATGCAGAAACCTTTGAAGAGCTGTTTCAGGGAACGAAAGCGATTCCATGGGAGCATTACATTCCAGTGAATGGTAGGTTTTATGTGACGAAGGCGGCCAGTGTGAAGAGTAAGCTGTTCAGTCCTTCGGATATTCAGTCCATTATGAAAAAGGCCATGGTAGAGAGGATGAAGGAGGTTCATCACATCAGCTGGTTTACAGAGGATGGCGATCTCTTCCCGGTGCGGGCATTTTTGCATAAGGATGAGGTACTGGTTGGGATTGATACAACCGGAGAATCCCTACATAAAAGAGGATACCGTAAGCTGACCGCAAAGGCGCCGATTGCCGAGAATCTGGCGGCAGCCCTGATTATGCTCACTCCATGGAGAGGAAACCGTATTCTGGTGGATCCATTCTGCGGAAGTGGAACCTTCCCGATTGAAGCAGCGATGATGGCGGCTCATATGGCGCCGGGAGTGAACCGGAGCTTCACGGCAATGAGCTGGAATCACCTGATTCCGGAAAAGGAATGGACGGAAGTGCGTGAAGAAGCAAAGGAAGAGATTGATCTGAAGGTGGAAACGGACATTCAGGGGTATGACCTGGATGAAACGATGGTAGAGTATGCAAGACAGAATGCACGTCTTGCAGGTGTAGATCATTTAATCCATTTCCAGAAGCGGGGAGTGGATCAGTTAAGCCACAGCAGGAAATATGGCTTTGTGATTACGAATCCTCCTTATGGAGAGCGTCTGGAAGAAAAGGAAGCGCTTTTTGACCTGTATCATACGATCGGCGAACGGTTTAAGAAGCTGGATAACTGGTCGTTGTATCTGATTACTTCCTATGATAAAGCACAGGAAGCACTCGGACTCAAGGCAGATAAGAACCGTAAAATATATAATGGAATGATGAAGACCTACTTTTATCAGTTCCCCGGGTCAAAGCCACCTAAGAAGAACCCTTAAGATCTATGTAGAAATCTGCAGATTTTATCTATATTTGATAAGGATCGGAAGGAAGGCTTATGCAGCAGAATTTGATGAAGAAAACGACGGCGCTGGTGTGCCTGTTTTCTGTAATAGCATTGGGACTGATCATCGGGTTATCCACAACGAAGGTGGTTACCATTACAGAGGTTGCGCAGGATGAGGTTGTGAGAACCGGGGATACGATTGAGCCTCAGGCTTCTTCGGCGGATCCTGAAAATGTGCTTGTCTTTGATACGGAGGAAGCAACGGATTATCTCTGTATTCCACTGCCGGAGGGAAGTAAGGCAGAAGAAATCACCATAGAGAATCATTACATGGATCAGGAGCTTTATGTACTGATTCAGAATGTACAGGAGTCGTTTTATGCAGAGCATGCGCTCATGGGAAACCGAACCGGGGTAGAAGCAGGTTTTTATCATGAAACAGAGGATGGTGTTGCGCTGATTTTTAATCTGGCGCAGGTTTATGAGTATCGCACAGTGTTTGAAAATAATGAGTTGTACATCAGCTTTTTAAATCCGAGAGAAATATATAATCAGATTGTGGTGATTGATCCCTCTTGCGGAGGACTGGACAGAGGCAGAGTCGGAAATGGTATTACAGAGAAGGAGCTGACGCTTCAGATCGCAAAGAAGCTGAAAGAAAAGCTTGATGAAAGTAAGATCAAGGCATATTATACGAGGATGGATGATGTGAATCCTGCCGCGGAGCAGAGAGTGGCATTTGCCAATAAAGTAAAGGCAGACATGTATATTGAAATATCTGTGGACAGCAGGGAAGAGGAAGCGGTATACGGAGTCAGCACGATTTACAATGATCAGTATTTCATTCCGGGGTTTGGCAGCGTGGAGCTGGCAGACCTTCTGGAAAGGGAACTGGCATCGGAGATTAAGACTAAGGCGTTAGGGCTTGAAAGGGCATCTGATGAAAGTGTGCTGCGATATGCAACGGTTCCGGCTGCCGAGGTACGTGTGGGATGTTTGTCCAATAAGCAGGAAGCGATTCTTTTGAAGCGTGAGGATTATATTGAAAAAATCGCAAATGGCATTTATAATGCTATTATTAGTTCGTATGAAACTTATTTAACCGAATAACATTGAATAGAGCGAGGTATATGGAATGTCCCGTATTATTTTTGCAACAGGAAATCAGAATAAAATGATAGAGATCCGTGAGATTATGCAGGGATTTCAGGTGAATGGAGAAGAAGTGGAGCTCCTGTCCATGAAGGAGGCAGGAGTCTTTACGGATATTGCTGAGAACGGAACGACCTTTGTGGAGAATGCGTCCATTAAGGCTAAGGCCATCGCAGTCCTTGCACCGGGCGATTTTGTCATGGCAGATGATTCGGGGCTGGAGATTGATGCCCTGAATAAAGAGCCGGGGATTTATTCTGCCAGATACCTGGGCGAGGGTACCTCCTATCAGATTAAAAATGCGAACCTGATCGAACGTCTTAACGGAGTCCCGGATGAAAAGCGGACGGCTCGGTTTGTCTGTGCAATTGCAACGGTGATGCCGGATGGAACGCTGCTTACGACAGAAGGCACGATCGAAGGAAGAATCGGTTATGAGGAACGGGGAAGGAATGGCTTTGGCTATGATCCGATCTTTCTGGTTCCGCCTTATGTACAGACTGCTGCAGAACTGACCGAAGAGGAGAAGAACGCAATCAGTCACAGAGGTAATGCCTTACGCTCTATGAGACAAAAGATTGAGAGGTACATGAATGAAGGTACTGATTGTAAGTGATACACATAGACAGAATGAGAATTTCATGCAGGTGGTGGATAAAGAGGAGCCCGTTGATCTGTTGATTCATTGCGGAGACATCGAAGGAAGCGAGTATCTGATCAGTCAGAAGGCAGGGTGTCCCGTTTATATGGTAGCAGGAAATAATGATTTCTTTTCAGATCTGCCGAGAGAAAAGGAGTTTCAGATCGGAAAGTACAAGGTATGGCTTGTTCATGGAAATATTTATGGTGTATCAATGGGAAATCAGGAATTGAAGCAGGAAGCACACGACCGGGGTGTGGACATTGTCATGTACGGACATACGCACAAGCCGGTTGTGGATCGAGGCAAAGAGATTATTGCCATTAATCCGGGATCGCTGACTTATCCCCGGCAGGAGGGTAGAAGACCATCCTATATTGTGATGACGATTGAGGACGGAATCAGGCAGGACGTAAGCTTTGAGATCCGGTATTTGTAGTAAGATAAGTGGTACATTGGGAGAAGCCCAATACAATGCTTGTAATTACAAATAAAAAAACACATTAAAAAATTCATTGCAAAAAAT
The DNA here is from genome assembly GCA_963618065.1 of bacterium. Taxonomy (GTDB): domain Bacteria; phylum Bacillota; class Clostridia; order Lachnospirales; family Lachnospiraceae; genus Suilimivivens. The sequence continues at coordinate 251 of CAVERH010000035.1, read as the reverse complement.
TGCAAAAATCATTGCAAAAACATAAAAATCAGTTGACATTGTTTAGAACATACCATATAATATATTTTGCGTCGTGTGGTGAAGCATTTGAATGTCTACCGGGGTGTGGCTCAGCTTGGCTAGAGCGCCTGGTTTGGGACCAGGAGGTCGCAGGTTCGAATCCTGTCACCCCGATCTCACATCTTTTTTTAGCAGATGCGGGTGTAGTTCAATGGTAGAACACCAGCCTTCCAAGCTGGATACGTGGGTTC
>CAVERH010000034.1:0-31936 GCA_963618065.1 bacterium | reverse complement strand
TATCAATTGCGTTTATTTTCCTCCCTGTAAATTCTGTAATAGCCCCATCTAGATCAATGTCAACCTCATCATCTTCTTGTACCTTTTCCGGTTGAACAAGTACTGTTGTATTTTTTTCTGATTTTAACAACTTTAGCTCTAATTCATTGTTTATTTTATTATTTTCTTTATCTGATTTTTTTATCAAATAAATAATTTCTGCTACACTACCAACTGCAATCGCGGCACCGATGATATAACAAAGCTTCATCTTGAATCCTCCTATTCTGCACCCAAATCTCGAAGACGCCGATCCATTTTGGCAAAATCCTCGCTATTATCAATATCCTTAAAATCCGATTCTTCATTTTTCTTTATTGTTTCCAAAGAATCACGTATGGAATTTGCAGCCTCTTTATGTCTCATTCTTATTGATTCTGAAGCATCTGTCTTAACATTATTTACCTTTGTGATTACAACATCCATTAATTTTTCTTGTGTAGACAGAATTTCATTTCCTTTTTTCACCTTTTCTTCACTCAATTCTGCTTTCTGTCTTTTGGATATTAATCTGTTAATGAGATTAATTGCCAATGCCCCTATAATGCCAGAAACCACTGCCCCCATAAAAATACCGATAATATTTGCCAATGAGCCAAACAACGGTATCTCGATTGCAAGCAACGGAACAGCCATAAGATTTTTCTCAATGACTTCACCCAAAACAATTGCTCCTGCTGCAGTTAAGCCACCAATCACAATCTTTCCAACTTCCATCATTAGCACGCCAACCGGTTTACCCTTATTTTCAGGTTTTCTAATATGGTCAATTGCTTGTTTCAACGATGACCAGCCTTGTTTAATAAACATCCAGGCTTTTTTTATCGTACTAATGACTGGTCCGAGTATAGATGTCGCAATTACAGTAGCAGCTGTGTCGACTACATTGAGCACATTATCCTTCAAATCAATAACAAATTTCACGATTGCATTTTTGAGTGAAATAAGCAGCGTCCTTAAATTTTTTTGTCCAGATTTGAGCCAGGCAATTAAATTATTTATCATTTTCTTTATCAAATCTGCAAATAAGTTCATCACAATTGCTCTAGCTGCCTTTTTTCCTATCCTATATGCTTCAGCTTTTTGTGAACGTTTTCCTGCTTCAATTGACCTTTGTTCTGCATCCTTCTTTTGCTTTTCGTATTCTTCCCTTGCCTCTTTATCCTTCTGCCTTAATGCTTCCTCATCTATATCAAATCTATCAGCTGGCTTTTCTCCATTTCGCTCTGAATCTAGCCATTCTGACATCGTGCTGTCTCCTTTTGATTGATTTGCAGCTGAATCCATCAAATTTAGATTAGTTTCGCTATTAGCAAAATCAATCTGCTCTTCTCTAGTCATGTGAGCTGCTGCTTCCGGATCACGTATTATTTCTGCAGCTGATATGGTATGATCCATCTGAGTATGGTTTGTATCGCTCCCTTTCGGTCTACTTTTATCAAAATCTTTGCGTGCTTCTTTCTTAAGAACCATCTTCTCTTTGCCAGATCTTTTATCAGACTTTGTCTTTACAGAGCCATCTTCCTTTCTTTGAAAATTATCTTGTCAGTCGTCATACCGTTTCTGATAGTCTATCTCTGTATTATGAGTTGCGATTTTTCCATTGGCAAAATTCTCCGTGGTCTGAATGTGCGCCTCACTTCTTAAATCTAAATTTAAACCATTGTTTGTTTTAATGAAGTCTTCCCCTGCTTGAATTGCTATCTGATTAGTAAATTGATCCCATACCGTGTCAAGTATTGTTTGTCCCAATGCATCTGGGCTTTCTATCTGCGCTTGTTGTCTATCAAGAAATTCAAATTCCAATAAATTTTCTGCAAGTTCTTCTTGCAATTTATTTTCAATTTCATCTAAATTAAATCCTTCAAATTCACTTCTCTTGTCCAGAGTTGCATTTTTATTTGCCATATAGTTTCTCCGAATATTCTCTAACCTCTTGTTTTGTTGATGAAGCACATACTAGCATCGTCAACAAATTTGTTATTGCTTTCTATGCTGGATTCATAATATTTTTTTACTTTTGAATCTTTTTCTAATTCTTCCATGACAGCTTTATTTATTCCTATTGCTTCTGATGTTAATTTAAGTGCCACATCTTTTTTTTCTGCATAAAATCCTATTGCATGTTCTCCGTCTGCTCTCTCTTCCGTCAAAAAAACGGATTCCTTTTGGGCATTTTTTGCTTCCTTATTAATTTTTCTTGCTTTCTTCGCAGAATTTAAGAGCGTTCCCATCTTGCTTCTCCTTTATGTAATGATTTCAATATTCTCCCCCTGGCTCCTCAACCACATATCTATGCCGTTTCCAAATACCTCAGCAGATATGGTATAAACCGTCCTCTCCGGGTCGCCGTCCATCTGCTCCTCGTTTAAAATCTTCGCAGTGGGCAGTCGATCCAGTACTGATTCCACAGAATAGCCTTTGTACTTAAACTTCACTGTCCTGAACCTGCCGCCATACATGAACTGAATCCGTTTCCGGAACTCTCCCTCTTCAAATCGGTTACTGTATGGGATATGATACTTCTCATCGAGTACCTTCAGGCTCTGAATCCGATCGATCCGATATATTGTCGGGAAAGAATCATTGATTACATTAAAATTCTCTCTCACCTTCTCATCATCAATAAAAGCCGCCATGTAAAAATAATATTCTGAGAACATCACAGCCAGCGGTTTCAGCTTTCTGGTCTTTACAGATGAGCCCTGAACTCCCTGATATTTGATTTCAATATAGCTATGATTGTGTATCGCCTGGCTGATGCTCCACATTTTGTCCATGAATACGGATCCGTGCCGTGGCTGAATATAATGGAACTCCTCGTTGCTGATCATTTCTTTTACAAGCTTCTGATTGTCCTCCGGCACGCAGCTATCAATCAGTTTTGCCAGTACCCCCTGCATCTCCTTCTTGGTAAATGCCCTGCTGTCCAGAAGAATTTTGCAAATTGCAAGGATTTCTGGATTTGTGAATTTCAGCTTGTAGATCTGCTTTAATCTGTATCCTTTCACTTGTCGGTCATATTCGACCGAGTTTATGATTCCATCCTCCGTTCCCTGCTGATCCAGATAATTACGGATATCATCAATGTCCCGCTGGATGCTTCTTTCATTGACATTGTAATTTACAGCCTCTGCTGACTTGCTGATGACCGCTCCATTGATTAGCTTTGTATACAGCCCCAAGACTCTTTGAATCTTGTCTTCCTTTTCCATGACATCACCTCACCGGCCTCATCTATTTGTTATGCTCTAATCTTATCAAATGACGTAGACAGATTCTGTCATTTATCAATTTTATCTTTCATATATTTTCCAGATTTAATTCGCTGATCTGTTGGTTTTAATGTCTCCGATGGAATTACCCACATATGACCAATCTTAGTTGCACCGTTAATTCGTTCTTCCGTACATAAAGTTCTGATCCGACGTTCACAGATTCCCCATTTTTCAGAGGCCTCTTTCAGTGTCATAAAGCCGTCCATATATAGTTCTCTCTTTCTACCAAAAACACCGCAAGCATACAACCTGCGGTGTCGATATCTTATCTGTGTAACTGGCTACCATTTTACAGGCCCTATTAGCTTTGCGTCACAATGTTTCCGTTGCTTTGCCGTATTCTGTTACAAACAGTATACTCCTCTATCGGAATATTATCAACTTAATTTAAGGCTCTCTGAGTAGCTGTTTTAGCCGTAATCAATCACACCGCAATTTCATGATCCTTTTTTCGACGAATCTCATTTCTCATCTTCTCTCGCTCCACTGCCTCCGACAACTCCGGATTTCTGCCAATGGCTCTTTCATAGAATTCCACCAGCTTTTTCAGTTCCTGATTCTCCTGCATCAGCTTTCCACGCTTTAATGGGTTGTTTGCCTCCCTGCGTATCGCCTCTGCTTCCTTCCTCGCATCAGCAATGATCTTTTCCTTATTGGCCATTACTTTTTCCGCTGCTCTCACCTTAGCAAAGGACAAGGATTTCTTCAGTTTGCGGTTTTCTTCTTCCAACCGGAAATGACTTTTCAGAAAGTTCTTGATGTGTCTCCACAATTCTGCCGGAATGAAGATTCCTTCCTGTGAAAAAAGGCTTTTTTTCTGAACTGTTGCTTCCTTGTCAATCCGATCCATCAGTTCCTTTTCTGTCTTTGGCTTTTTATCCCAGGATGTAAGCGCTGCTTTCTTCTCTTCTAAAACTGCCAGGTCGGCTTTTCCTTTTTCAACCTGTTCCTCATAAGCCGCCGCAACGTTTTCTTTTTCATCCAGAAGCCTGTCCCGTTCCTGTCTGGCATTTTGATTTGCCTCCAGAATTGCCTTTGTCTCTTTCCATTCATGCTTATCCTGGTGTGCTCTGTTCTCCCGAAGACTGTCGGCAATTGGAACCTCCCTCTCCTGCATAACTTCTCTAAGATTTTCCCGGAACAGTTCCTGAAATTTCATTTGGGGCGTTTTACAGGGCACCAGTTCACTCGCCATCTTACGATGAAGAAGCTGTTCTTTTATGAGCTTTGCCTTGGGAATCTGTTTGCCCTTTTCATCCATATAATCGGAATCATGATATTCGATTCCGTACTTTTCCATCATGAGTCTCGTTCGCTCTGGCGCAAGGTCTTCGATCCGGTCAGCCGTCAGCCCCATTTCCGTCAGAGCATTGTTAAGCCCCGGCTGCATAGACAGTCCTCTTCTGTAATTATGTGCTACCGGAACATAATCCACATGTGCATGAATTCCTTTCTGGATTTCATCATCATGAATATACAATCCCACGATCTCAATGCAGCACCATGTTTTCTGCACTCCGTTTTCATCGCATATAGGCTTCCCATTCTTATCGACAGCAGGTACCGTAAATCTTGTTTTAGTTCTCTCAATAGCTTCCATAAGCAATTCTTCCGCAAGCTCCGGATCTAAGCGTTCCGGATTATACTGGGGATTCGTCCTGCTGTTTACCGTATCGCAGTTTCCGATCTGCACAATAACCTCGTAGCAGGGCTGCATAGCCTCAAAACCGGCTTTATTCCCCTTTACCGCCTTGCGTTTTTTGTTTTCCTCAAGTTGGCTGGTTAAATGCTGGTAATAATTATCAATCTCCCTGCCTGGATGCTTCTTGTCTGCTCGTTTTTTACGATTGTATTCTTCCAGTGCATCTGCGAAAATCCGGTTGATTGCTTCCTCCAATGACTCATGGATGATGGACTTATGATATCCATCCGGTATTACATGCTCCTGATTCACATGATATTTCAGATATTCTGCTTCTCTTGCATTGTGCTCCTGTCCCACAGTTGCACTGTTTCCGTTGTGAACGCTGATTGTCTGTGCCATCATCATATATACATTTCCTCTCTTTCCATGTTTTCTCATTTTTTTCTTCGGTGCTTTCTCACCGGACAGCTGATATTCCGGCTCCGGCAGCACCGGCAGCTTTGCTGCCTTATACCAAGCGGTTCCCACTTGCTATAACTCACTATCAGTAATGGGAATACCCCCATTACACCGTTCGCTCTCCCGAGGGGCTCTTTCAGAGAGACTCCTGCGGAGGGCTTCCATCCGGCGTACACACCTGCTGGATGCAGTCCGGTGAAATATGCCGGGCCGCATTTGTTTTTGGCTCATGGCATCAGATTTATGCCATTTGTAATTGTCGTGGCATCAGATTCATGCCATTACAATCCAGCCAAAAACTCCAGTGCTCCCGGATCGATTTCATCAATCCCGTCCGCCCCGGATGGCTCTTCCACCTTCTCCGCTTGATTCATGGTGAAAGTCGCCCCTCTTGCCGTAACATCCGTTATTGCTGTTGTGATATAGGATTTCAATTGATCCACCACACAACCGGCTATTTTTCCGGCAAGCATATCTTCGTCCTGCACTGTCTGCCGGGATGAATACTTGCATATCATTTCTACGATCAGTGCATTCTTCGATATATTTTTCTCTGCGGAAAGCTGTTCCAGTTTTTCCCATGCTTTCTGATCCATTGCATGATCTGACCGAAAGCGTAAGCTGATTCTTTTTTCTTCCATAGTCAAAGCAAGGGAAGCTTATGCTCCCCTCTTCACCTCCGTTGCAACATATAAGCTTTCATATCCTTTGGCGGTCGCACAGATATCCGTGATAATTTCCACACGGCTCTCATCATATTTTCCGAAGTTTTTCACAAGGCATCCTCCGCCACCTATGATATGGAGTCTTACAAGTTCCGGATCATATTCGTATTCACTCAGCTTGTTAAATATCTCCTCCGTATATCGTTCTGCCTCCCGTCTCATAACCGCCTGCATCTTTTCCGGCACATCTGCATTTCCATTGATCAGGAATTCTTCAATCAGATACTCATCCGGCAATTTCCCGCATTCAGCCTGTACTTCATTGCGGATCTGCTTCACACACTGGTGAACACCGATCTTGTCCGTATACATCTTGTCTGACATCCCTCTGCCGTTCACCACCACCAGAGTGTTCATCGTGCCGTTGCCAATATCCGCCAGCATGTTCATGCCGGTATAATTCTTCATATTTGCCGCTATACCTGCGTAACCCTGGGGATATACCACTACGTTGCAGATCTTGATGCGATATGGTTTCCCCTTGAATACATAATCAAGCTCCTGATTTCTCATAAGGTAATCCCGAAACGACAGCTTCTGCGTCTTCAGCCAGTGCAGCGGAAGTCCGACCGCCAGGATCACATCTGCTTTCTTAAGGTTCCTCATTTCCAGTTCCTTTGCGATGGCCGCCAGCGTGAGAATGTAATAATCATCGTCCTCATTTTTATTGGCAATGAATACCTTGTGGTTCTCACCGATTACATAATATTTCCCTGCGTATTCCAGTACATTGTCAGCGATGACTGGTCTGCTGTCATAACACTTGACACCGCTCTTAAATACAAAATGTCTTGTTTTCATGTTGCCATATCCATGGTCAATGCCGATTAAAATTTTTCCGTTAAAGTTAAATCCTTCCATGTTGTTTTCCTCCATCTATTTCATACTTGTTTTAAAATTTCCAAAATGGTTCTTAGTCTTTCTGCCTGCACCGGTTCCAGGTCTTCCAGATTTGGATTTTTATTTACCGCTTCCACAATCTCCTTCATCTGATTTTTCAACTCTGTAAAGGTTCTGACATTGCCCTTTACAAGTATTTTCTGGTACAGGCAGCTCTCTATAAAGAACTCCGCCTTTGGCAGCCCCAGGAGCTTAATTCTTGCTTCTATAAGCTCCTTTTCCTGCGGTGATACCCGAAAATTCATGATCGTGTTACGCTTTCTATTTTTCTCGTTCTTCTTTTTCTTTGGTGTACCACTTTGTTGTGTTGATCTGCGATATATCTTATCCATAATCTTACTCATCCTTTCTAAATGCCTGATCCAGCCGACCTGCCATCTCACGCTGTACAGATGGATACAAATGGGCATATCGTTCTGTGATTACCACGCTCTCATGCCCCAGTCTCTGACCGATCTGCACCGGTGAATATCCCAGCTGAATCAGTAATGCACAGGCTGAATGTCTCAGATCATGAATTCGGATTCGCTTAACACCGGAGGCTTTACAGCCTCTGTCCATCTCATGATGCAGATAGCTTTTTGTGACGTTGAAGATTCTGCTCTTAGGTGACACCTTATAAAGTGAATCGAAATAGTCCTGCATCTGCTCACACAAGAATTGAGGCAGATCAATTTGCCGGATACTCTTTTCTGTCTTTGGGGTTGTGATAAGTTCCTCTCCCTTAATCACCTGGTAGTTTTTGTTGATATAGAGCAGCCGCTTCTCCAGATCAAAGTCTTCCCTAGTCAATGCCAGAAGCTCGCCGCAACGAATTCCCGTCCAGTAGAGAAGCTGAAAAGCATAGTAGGATACCGGCTTATCCATGATTGATTCTGAAAATTTTTCGTATTCCTCCTGCGTCCAGAAAAGCATTTCTTTAGATTTTGCTTTTCCCATTTTCTTATTGGCTTTGCACGGATTCTTCGGAAGATCATAATATTTCACTGCGTGATTGAAAATCGCATTCAGCTGATTCTGGATGGTTCTAAGATAGGTCTGTGAGTACCCTTTTCCGTTGTCATCTCTAAGACTGAGCAGCTCATTCTGCCACTGCAAAATTTCCGTAGATGTTATTTCTGAAAGACTCATATTTTCAAAATACGGTCGGATGTGTGTGTTTATGATATTTTCCTTCGTTGCCATGGTACTGGCTTTAATCTGTGGGCGGATGTCTCCCATATAGATGTCAGCGAAAGTATTAAATCCCATATTGATGTCCTTACTGGTTTTAGCAAGAAACTCTCGCTCGTAGGCTACTGCCTCTTTCTTGGTCGCGAAACCACGTTTATCATGCTTCTTACGTTCCCCCTTCCAATTTTTGTAGTAGCAGGCAACACGCCAGGTGTCGCCCTTATATCCATTCCATTTGTCTTTATAAACTGCCATTAAGCAACCCTCCCTCTGTACAGACGATAATTCAGTTTCTTGCCGCTGAAGACGATGATATATCCCCGGCACATTTCAATCAGCCTGCTGGCAATCGCTTCATCAAAGTTGATCAGATCATCCAGTGTCTTCTCCGTGCTGATAATTACCGGCAGATTGTTGTTATATCTATAGTTCACGATTTCATAGACGATATTGACATCTGACTCCGTAATCTTTCCTTTTAGAAAATCATCGATGAAAAGTACCGGTGCCATCTTGTACCTGTCAATTTCTTTTCGGTAAGCCGCCTCATCTAAAATCTTAGATTTTAATGCTGTCATTTCGTCTCGATAACCCATATAGATAACGGCTGTCCCATGATCTATGAGACACACGCTGCTCGCAGTGCCAAGATGCGTTTTTCCGGCTCCCACCTGTCCGCACAGCATCATAGACGGAAGATTTTCAGCATCCTTATTTTTTAATTCCTCTGTAAATCTCATTACCGTATTTTTAGCATCTGTAAGCTGTGCATTTCCACAGGTATCATAATTATCAAATGTTTTCGTTTTAAATTCTCTGGCTAGGCCGCTTCTTTCCAGTCTTTCTTTAGCTTTTCGTAATTCCTGGCACTTGCATGTTTTGGCATATTCATATCCATCATTGCCGGTATAGAATATGAATCCCCGATCCTTGCATTCGGGGCATTTGTAGGTTGTTGCGTTCATATTAGTCACCAATCCTTTCTGAGGCTAATCTCTTGAGTTGATCCGAGTGTCTGGATTCTTTGCTATCGTTTTTTCCTGCCGGTGACATTACAGACTGTTCTGCGCACCAGGCTGATATCTTTGCCATATTCAGGCAGCCATGATAGGGTTTACTAAGAATCCTGCCAATCACACCGTCTACAACCGCCTTGGAATGCTGTTTAATCAAGGATTCATAATCGGCTACGGTAAGCACTTCATTATCGAGCTGATATTTCGTGTGTGTGTTCTTATCAGATGCTGCACTACACTCTCCTATACTACCCTGACCTAAACTAACCTCTACTACACTACACTGTGCGGACATTTCGCCGTCCATGGACCGTCCAGATTTTTTCACAAGATCTGAACGGTCTTTTTTCTCCAGAAGGTCAACATCCGGTTCCATCTGCAGGAGAAGATTTTTATACATGCTATCCTTCTTCCTGTCTGGTCTGATTTTGTTCTGCTCTCTCCAGTCAGCAATATAAGTCACAAGGTCTTCATTTAAGATTCTTACAAATCCCTTGCTGTAAAGAACTCTAAGGTCATCCTCGTGAGCTTTTACCAGATTTATGACCGAATATCCTTCCACCACACCGTCATCATCTGCATTCATTCCCAAATGAAAATACAGGTTTTGTGACGATGCCGGCATTTTTAAAAATCTTGCGCTCTCCACAACTGATTTGGAGAACATCCGTCTTTCTGCCATAAAAATTGCCCCTTTCATCAAATTTCTGTTGAAAAGAGGCACGGTTCGGTGTTAATATGAATTTACGAGATTACATGCCAACACCGGTATGTGCCAGCCCCTTTGCCGAGGGGCTTTTTCTTTTCCTTTTCTTGTTTCATTAGTGTGCACCTGTCATCAAGCAGGCTTCTTCGTACCAGATACGATTTACTTTCCCCGATACGATCAAGGCCCGTGGATTTTGAGCTTTCAGCTGCCTGTTCAGATCTTTGATAACTTCATAGGCTTTAGCCCGGGAAACACCCAGATCATACTTGACGGTATCCACACCAACAAACATTGGTAAACGTTCTTGTGCCATAAGCTTTGCTCCTTTCTTTTGTTTTGTAGTAAATATTAGAATTTGCTATATTTATACTATATCATATTATTATCCCTTGTCAATACTAGAATTTATAATATTTTGTACTTTTCTATATAAATATTCTGTTTTGTATGGTATAATCAAAATCGAATTATCAGATGAAGGATTTCCCCACCTGATATATACTTAGCCTCCGGCAAGACTGCCGCAGGTTCCAATCTATATAAGGAGGTTTTGTCATGTCTTTGCTTGGTGAAAACAAGGATAATATTTTCGGCGAACGCCTGAAGAAATTAAGAAACACTGTCATGAATATGACACAAAAAGAATTTTCCGAATTGCTGGGGATTCCTCAGCCTACATTATCAGCATACGAGAGCGGTCGCAATAAGCCTTCCGTGGATGTCCTGATTTCTCTGTCTGACAAATGTAACGTATCTATTGACTGGCTGTGCGGAAAAGATAATGCCAGCCATATGAGTACAATGGGTGACCTAGCAGGTATGCTCTTTGATTTATTCAATTCAAAACAATTTTCCTGTAAAACGCAGATACAGGATCGAATAGATATAGAAGGTGATGATAGAAATGATGATGCAACCAGAAACTGGATTAAACTCACCTTCTATCATTGTGAAAATCGATATGATAAAGAGCAGGTCTATTCACAGGATATCTGTGAGATCATAAGGAAAGCTTACAATCTTCATAACATGCTGCAGAACTACGACTGTTCACAGGAATACTATGAGAAAGAAAGAGAACATTATATAAAAGCATACTCTGACTTCCCAGTTACTCAACTGGATCTGTCAGGTATGTCTGAAGAAGAGCGCATTGCTCATAGAAATGAAAAGCTCAAAGCTGAATGGGAGGCTGAACTCAAAAAGAAGTCCGAAAAGTAAAAATCCAAAATAATGTAGACATTTTATAGACGTAAAAAACGGGAAGCCTTGATTTATAAGGCTTCCCGAGGTTTTTATATCACTCAAACTCAATCGTACCAGGTGGCTTACTGGTCAAATCATAAAGTACACGATTGACTCCCTTCACCTCGTTAATAATCCGGTTCATCACCTTCTGCAGGACTTCAAACGGAATCTCTGCACAATCGGCGGTCATAAAGTCCGTGGTATTTACAGCACGGAGTGCTACTGCATAGTCATACGTTCTGAAATCACCCATAACACCAACACTGCGCATATTGGTAAGTGCTGCGAAGTACTGGCCAAGTCCTTTATCGCAGCCTGCCTTGGCAAGCTCTTCGCGATAAATGTAGTCTGCGTCCTGAACGATACGCACCTTTTCTTCGGTAACTTCTCCAACGATACGAACGCCAAGTCCGGGGCCGGGGAATGGCTGACGAAATACCAGATAATCCGGAATGCCAAGCTCTAAACCTGCCCGGCGGACTTCGTCCTTAAACAGCATTCGTAACGGCTCGACGATCTCTTTGAAATCTACGCAGTCCGGAAGTCCTCCAACATTGTGATGGGACTTGATCGTTGCGCTCTTATCAAGACCGGATTCTACCACGTCAGGATAAATCGTTCCCTGCACTAGATAGTCTACGGCACCGATTTTCTTTGCTTCTTCTTCAAATACACGGATGAACTCTTCACCGATGATCTTACGCTTTCTCTCCGGATCGGTCACACCTGCCAGTTTATCATAAAAACGCTGCTGTACATTCACACGGATGAAATTCAGATCATAGGATCCGTTCGGCCCAAATACCGCTTCTACCTCGTCACCTTCATTTTTACGAAGAAGACCATGATCAACAAATACACAGGTAAGCTGCTTTCCAACAGCTTTCGACAAAAGCACTGCTGCCACAGAGGAATCCACACCACCAGACAGGGCACAAAGTACTTTACCGTTTCCGATCTTTTCACGAAGCTGCTGAATGCTTGTCTCCACAAAGGAGTCCATTCTCCAGTCTCCCTTGCAGCCGCAGATCTTGCGTACAAAGTTAAACAGCATCTTCTGTCCGTCCTTGGTGTGTACGACTTCCGGATGGAACTGGGTTGCATAAAGCTTGCGGGACTGATCTTCCATTGCTGCTACCGGACATACGGGAGTATGCGCCGTCACACGGAATCCAGCCGGTGCTTCCGCGATATAGTCGGTATGGCTCATCCAACAGCTTGTACTTGCAGGAACCTCTGCAAAAAGCTCGCTGTCAGTGGCATCAATGGTAACTTCGGTATGACCATATTCGGAAACCGGTGCAGTTGCAACCTTTCCTCCACACATATGTGCCATAAGCTGGGATCCATAACAGATGCCAAGAATTGGAACTCCCATTGTAAAAAGTTCCTTGTCACAAAGCAGTGCATCTTCTGCATAAACACTGTTTGGACCGCCGGTAATAATAATTCCCTTGGGAGATAATTTCTTAATCTCTTCAATGGGACTGTTATAAGGCTTTACTTCACAATAAACATTGCATTCGCGGACTCTTCGGGCAATCAACTGATTATACTGTCCGCCGTAGTCCAAAACGATGACCATTTCTTTTTCCATAATTATTCTCCAGGGTTCTTAAAAGTTACATAAAGTACTGTTTTTATTATAATGACACGCCTATACCTTGTCAAAATAATTTTACTTATCTTTCACTAGTTCTCACTAGCAAGCAATCACTAAAACTTTTCACTACAACATCGCAAAAATACGGCACAAATTGTACCGTATCTTGATCTTACTTATTCATTTCTTCATGCTGATGCGCATATTTTTCTTTGGTAGCTAAGCCTCCCCGTAAATGTCGCTCCGCTTTATTCACATCAAGCACCTTACGCACCTCTTTCGCAAGTGCCAGATTGATGTGCTGCAATCGTTCCGCCACATCCTTATGTACTGTACTTTTTGAAATGCCAAATGCCTTGGCGGTCTGTCTTACAGTTGCGTTGTTTTCGATGATATAATTCGCTATATGAACTGCCCGTTCCTCAATATAATCTTTCAAAGGAAACCCCTCAGAACGCTTTTTTACATTCTATGAAACACGCTGATAGGTTATGACCTAATTATATTTTCAGGTTTATCCATATGCTCCTTGCCCGAAATACATTATCAATAATCAGAGAAATCGTGTATACATGCTGAATCTCTAGCATATTACCCCTGGTTTATGTTATACTATGGTAAGTGTTTTACACTACTATATTACATTAATCTTAACTATTCATAACCCCTAAAGGCAGAACCATGATTAAACGAAAATATATCAGTGTCAGGCTGCTGACTTCCGGCATGGTCATTGACCAGTCTATAATTGATGGAACCGGACGTGTCCTGATTCACAGGAAGACACCACTTGACGATTACATGATTAATTCCCTTCGCCAAATGAATATTGGTGGTGTTTACATCCGCGAAGGCGAGGAAAGTGCCGAGGAAATCACCTATAACATCTCTCCGGAGGTTATGGAGAAGATCGAGAAGGTAAAGGTTCCCGACCGTGCGAAAATTGAACTGCATGAAAGTGTGAAGAAAAGAGTTGCGGAAGGAATCCAGTTCCTTTACAGTAATCCGGACTCACCAAACTTCATGGATGCAACCAATAATGTTTCCAGTGAGCTGATGAAGGCACTGGAAGAAAACGATGCACTGGCAGTCGATGTCAGTGCTTTAAAAGTCAGCGATGAATATACCTTCAAGCACAGTGTGGACGTTGCTTCCATGGGAATGATTATTGCGAAAAACCGGGGACTGTCCCCGAAGGAAGTGCAGCAGATCGGTGTTTCCGGACTCCTGCACGATCTGGGTAAGTCCAAGATTCCGAATGAGATTTTAATCAAACCGGGAAGGCTGACCGATGCAGAGTTTGAAACAATGAAAACTCATCCCATTCTTGGTTATAACATGATTAAGGACAAGCCGGATCTTTCTACTGCAACAAAGCTTAGTGTACTGCAGCATCATGAAAAGATGAATGGGAATGGCTATCCGTTGAAATTACAGGGCAACCAGATTATTCCTTTTGCAAGGATTCTTTCGGTTGCCGATATTTATGACGCCCTTGTCACAGAGCGTCCTTATAAGGATGCGTTTTCTCCGCGTGATGCCGTGGAAATGATTATGGCAATGACCGGTGATCTCGACATTCACATGATCCAGAGTTTCCTAAACAGTGTGATTCTTTATCCTGTGGATTCCATTGTAAAATTAAGTACCGGAGAGTTTGCCAAAATTGTGCAAAACATCCCCGGTTACCCGACACGTCCTACCGTAATCACCTTAAATCACGGCCAGACCTATGCGCTTGCCTCTGATATCAAATGCGCAAGCATTATTATCATCTAGAGCCAAACTCGAAAACATTGCATGTTGGCTCTGAACAGTTACAGCTTAAACAACGTATTCATGATTCCTCTTCCGAGGGATGCGCCTATGTTTCCGCCCAGCCGCTTTCCAAAGGAACCGCCTACCGACTTGCCAAGGGAATTTCCGAGCTCACGCCCTACGGTTCCTGCTGCGGAACGCGCTACACTTCCGGCAACTCTGTTTGCCTTCTTTTTCTTTGCTTCCTCTTCCTTTTCCTTGGCTTTCTGAACCCGGAGTGCTTCTTTTTCCTGTTCCTTCTGAAGTCTCAGCTGTTCCTTTTCCTGCGCTTTTAACTGTGCCGCTTCCTGCTTTTCCTGCTCCTTCTGATGGGCAGCTTCTTCCTTCTGTGCTGCTTCCTCTTCTGCCTGCTTCTGTGCTTCAAGGTTCATTCTCTGCAGAAATTCATACGCCGAATCCCTGTCAAAATAATCATGATATCTGCTGTAAAGCATGCTTCCCTTAATCTGCTGATCTCTCGCCAGATCATCCAGTGTTCCCAGATTGCTCTGTGGCGGCAGCATGGTACATTTCTTCACAACGGTCGGAATTCCCTCTTCATCGAGTACCGAAACCAATGCCTCCCCGATGGCAAGCTCCTGTAAAACCTCATAGGTATTAAATTCCGGATTCTCACGGAACGCCTGTGCTGCTGCCTTAGCTCCCTTCTGATCGGTCGGTGTGTACGCACGCAAAGCATGTTGGATCTTATTCCCCAACTGGGAAAGAACTCCGTCCGGAATATCCTTCGGATTCTGTGTAATAAAGTAAATACCAACACCCTTTGAACGGATCAGCTTTATCACCTGTTCAATCTTTTCAAGCAAGGCACGGCTTGCCGTATCAAACAGCATATGTGCCTCATCAAAGAAAAAGACCATCTTGGGCTTCGGAAGATCTCCGGCTTCCGGTAGGGTTTCATATAATTCCGACATCAGCCACAGAAGGAAGGTCGAATACATCTTCGGGCTCTGCATCAGCTTCTGACAATCCAGAATCTGGATCTTGCCCTTGCCGTCGCAGTCCGTTCCAAGCCAGTCACTGATACTGAGTGCCGGTTCTCCGAAGAACTGCTCACCACCTGCCTCTTCCAGCGTAATCACAGCACGGATGATGGCAGTCAGACTCTGCTTGGCAATATTTCCATAGGTAAGGCTTAATTCCCTGGCATTCTCAGACACATACTGTAACATCGCCCGAAGATCCTTCGTATCAATCAGAAGAAGTCCTTCATCATCTGCAATTTTAAAGATAATGGTTAGAATGTCACTCTGTGTATCATTGAGGCTCAGGATCCGGCTAAGCAGCAGCGGCCCCATCTCACTGATGGTCGTCCGAAGCGGCAGTCCCTTTTCTCCAAATACATCCCAGAAGGTCACCGGATAAGCATGATAGGAAAAGCCTTCCTTTTCAAGTCCCAGCTTTTCCACACGTCCACCGACGCTTCCTTCGCCGGTTCCCTTAAGGCTCATAGACGCCAGATCTCCTTTGGCATCCGCAAGAAATACCGAAACGCCGCAATCACTGAAGGACTCTGCCAATACACGAAGGCTTACGGTTTTACCGGTACCGGTTGCACCCGCAATCAGTCCATGTCGGTTTGCCATCTTCGGATAGATATAGATCTTTTCCTCTCCTGATTTTCCAATATAAAGCTTTTGTTCCTGATACATCTTCAATCTCCTTCCTGTTAATTCTCGTTTCGTATATACGTGATGAACCGGTTTCCGTTTTCCTTAAACCAGGTCTTTGAGTCGTTCACTCCCATTTTATAGATCGTTCCGGTCTGTGGATTCATAAGCACCGTATTCATTTCATTATAACCGATAAGCAGCACGGCATTTCCATCCTGCAGCATCACAAGCACCGGAATGTCACGATCCACATAATAAAGAACCGCATCCAAGGAACACCCAGTCAGATCCAGCACCTGACATTCGCTCAAGCCGCTTTCCAGAATGGAATATATGGTTTCTCCACTTTGCAGCATATAAGCCGAATTCCGCACGATACCCTCGTAGGACAGCATGGTATCCAGTGCAACCGCAAGGGAATCCTTCTCCTCGGTAACCGTGTCTGCCTGGATTGCCATAATCTGATTCTTGGTACTTCGTATGGTCTTTTTCCATACATAGCTTCCGACACTGTTAAGCACCACACCGGCTTCACTTTCAGCTGCATCAACTGCCTGGCCTGCATCACCATAAATACCGTTCACACCATACTTTCCATATACATAAAACTGCTCCTGCGTCTCATCGCCGGTTCGCAGATAAACAGTTCTTTCTCCTTCAAAAAGCACCTCCTTCGGTGTCAGATATTTCATCGCACTGACCTCAATTTCCTTGCGCAATACAATCTGCCTGATCTTCTCATAATTCTGCGTGGTAACGACTTCCACCGTATTTCTGCCTGTACTCGTACTTTGTGCATCCACAATCTGATCATCCGCAATTTCAGTATAGGTACCTTCTTCTGTCTTTGACACACGCTGTAAGGTGATCTGGTTCTGGTTTACGCTGCCGGACAGAATATAGACATTTTCCTGCTCGTATGTCATCAGAACACCTTCATTTTCATTCTCAATCTTCACACAATACATCGGCAGAACTGCTTCTCTTGCATAGTCCGTAACGATGTCATTTTTATTCACAATGCCATAAATAAGATCCTCCTCAATAAATCCGATCGGAATAATTGTTTCAGAAGCCTTTGCTTCGATCTTCTTCTGTACGCCGGTATTCAGATTCATCAGTACCATCGTCTGGCTGTTTTCAAGGCTCCCACCCTCCTGCCATGCGATCATACGGTTGCTGTCGGAAATCACATAACCATTATAATGAAGATTCTCCGCCACGACCTCATAGGTTCTCTGCGTAAAATTAATACCGTAAATACGCAGATTGTCCATCAGATACAGGATTCCGTCACGATTGATATAGGAAAGCTGGTTCACCTTTTCCATGATCACATCCGGGGGATCCTCACTCGGAATGTAAACCAGTTCCTCAATGGTATTGACCATGCTGTCATAATAAAAGGCAGATATTCCGACTTCACCCTCGTGCTTGCCACGATTCATGTAGCCATACACCAGAAAGGTAACATTGCCGCCCTCGCTTACATCCAGAATTTTGATCCGGTGCATATTGTAAAAGGTACGTGCATCCCTGTTATCTTTATCATAAAAGCCAAACAGATAGACCATTTTGTTATCTACCGTATTATAGCTAAACAACCGGTTTCCGGATACAAATGCCAGAATGTTTCCATCATCGCTCTCTTCCATCTGAATGTCGTCTGACGCAATACCAAGCATAATCTTATTGCTGGCATATATGTTTCCATCCTCTTGAAAAACCTGATCCATGGTACGTTCATAATCCAGCAGATAAATCCGGTCCGAGGTATACCGGAGGCGGTAATATTCCTGCACATGATACAGATTTTCCGCTTCTGCATCGGAGGTTTTTACATAAAAGTCCGTCACAAAGCTGCCTGTCTGTTCATCAATTTCCCTGATCGTAATCTGTGGATCCGTTTTCGATGTGATTGGAAGATCCGCATAGGTGATCTGGTCAAAGCTGCTGTGAATTGTTACCTTTCCCAGATTGGTATTATCTCCGGAGGAATTGGACTCCAGATACCTGGTAAGGCTTTTGGCTGCTTCCTTATCAAAGGTCTTTGTTGTGAAATCCTTCACAAATTCCAGCTTATCCGTCACATGGTAATCTTCCTGGCTGATGATCCGTGTATAATACCGGATCGTATCATCCGAGGCAGGGGTAAGCAACAGAATCAGTTCATATTCCTGATTCATGTCAATGAGGTCTTTGAGCTCCAGGGTTACAAAGAGCGTTCCATCGTCTCGCTCTTCCCATTCCGGAATCTGCGTATTCTCAATCAGACGCTCTCCATCCACACTCCGGACTTCAAACGCAATGCTGTCAATTTCTGTCCCGAACCGTTCAATCTGAAGTGCCATCTTCCGTCCTGACATCAGTGGTGTGATGGATTCCCTCATCAGATTTGTTTTCATTTCCTTGCGGTATCCGTGCATCGGATTCATCTCAATCCCGTTAAACCGTACCGTCACAACGGGAAAGGTCGCCTGCCCCATCTCCATCGTCATATCGGTCGTTCCCTGATTAATGATACTGCCTGCAACAAACAGTGCTATGAAAAATACCGCAATCACAATTGCAATATTAAAGATCCGTTTCTTCATTCCTTTTACCTATATATACTAACTACAACTCTTCCTGTTCCATAAGCTTCTGCAACGTGGTGTGAATATGAAGCTTCTGCGTCATCCGGGAAAGCTCCGTCTCAATTTGTGACCTTCTCCCTTCTGCTCCGTTCTGCTGCATTTTGGATGTCTGGTTCGACGGATTTCTCTTCACCGCACGGATCAGCAGGTTCTTCGGCGTATGCTCCATATCAATAAATTCCAGAATCTGTGTGTCATACCCTGCCGTCTCAAGCATTTCTGCCCGGACTGCATCGGTAAGGATCGCTGCCATACGCTCTTTTAATATACCATATTTCAATACCGGCTCCAATATGTCATTCTGAATCTGCCGGTTCACCTCATGCTGACAGCACGGCACGGAGAAAATGACCTTTGCATTCCATTTCATTGCCTTTTGCAGCGCATAATCCGTTGCTGTATCACAGGCATGCAGGGTCACCACCATATCCACTTCATCGCAGCCTTCATATTTTGCAATATCCCCGTGAAGAAACTGCAGCTTCTTATAACCATAGCTCCGGGCGAGTTCGTTGCAATGCCGGATCACATCCTGTTTGAGGTCCAGCCCGGTAATCGCTACATCCTGTCTCTTAAGCTCATGCAGATAATAATACAGGGCAAAAGTGAGGTAGGATTTCCCGCAGCCAAAGTCAATGATATGCACGGTTCCTTTCTTTTGCAGTGTAGGCAGAATATCCTCTACAAATTCAAGATAGCGGTTAATCTGCTTGAATTTGTCATACCGGGCATGTACAATTTTCCCTTCGGGTGTCTGCACTCCTAAATCAATCAGAAACGGAACCGGAATTCCTTCCTTTAAAATATAACGCTTCTCACGGTTGTGCTCCATGACCGGTTTCAGGGTTTTCTCTCCGGATTTGGAGGGCTGGAATTTAATGGTTGTCCTTCCCTTTTTACTTACAAGCACATGGAGTCTGCCCTCCATGTGCTCAGCTTCTAACTGTCGGAATTCCTCTTCCATGTAACGTTCCACAAGGGATACCAGGTCCTCTGCCGTATAATTCTTATGAAAAACCTGCGTTCCCTGAAAACGGGTCTCCTGAAACCTCAGCTCCTGCTTTACCAGCACGGGACGGATCTTGATCTTGGAAACTCCGTCCTTTTCCCACGGATTGCTCAGAATCATCTGATAGAGTCTGTCATTGCATAATTCAGATAAATAAGTGTGTAAATCGTTCATCCTTGTGTCTTCTCTTATAAATTTCATAAAACAGAAGAATCTGTATGAGATCCCCGATTCTCTGCCACTTTTCCGGGGAATCCGCATCCGGTGCAGACTCTTCGTTGCTGTTTTCTTCTCTTTTTATCCGATCCAGAATATCCATGGCGAGCCGGTATAACCGGATCCGGTCCGGATATTCGTCATAGATCATGCTTCCTTCATAGTCCATTTTGTCTAAAATCCCGGCAATCAGCTTCTGATAGCGCTTTGCCTCCTTCGGGTACAGCTGCTGCATATATTCCAGATCACGCATCACAGTGTTTTCCTGCTGTCCGAACATCGGCATGGGATACGTCATATAAAACGGCATAATTCTGCGTTCATACATAATCATAACGTCCTTGTTTCTTTACTGTTATGATATGCATTCCCTCTGTAGTCGTGAGAACAGAGTCAAAAGTCCATCCCCGTCAAAGGAATGGACTTTTCAACCATCTGATGTATCACTTCTTATGATTTTAATACATGAATACGTGCAAGAGATCTTTGTAAAGCGGTTTCTGCACGAAGAAGATCAGTCTCCGGAGTCTTGCTGCGAAGTCTTTCTTCCGCACGTTCTCTTGCGTGCTCCGCACGATCCAGATCGATTTCTTCCGGCCATTCAATGATCTCTGCCATAATTACAAGCTGATCCTGCAGAATCTCTGCAAAGCCCGCATGTAATGCAGCTTCCTTCGTTCCTTCTGCTTCTGTGATAGTAAGAATTCCTGGACTTACAATGACCGTTAACGGGATATGTCCCTTTAACACACCGATTTCGCCCTCGGTGGTGTTGAATTCCACCATGGAAGCTTCACCCTCATAGAAGACACGATCCGGAGTAATAATTTTTAAGGTAAATAAATTACTGTCTGCCATCTGACCACCTCCCGTTATTTCACGCGGGCAAGTACGTCATCAATGCTTCCGGCATTCAGGAAGTAGCTTTCCGGTATATCATCATGTTTACCTTCGAGAATTTCCTTGAAGCCACGGATTGTCTCGTTAATCGGTACATACTTTCCGTCAATTCCCAGAAACTTGCTGGCTACGAAGAACGGCTGGGATAAGAATCTCTGTACCTTTCTTGCACGGTTTACAACGAGCTTATCGCTTTCGGATAATTCATCCATACCAAGAATAGCAATGATATCCTGTAATTCCTTATATTTCTGAAGAATTTCCTGTACACCACGGGCAACGGCATAATGCTCTTCACCGACAATTCTGGGATCCAGAATTCTGGATGTGGACTCGAGCGGATCTACCGCAGGGTAAATACCTAATTCTACGATAGAACGGCTAAGTACGGTTGTTGCATCCAGATGTGCGAAGGTGGTTGCCGGAGCAGGGTCGGTTAAGTCATCGGCCGGTACATATACTGCCTGAACGGAAGTAATGGATCCGTTCTTTGTTGATGTAATACGCTCCTGAAGTGCACCCATTTCTGTCTGCAGGGTAGGCTGATAACCTACTGCAGAAGGCATACGTCCAAGAAGTGCGGACACCTCGGAACCTGCCTGTGTGAAACGGAAAATATTATCAATGAAAAGAAGCACGTCCTTTCCGCCTTTGTCACGGAAATACTCTGCCATCGTAAGACCGGTAAGACCAACTCTCATTCTGGCTCCGGGGGGCTCATTCATCTGACCAAACACCATGGTTGTCTTATCAATAACGCCGGACTCGGTCATTTCATGATATAAGTCATTTCCCTCTCTTGTTCTTTCACCAACACCGGTAAATACGGAATATCCACCGTGCTCGGTTGCAATGTTACGGATCAGCTCCTGGATCAGTACGGTCTTACCTACACCGGCACCACCGAACAGACCGATCTTACCACCCTTCTGGTAAGGGCAAAGAAGGTCAACGACCTTAATACCGGTTTCCAGAAGTTCCTGCTGGGTAGACTGCTCTACGAACTCGGGTGCAGCTCTGTGAATCGGTTCATAGGAAACTCCTTCCGGAGCTGGTTTATTATCAATGGGATTACCCAGTACGTTAAAGATACGTCCTAAGGTATTCTCGCCAACAGGTACGGAAATCGGCTTTCCGGTAGCGATCGCTTCCATTCCGCGGACAAGCCCGTCTGTGGTTCCCATGGCAATACATCTGACAGTATCGTCACCAAGATGCTGGGCAACTTCCACAACAAGCTCTCCGCCATCCTGCAGAGGAACCTTGATTGCTTCGTTGATTTCCGGCAGTCTGTTACCGGCAAACTTCACATCCAGAACGGCACCGATAACCTGAGTGATTTTTCCTGAATCTGCCATTTCTTTCATCCTTTCTTAATTTATGTTTGTTCTATGAGATCGCATTTGCGCCTGCGATAATTTCGGTCAGTTCCTGTGTAATGGAGCCCTGACGGGCACGATTATAAAGAAGCGTCAGGTCTTCGATCATTTCTTCTGCGTTGCTTGTTGCAGCGTCCATGGCCTGCATTCTGGCTCCGTTTTCACTGGCAATCGCTTCAATCATACCACCGTAAATCAGGCTGGTAATATATTTCGGGATCAGCAAATTCAAAGCCTCTTCATCCTCCGGCTCAAAGTTCATCATGACATGATCGTCCTCCCTGGCAGTTTCCTCTTCCTCGGAAACCTCCACCGGAAGAAGCTTTAACAGGGTCGGAATATGAACAACGGTATTCTTAAACCCGGTATAAGCCAGGTAGATCTCACTGATTTCACCATTTTCAAAGGCGGTGAGAACTTCCTTACTAATCTTCATGGCTTCTGCATAAACAGGATCTTCAATTACATCTGAATAATCAGCTCTAATCTCATAGTTCTTTGCAAGGGCATCTTTTCCCTTTTTACCAATTGCATAAATTGCCAGCTCTTCGTTTGCAAGCTCTCCCTGGGTAATCAGCTTGATGACATTGGAGTTGTAGCCGCCTGCAAGTCCACGGTTTGAAGTAATCACAATGACTGCTTTCTTGCCGCTTTCACCGGACTTTAAATATTTATGCTCCAGATTCTGCGTTCTTCGAAGAATCGAATGTACGGTATTGTACATGCAGTGGAAATAGGTCTGGGATTTCTCGGCATTCTGCTTGGCTCTCTGCAGCTTTACAGTAGAAACAAGCTTCATGGCCTTGGTAATCTGCTGGGTACTCTGGATACTGCCCTTACGCCGCTTTATGTCTCTCATTGAGGCCATAATATCACCTGTTCCCTTCCGAATTATTTAAGAAATTCTGCTTTGAATTCTTCAATTGCCTTCTTTAACTTCTCCTCGGTTGTATCAGAAATTACCTTTTCCCTGGCAATGCCTGACGGAATTTCCGGATACTTTGTCTTAATAAAGTCAAAGAATTCTGACTCAAAACGGGTAATCTCCTCGGTAGGAACATCCAGCAGATACTTGTTGGTAACTGCGTAAATGATGATAATCTGGTATTCAACCGGCATCGGATTGTACTGAGGCTGCTTTAATACCTCTTTAATTCTTTCACCCTGCGCCAGCTTTTCCTTGGTATCGGCATCAAGCTCGGAACCAAACTGTGCAAAGGAAGCAAGTTCCCTGTACTGTGCCAGCTCCACACGAATCGGGGAAGCAATTTTCTTCATTGCCTTGATCTGTGCATCACCACCAACACGGGATACCGAAAGTCCTGCGTTGACAGCCGGGCGGAATCCGGAATTGAACATTTCGGTTTCCAGATAAATCTGTCCATCGGTAATAGAAATAACATTGGTCGGAATGTAAGCAGATACGTCACCTGCCTGTGTTTCGATAATCGGTAATGCCGTTAAGGATCCTCCGCCGTACTCATCGCTCATTCTTGCTGCACGCTCTAACAGTCTGGAATGCAGATAGAATACGTCACCGGGATATGCCTCACGTCCGGGTGGACGCTTAAGAAGCAGGGAGAGTGTACGGTATGCAGCCGCATGCTTGGTTAAGTCATCGTATACTACCAGCACGTCCTCTCCATTCTCCATCCATTCCTCTCCGATTGCACATCCGGAATACGGAGCAATATACTGTAACGGAGCAAGCTCACTGGCGGTTGCTGCAACAATCGTTGTATAAGCCATAGCGCCTGCTTCTTCTAAGGTTTTAACAAGGGATGCAACGGTAGAAGCCTTCTGTCCGATTGCAACATAAATACACTTCACACCCTGTCCCTTCTGATTAATAATGGTATCAATGGCGATTGCCGTCTTACCGGTCTGTCTGTCGCCGATGATTAGCTCACGCTGTCCTCTTCCGATGGGCACCATGGAGTCAATTGCTTTAATACCTGTCTGTAACGGTGTATCTACGGATTTACGTGTGATAACACCGGATGCTACTCTTTCAATCTTACGATATTTGTCTGTCTGAATCGGGCCTTTGCCATCGATCGGCTGTCCCAACGCATTTACAACACGTCCTAACATGTTGTCACCTACGGGAACCTCAACTACACGGCCGGTTGTCTTAACCTGATCGCCTTCACTGATGTTTCTGTGGCTTCCGAGAAGTACTGCACCTACATTATCCTCTTCCAGGTTTAAGACCATGCCGTAAACCTCTCCGGGGAATTCCAGAAGCTCACCCTGCATTGCGTTATTCAGACCATGCACACGGGCAATACCGTCGGCTACCTGAATAACGGTACCAACGTCTGACACTTCAAGATCAGAAGCATATCGTTTAATCTGCTCTTTGATTACGGAGCTGATTTCTTCCGGTTTCAAATTCATTGGTCATACGCACCTTTCTTTATTATTCCTGTTGCCATGACTTCCATAGCCACAGCTTATAACTGTACCTTGAGTAACTGACGCTGCAGCTCGTACAGCTTCGTTTTCACACTGCTGTCTACGACACGGTCTCCGATGCGGATTACCATGCCGCCGATCAGGTCCTCTTCTACCTGATAATGCATCTCCATCTTCTTAAAATGAGTGGTTGCCAGCAGTCGTTCTTCAATTTCTTTCTTTTGGGCCTCGTCAATACCACATGCCGTGGATACATACACAACTCCGATGCCCTTTTCCTTTTTCACTTCATCAATGAAGTAATCGAGGATGGCATCGATTTCCGGATATCGATCCTTCGCCACAACCAAATGCAAGAATCCGAGTAATTCCCCGGAAATATGTCCCTTGAACACCTCTTCTACGACCTTAAGCTTTTCTTCCTTAAGGATCTTGGGATGGTTCATGAGTTTCCCGAAATCCGGATTGGCATCAAGAATTTCCTTTAAGGCTTCGATCTCCTGTAAAAATTCCTCTTCCTTTCCTTCTTCCACAGCCAGTTCGAACAAAGCCTCTCCATATGTTTTCGAAACTAGCTTTGCCATGTACTCTCACCTATTTCCTTCAAAGTATCATTAATCAGGCTCTCCTGTACAGTTGTATCAATCGATGCCTTCACCACCTTGCCTGCCATCATGGCTGCAAGTACTACCATTTCGCGCTTCATGTCATCGGCTGCCTTCTGTTTTTCAAGTTCAGCTTCTGTTCTGGCTCTCTCGATAATGGCTGCCGCTTCTTCCTTCGCATCCGCCACAATCTTATTCTCATTCTCAAGAGCACGCTTTCTGGCATCGCTTAAAATCTTTTCTGCTTCTTTGTCGATATCTTTCAGCTTGCTTTCATATTCTTCCCTAAGAGCTGCCGCATCTGCCTGATTCCTGGCCGCATCATCGAGCTCTCCCTTAATCTTGTCGGTTCGTTTCTTCATCATATTGCGAACCGGATTAAACAGGAAATAAGATGCGACGAGGAACAATGCAAAAACCGCAATAATCATCAGTGCAGAATCTGCTAGGAGCTGAAAGTCAAGGTCGAACAATCTTGGTTCCATATTGAGCCTCCTTTCTGTTTTCTGTTATTTAAGGCTCTTATTTAGTCAGTGGTTTAACAAACAGCAGAATGATACCAATCAGCAAACCATACAGACCGGTTGTTTCAGCAACGGCCTGTCCTAAAAGCATGGTAGAGGTAATGTCAGATTTTGCACCCGGGTTTCTTCCAACGGCTGCTGCTGCATGTCCTGCCGCAATACCCTGACCAACACCAGGTCCGATACCTGCGATAAGTGCAAGTCCGGCACCAATTGCTGAGCATCCTAAGATAAAATTCTCGTTAAATTCCATTGTAATGTCCTCCTTAATAAAAACATTGTAATAAATAAAATAGATGATTAATGATTATGGTTCAGATGAACCACATGCATCTGCAATATATGTCATGGTCAACATGCAGAATACATACGTCTGAATTGCTCCTGAGAACAAATCAAAGTACACATGCAGCGCTGCCGGCCATACATAGGCGATCTTACTGAGCAGTGCATAAATCAGTGCCATAATGGCTGTTCCTGAAAGAATATTGGCAAACAGACGTAACGATAATGAAATCGGGACTGCAAGGTTACCAATAATATTAATCGGTGCCCAGATCGGCCATGGATCACACAGTCCTTTTAATACGCCCGAGAGCTTCTGATACTTCAATTCATTGTACCGGATCAATGTAAATGAAATAATCGCCAGACCAAAGGTTACTCCATAGTCTGCTGTCGGCGGCCGTAAGCCGAACAATCCGGAAAAATTACTGAACAGGATAAAAATAAAAATCGTTCCGATATAGTTCCGGTATCTTACTGCATGCTTGCCCATAACACCGGCTGTCATATTATCCAGCTTTTCCACAATCAGTTCCACAACATTCTGGAAGCCCTCAGGAACCTCCTTGGCATGCTTTACCATATGACCTGCGGCGATGCAGAATGCTGTTATAATCAGAAAAACAATCAGCACACATACATGGGTTGTCGTAATCCAGAGCGTCTGACCGAACAATTCATAGGAAAAGACTCCATGAATCATGAAATCGACGTCAGCTCCTCCCGACAACAAAATTCCTTGTTCCATCCTATATCACCTCCTTACATCTCTTCTTCCGGTATTTCTACCAAATCAGGTAAAATTTCTTCACCGTAAATCCATGTACTCACTTTTTTAGCAAAGAAATTGAGATAAGCTCCGATCTTAAGCCCCATGACTCCCGCAAAAGTAATCAATGGGTTTAATGTATCCGTCAGTGCTATGATCACAAGCACGATTGCAATCCCCATATAACGGATCATATAATGAATCATCAGCTTCTTCGTCGCGCCCTGCTGCCCCAGCTCCAGTCCCCGGTCAAGTGCCCACCACATATCAATGGCACACGCCACTGCCGTGGCAATTCCGATCCACCAGGCTACAGAATAAAGCCCTCTTCCCGGGAAAAGCAGAAGTACAAGCTGTCCAACAATTCCAAAGATCAGAATTCCTGTCCCGAGTTCAAACAGGCTGCGGTTAATTCTTGTGATTCTTTCTTTCATCCGGCTTCTTACGCTTCCTTCCACCATGCAGGTAGGCAGACTCTTCGCTTCCTTTCTGATAAATCCGCCTTGAAAACCGGTATACGTTATAACCGCCTGCAACAGCCCCTATGAAAAACAAAAGAATCATAAAGAAATCCGTTCCAAGCTTCCGGTCCAGCAGATCCCCCAGAAAGGCACAAATAAAAATAGGGACGATCATGTTAATTCCAAACTGTCCTATCATAGTAAAGGCCTCATATACACTACGATTGAACTTCACATTCTGCCCCTTTCTACCTGTCGTTTTATAATCAATTATACCTATTTTTCTCTTTTCTGTCTAGGAAAATTCATTGACTTTACATAGATTTAATAGTATTTTTAGATTATCAATTTTTCTTTTCCAAAGAAATCGAGGTGTTGTATGAAAAATCCCATCCTGTACCGTCGAAGAATTATCCCTGAAGAATGCATTTTATTAAAAGATGACCGCATTTTATCCTGTGACGAAGAGCATATTGTGACGGCATGGAATACCCTGCATCCCAAGAAAGACCTGCATCATGGCTGGTCCTGCTATTTTCTGAAGGAGGGCTTCAAGGTCAGCCGCTTCTGCCGTGAGGACGGCTCGCTTCTTTACTGGTATTGTGATATTGTGGATTTTGATTACAAAGAAGACACCAACGAACTGATCGTGATTGATCTGCTCGCTGATGTCCTTATTTATCCCGATGGATTTGTGAAGGTTGTGGATCTCGATGAACTGGTACAGGCCTCCGATGAAGGACGCCTGTCTACTGAAAGCCTGAAATCAAGCCTTCTGAAGCTTAACAAACTCCTTACGATTATCTATGCAGGTGAGTTCCCGAAGTTACAGCGTTACGTTGAAGAATTATGTTAAAGGATTATTTTGATTTCTCCTTTATGTAAGACTTTTCTTAATAATATGATGTTTTAGTAAAAAATATGCCCACCGATCTGCTGTCCCGTCAGTCCCTCAATCGGGGTACGGAAGAACAGACAGTTTCCAACCGTAGTCTGTCCACCCATGGCAGCATCTGCTGCCTGATAGCAGGCACTTGTTGCATCATCCCTCGCAAGGGCAAGGGCAAGCCGTCCGGTGCTCACCGGCTCAAACTGCTTATTCTGATAAATAACTCCCACAATCGTATCCGGAAATACCGAGCTCATGACACGGTTCATTACAACCGCACCAACGGCAACCTGTCCTTCATACGGCTGGTTTCCGGCTTCGCAGTAGATCAGATTGGCCAACAGATACCGGTCACCTTCCGCAAAGGTCACCTCCGAAATATCTCTCCAGGCCGATCTTGCTGCCAGTGCAGATAAACGTCTCTCCTCTTCCAGCTGCTTCTGAATTTCCTGAATGTTCGCATTCTGGTCGGCAAGCTGCTGTTCATATGCCTTGATTTCTTCTTCGGTTTGTGCCATATCGCTCTGATATCCGGAAATTTTGCCACGCACACTGCTGACAAGCCCTGATACACGGCTCTGCTCCGCTTCCACCTCAGCTTTCAGGGTTTCAAGTGCTTTCATTTCCTCCTGCAGCTTCGCTTCCGTTTCTTCCACTTCGATTCGGGTCTGTTTAAACGCTTCAAGCTGCTTCCGGTCATAGGCTGCAAGACTTTCAATATAGGCATTCCGGTTCAGAAGCTCGGAATAATTCGCCGAGCTGAATAATGTTTCCATCAGCACATAGTCCTGACGTTCATACATGAACTGGATGCGCTTTTTCATCGCCGCATACTGATCGGCTTCAATCTGCTTCGCCTCTTTAAGCTCTGCCTGTGTTTTCTCGATTTCCTCATTCTTTGCTTCAATCTGTTCCTCGAGATTATCCAGATTCGCACTCACTTCCTCCAGATTGTTATTGAGGCCACTGAGTTCTCCCTGAAGTCCGTTCGTGGTGTTCCGCAAACTGTCCAGTTCATTCTGGCTTTCCCCGATCTTGTTTTCTGTATCCTGCTTTTTGTCCTTTTCTTCCTTAAGCTTCTGCTCCAGCTCTGAAACCTTGTCCGCATATACCGGAAAAGAAGGATAAACGCATGCCAAAAGGACAATCGCCATGATTCCGGCAATTGTCTTTCTGCTCCGCTTATTCATTCTGGGAAAACTTCTTCTCAAAACAGTAAAACCTCTCTTGTTAATCTTCCAGCTTCGCGATTCTGCGAATGTGGTTTTCACCCTCGGAAAATTCGGTATTTAAAAATGTCTCTACAATCTCAATGGCAAGATTCTTTCCGACGATTCCACCACCCAGTGCCAGCATATTGGCATCATTATGGAGTCTTGTCATCTTTGCCATATAAGGATCGGTACAAAGTGCGCAGCGGATTCCGGGCACTTTATTTGCTGCTATGGAAATTCCGATTCCGCTTGTGCAGACTACAATGCCACGATCACACTGTCCGTCTGCTACCGCTCTTGCGGCTGCCTTTCCAAAGTCCGGATAATCACAGGATTTCTTGTCAAAACATCCAAAATCCTGATATTCATATCCCTTTTCTTCCAGATACTCCTCAATCTGACATTTCAGATCATAGCCACCATGATCACTTCCTAATGCTATCATAGGCTTCTCCTTTCTGTCGGTGTTACAGGCTGATCACCTGATGTCCTGCTGCCTTCAGCAGACGGTTCATCGTAGCCTGTCCCAATCCGGTTTCTGCAAATGACTCTGTAAAAATAAGCTGTACCTCTTCATCATCCATCTGCCGTAACACTTCAAACAAATGATGGGCGATTGCTTCTTCGTTCTTACGGCTTCCGAGACTTCTCTTCACATCAGCCTGATACTGCTCTATCGTTTCATCGGTTGCAATAACACCCGTTTTCAATCCCTGTTTATGTCCTTCTGCCAGCTTTTCATTGATGCAGGCAACGACCTTTTCCTGTAGGCCTTCCACAATCGTAAGATTCCCCTTCGGTGCATAGTGGCGGTATTTCATGCCCGGCGCCTTCGGCGCCTGATTGGAGGACGCATCCAAGATCGTCCGGTCAACATCGACCTTTCCGATCACCTGCATCATCTTCTCCTGTGTCACATATCCCGGACGGAGAATCATCGCTTCTCCCTCGGACAGATCAATAATGGTCGATTCCAGACCGATATCGGAGGAACCTCCATCAATAATCATCTCTACCCTGCCATCGAGATCCTCGATCACATATTTCGCCACTGTAGGACTCGGTCTTCCGGAACGGTTGGCACTGGGAGCGGCAATGTATCCACCGGCTGCCCGGATTAGTGCTGCTGCAATTTTATTGGAAGGCATCCGCACCGCCACAGTAGAAAGTCCACCTGTGGTTGCTCCCGGTACGCGGTCTGTCTTTTTAAATATCATGGTTAGCGGTCCCGGCCAGAAGGCATCCGCAAGAAGATAAGCACTCTCAGGAATCTCTGCTGCAATCAACTGCAGTGCATCCATATCTGCAATATGGACGATCAGCGGATTGTCAGATGGTCTGCCCTTCGCCGCATAAATCTTTGCAGAGGATTCGGCATTCAAAGCATCCCCGCCAAGTCCATAAACCGTCTCTGTCGGAAATGCAACCAGTCCACCGTCCTTCAAAATCTGCCCGGCCTCCTGTATTACTTCTTCCTCAATATGATCTTCCTTTATGGTGACTACCTTTGTATTCATGAAAACTTCTTTCCAATTATTAGTTCTATTCTCTGAGGCTCATTATATCATATATTTGTAGTATGACAACAGGGCGAAACCGTGATTTTATATGAGAAAATCAAGAATTGGCATTAATGTGCTGTACAATTCCCATGAAAATCCGGAAGGCCAGCTGCTCTTCATAAAGCGGATCCGATAATTTGTCAGCTTCCGCTGCATTGGAAAGAAAACCACATTCCACAATAACAATTGGTCCTGAGGTTTTCTTTAATAAGTAGTAACTGGTATTCGCCTTAGCCTCCCGCTTATTCTCAGGATCCAACTGTTTCAGCTGTTTCTGTATGGTTTCTGCCAGATTTTTACTCACCTCACTCGTTCCGTAGTAAAAAACCTGCCCGCCTTTTACATATTCTTCGTAATAACTGTTCTGGTGAATGCTGACAACCAGAACAGGATCTGCTTCCTCAATGACTTCGATACGGCGTTTCATATCCTGCACTTTCTTATTTGAGGTATTCTCATCATACAATCCCCCGTCTTCTGTTCGTGTCATTACGACTTCATACCCGTCCAGTTCCAGAAACGTTTTTAAAATTTCCGCAATTTTCAGATTAATTTCTTTTTCCTGTTCCCCATGAATTCCGATTTTCCCCGGATCAATTCCACCGTGCCCTGCATCAATCACAATGACCTTCTTCTTTTCTGTCACTACCTGTGTCGATGAGGTATTGATAAATAACGCTCCCTCTTTTGATATGACAAACATGGATAGCATGAGAATTCCCAGCATAAGCAGCTGTAAAATTTTCTCACCGCGTTCTCCGATCTTTAACTCCATATGGCTGTTCTTTCTGAAAGTATTTCTATATATTTATGCAGTCCTCTTTCAAGAAAGTACCGGGCATA
>CAVERH010000033.1:0-32000 GCA_963618065.1 bacterium | reverse complement strand
AAAATATATGAACTTTTCAAGGTACTATAGTGGGGCTTTTGACCCCAACATCATAATAATAACAAGCTACCGAATTCAGTTCCTGACAATTACTTATAGAATTTCAATTGTCCAACTGCTCCAATTCACGAGTCTTACTCTGGAACAGGCATCCTTTGCCAGCATGCCGAACTGATACTTTCCGGCAGGAACTGCTCCGGGTTTTAATTTGGCTGCATATCCGGTCAGATCCACGTTCACCTGATCCTTCAGGTTGGTTTTGATGTCCTCCCGGTATTTCTTCTCAATCGATATGCTGTAAATAACAGGTTGGGATATCTTCTCATCTTTTCCTGCTGAATTTTCCACTGCGCGCTGTTTTCCATCTGTGATCCGGCGAAGCAGAAGTTCCTTTTTATAACACGCGTTATCCGATCCAATGACGAAGGAATATCCCTGAAAATAATAGCCCTGATCTTCTTTATCTAAGCATTTCTCTTTTCTTTTTTCTGGAGAAACGCCGTATTTCCATTTATAAATATCCATGGCACATTCCATACCGATCACCAGACATTCATCTTCTCTGGCAGCCAGCACTTCCTGCGTGCATTCCTTCACCTTCGCCCACGGCATCGTAAGATCCACCTGATAACGGAACGCCGGTGTATACTCGGTTTCCAGCATATCGGTTGTCAGATAGGGATGATAAAAGGGATCCTTTCCGTATAAGTCCTGATGCTTCTCATACAGATAATCCTTCTCCCGAAGAAGCCGCAGCTGCTTTTCTTCGGACTCGCCATCCTTCCCTCTGCTTAAAGATTCATGGTGGAACAGGAAAAGATCATTCCTTACCACATTATAATATCCCTCTTCATAAATTTTATAGCACAGATCCACATCATTAAATGCAACCGCAAGCGTTTCATCAAAGCCTCCGACCTTTTCAAAAATCGTCTTCTTCACAAGAAGACACGCCCCGGTTACTCCCAGCATATCATGTACGCCACGGTTCTGTCCAAAATAATGATCCTCCTTATCATGTGCAAACTGCAGCTTATGAGCCGGGCCCACCCGGAGATTCGTAATTCCGGCATGCTGGATGATGTCGGTATCCGGGTATAAGAGCTTCGCTCCTACTGCTCCCACATAAGGTAAAGCAACCTTTTCTATCAGAAGAGCAAGCCAGTCTTCATCCACAATTTCCATATCATCATTTAAGAACAGCAGATAATCTCCCTGTGCTTCCTGCGCTCCCCAGTTGCACATATAAGAGAAATTAAAGGGGAGCTCCTTATATAAATATCGAGTGTTATTTATTTTTTTAAGCTTCTGCTCGATTCTGTTTTTGTTTTCTTGGGAGCTTCCGTTATCCACAATGATAAATTCTGTTTTAACTTTTGTCCCCAATCCAGAGGTTTTATCCACAAAAGAATCGAGACACCGGAACAAAACATCCGGATGATCCTTGGACGGAATGATAACGGAGACCGTAGGAACTGGTATATCCGCTGGTACATCTCCTATTACATTTTCCTCTGATCCATCCTTGACCTTCTCCCTGCCGCAAGCTCTCATCCGCTCCTGTATTCTTTTTGACAAATGCAGATTTCTCCAGTGTTCATAGCTGGAAACTTTTGTATGCATCAACACCTGTGGAATATGAACCACTACATGACTGGCCATTTTCCAGCCTGTGAAAGCACCATTCTCCTTTAAGTAATCTGCAAGCAGTTCATACAGGACCTGATCTTCCTGCTTTCCTTGCTGTAATTCACTTTCCGATTGAACATCAGCAAGCAAATCAGCTTCCTCTTCTCTCTCTGTTCTCTCTGCAACACCATGCTTCTGCAAGAATTCGGACACCTTTATAGTCGGTACTGCCACAAATGCCCCGAAATAAAAGCACGAAAAAAAGTTATCCGGAGACCAGTCCGGCTTAAACCACGGGGTCTGCCGTTTTCCGGCTGCAATTACATCTTCGTCCCCATACACAAGTGCCGGTATTTTATCAGACTTTCTGCAATCGACAGGAGCCTGCTCATGATCTTTTTCACTCTGACGGTTATTGCATAAAGACCCTGTATCCCCGTGACCGCATAGTCCCGAGAATGCCGCTGTAATCATCGGAATTGCCAGCTCACTATACTCTCCATCCTGAAAATTCAGTAACAGAATATCTTCTTCCAGTGCTCCGTCCTTAATCCGGTCTTGCAGTTCCAGAAACTGTCCGGCCTTCATGGAAAGCAGGGTCATGACAGGAGATTTTGTCGAATCCGGATGCTTTTTGTAGAACACCTGATATGAAATACACTTTATAGGCCTTTCTGCATCTTTTCCTGCATTTTCCGTTTTAGTTCTGCCATTTGATTGCAATTTTGATTCATTTGTCAAATATTTCTGGCAATTCTTCCATGTATAGTCTGACAATGCAACAGACTCTTCTGATTTTTCGGTCGCATGTCCGGAAACCAAAAGAGGGGTCTCCTGACCCCTGATCCAGGAATCGTAGTCCCGCAGCTGGGACGCCAATTCCTTCTGATATTCTTTTCTCTGTCTCTCCTGTAAAAACCTCTTTATAGTTTGTTTTATCATTGTCCGTCTATTCTCCCCTGCCGGTTCCGGTAACAGATCACTTATCCGGAAGCGTTAGTTAAAACAGCCTCTTAATCATCGAAATCATTTCTGCCGCAGCCTCTGCCGATACCGGCGAAACCTCCAGCTTAAGGTCAACCTGATTTTCTTCTCCTGCACGCATTCCTGCCATTACAAGAGCTTCCACATGCAGTACCAGATTCGGATCTGCCGTTGCAAAAAGATAGGTTCCGGGCTTTACCTGTTTTCCATTCGTCTCGATAAACTTCTTCTCAAATGCCACCGGCATCCCATTCCATAACAACTGTTGGATCTTTACAAGACAAGGCTTATCTGCCGGGTCGACACGGAAATTCCGGACATCTCCTCCTACGGTGAGTGTCGTTTCGATCTGACGCTCTTCCACATAAACATCCGGAACATATTTCGAATCACTTTCACAGAATCCCTGTCCCCGGTCATAATATAACTGGATACGCTCGTCTAAGATTTCCTGCAGATGTTGTTCCATCAGCTTCTTGGGATCAACCGCATAGGTACCGATCCCCGCCCGGATCTCTCCCATGGACTTCCGCTTACCGGTCACCCTCTTCTGGAAAACCGCTTCCTTATGACGATACTCTTCTGCTTCGTCTTCGGTCACGTCCAACTGCTGCATAATATAATCCAGATTTAATTCATTCCGTTTTTCATCCTCTAAAATGTAACAATAGATTGCCCGGAATGCAATTTCTTTATCCTCAACGGCTTCCTTCGTTGTCCATTCATAATCAATGACTGTCCAATCCTCTCCATCCACCAGGATATTGGCAAAGATCAGATCATAATCCGCAATATTTCCCGTATATCCTTCGTTTCGATAAGAAATCAAATCCCAGTATTTGTTAAAAAGCTTCTGGAATCCGTCCAGATCCTTTTCCGAAAGGCACTGATCCATCAGGGTTTCCAGTGTGGTTCCCTGTTCAAACGGGAACTCCGCATAGTTCTCCTTTTCATGATACACGCAAGTGTTGATATGCAGGCCGCTTCCTTCGTAACGCTCGCATAAAGCCCGATATGCCTCTTGCATTTCCCGTATATGGGCCCCTGCTTCTTCGGTCATTGGAATTTTCCGGACTACTTTCCCAGCAGGAGTCTCCACAATATCAGTACGAAGCTCATACCTTCCGTCACGGTCATTGGAATACTTGGAATAAATCGTCTGTGGCAGATTTCCAATCACCACCATATAAGAATTTGAGAACAGATCAAAATAACCATCCTCGATCGTACTGTCAAATACATACTTTTCCCGGAACAATACCATGCGGTCCCGGTCAAAATTACGCATGTTATCCGTCAGTTCTCCCTCATAAGGAAGCCTCCGGTCCGAATAAATGGTTGTCGGGAATTTATAATCCGGATACGGATAATAAAAATGATAGTTTGTTTCCCCACAGCGTTCGAAAATCTTTTCCAGCCCTCTTCTGGTAAAGGTTCTGGCACTTCCTCCCTCCGGATAGCCTTCCAGTCCGGAAAAATAGGTTCCCACATGATCTTCCTTGCAGCCGGCCCAGTACTTTAAGCCAAACTTGTTCTCAATCGCAATGACAAGCGAGCCTGTCGGCTTCTTATGCTTCTGCATGATTTTAAAGAAATCTTCATAAGGTGTTTTTGTATGAATATAGGAATTTCCATACTCGAATACCCCGATCAGGCAGACCAGATCATAGTCGCAATCAAGCGTCGGTTCGATATCATTGAAGTTTCCAACATAAATCTCAATATTATCCCGGTCCTGATTCCGGTAAGCATTGATCATGCTCCGCTTCGCAGACAGATCGACACAGGTTACCCTTCCTGCCTTTTCTGACAATTTCTCAGTAATTGCGCCACAGCCGGATCCGATTTCAAGCACCTTCATATTCCGTGTAATCGGCAGCCAGTCTACAATATTTCCCCGAAGATAGGACAAATGGTAAAGAATCGGCCAGCTGTTCTTTTCTTCAATGATCGCCGGATATTCGATTCTTGCTGCATTCTTTGTAATTTCCAGAATTTCATCTTCGACCGCACCGTCACTGTAGATGTCCTCTCCCGGATAAAACTCATAATTTAATTTCACATTTCCGATCTGCTTCGGTAAAGTCTCTGCAAATTCCATGAATTGTCCTTTCTGTTTCTAACGAACCGTAACCTCGGAGTTCATGTCATAATATCCTACGGTATCCTTGTCCGAAATCACCGTAATATTCAAAACATCATACAATCGGTGATAAACCACAAAATCTTCCTTTTCATACCCGGTAACTCCCAATGAAAGGAGATATTCGCCTCCCTGCAGGTCAATTTTCTGGATAAAGGTAATATGCTTCACTTCGCCCTTCTTTACCGGCTGCAGAAAAGCTTTTTCCACCATGGTATTGGTTCCCGTAATTTCCACGCCCTTGATATTTTTAATGGTAAAGGCAAAAATTGGAGCCTCAATATCCTGCCGGAAACGCACCGTCATATGAACCGAACATTTCTGTCCCTTAATAATCGCACTGGTTCGTCTTCCCTGACTGTCTTCCACATCATATTCTTCAATCACGGCCTGTCTGGTACCATATTCCAGTAAATCCGGGTTCTGCACATTCGCATTCTGCGCGGAATCCTTTGATTTTCCTGCTTCCGTACCGCCATTTTCTGTGCTGCTGGCTTTACGTGCCGCCGAGGTAATGCTTTCATCATGGAGCAGATTCTGATCGTCACTGTCCGGGAGCGGATACTGGCCAACCAGTACCTGCTTGTAGGCATCGATCATTTCTTTCGGGGTTCCTTCTCCTAACTTCACACCTTGATTCAACAATACTACACGGTCGCAGTACTTGCTGATACTGCTTAAATCATGGCTGACAAAGACGATGGT
The DNA here is from genome assembly GCA_963618065.1 of bacterium. Lineage (GTDB taxonomy): Bacteria > Bacillota > Clostridia > Lachnospirales > Lachnospiraceae > Suilimivivens. The sequence goes on along the minus strand of CAVERH010000033.1, from coordinate 26,539 downwards.
TTTTCCCATCCTCTTAAATTCTTCAAATTTATGATAGCATTTCGCCTGGAAGAACACATCTCCTACGGACAATGCCTCATCTACAATCAGAATTTCCGGTTCAATATTGATTGCAACCGCAAACGCCAGACGCACGAACATACCGCTCGAATAGGTCTTCACCGGCTGGTTGACATACTCCCCAATATCCGCAAATTCCAGAATGTCCGGAAGCTTTTCATCAATTTCCTTCTTGGAAAATCCAATCATGGTTCCGTTTAAGTATACATTTTCAATACCGTTGTATTCCATATTGAACCCGGCACCTAATTCAAGTAGTGCCGAAATCCGCCCATTGACCTCCACATTTCCCTTTGTCGCATTCAAAACACCTGTTATGATTTTGAGAATCGTGGATTTCCCAGAGCCGTTGGTTCCAATAATGCCAACAGTTTCTCCCTGATAAATGGTCATATCCACGCCCTTTAAGGCATAGTGTTCCCGATATTTTTTCTTTCTGGATAAGCCAAGTGCCTCCTTCAGACGATCCGAAGGCTTATCATACAATTTATATACTTTTTCGACGCCTGTTACCTGAATGGCGATCTTTTTTTCTTCCATGATCTGAATGATCCTTTCTCCGTTATCTCCACCTGGTTCGCTATAGCTCTTTATAATACATCTGCAAAATGCACCTTCAGACGCTTGAAGATCAGGGATCCCACACAGAACAGGGTCACCGTAAAGATCCAGAAATAGGTGGAGGAATAAAAATGTTCAAAGAACCAGCTTTCTTCATAAATGGCACTTCGATATCCGTTTACAATATAAGTCAGAGGATTCAGCTTAAACAACATTTTGAGATTGGGATAATTTTCCAGCATCCCGATATTCCAGAGGATCGGAGTGGCCCACATGCCTACCTGCAGTCCGATATTGATAATCTGAGAAAGATCCCGGAAAAATACCACAATCGCACAGGTACAGTAGCTCATCGCCAGCATCAGTACGAACAGGCAGAAGCTGTAATAAAAAATCTGCAGGGTATATAAATTCGGCGTGTATCCATACATCATCGCAATAATCAGCAGCACCACAACAAAGAACGCATGGATAAAGGTTGCAGCAACCAGCTTGATAATCGGTAAAATACTGATCTTAAATACGACCTTTTTCACCAGATAACTGTATTCCAGCAGCGCATTTGTCCCATTCGTGATTCCTTCCGAAAAATAAAACCAGGGTACAAGCCCCGCTGTCAGAAACAGTACATACGGTACCTCTACCCCACTCGCCACCATCTGGCTTCTCGTATCAAACACGACATCAAATACAATCCAGTACATGACAACCGTCACAACCGGCTGCACAAGCGCCCACAAAAATCCAAGATAAGATCCTGCATAACGCTTTTTAAAATCATTCTTTGCCAGCTTCCAGATCAATTCCCGGTTCTGGAAAAGCTCCTTCGGAATAATAAAAATACGGTCATAATAAATACCAAAAATAATGCATGCCAGCAAAAGCAGCGCGCATGCACATATTTTTTTGAGATCCTCCGTCGGCTTATCCGCCAGAGGATTATTGTGAAGGATCACCATGGCTGCGGTTGCCGCACATACGATATAAAAAAGTGCGATTCCCACAGGCTTGGAGATCCGTCGTATACTTTTCTTTGTTTCCTGTTTTACTTCCTGCATAGAATCATCCGTTCGCTTTCATTTACCTATCGGTAATTATTGATTGCGGGACGCTGTATATTCCTTGATTCCGCCCCATTTGGTATCCTTATCCGACATAATCAGATCCTCCTTGGATGTAATCGGCCAGTCGATTCCAATGTCCGGATCGTCAAATTTCAATCCGCCCTCATCGTTCGGATGATAAAAATCGGTACATTTATAGGCAAATTCCGCATAATCCGATAACACCACAAAACCATGCGCAAAATTCTTCGGAATAAAGAACTGCTTCTTATTCTCTGCAGAAAGTGTCACTCCAAACCACTTTCCATAGGTCTCAGAACCCGGACGCAGGTCTACCGCCACATCAAATACCTCTCCGGATACCACACGAACCAGTTTATCCTGCGGATAGTTAATCTGAAAATGAAGGCCACGCAGTACATTCTTTACCGATGCAGACTGATTGTCCTGTACAAAGACCTGATCAATTCCTGCTTCCTTAAAATCATTGTAATTATATGTTTCCATGAAATAGCCTCTGGCATCGCCGAACACGGTCGGTGTAATCACCTTTAAGCCTTCGATTTCACAGGTTTCTACGGTTATCTTACCCATTGCTTCGTCTCTCTTTCTTTTACTATGTTTGTCTTAACGTAACTGTTCCGTACCTTCCCGGTTACGTTTTACCATATGATCGTTCTGAATCAGTACCCGATTACAGACCCTCGGCAACCTCTTTCATATACTTTCCATAATTGGTTTTCATAAGAGGGTCTGCCAGCTTCAAAAGCTGCTCCTTCGTGATAAAGCCTCTCTTATATGCGATCTCCTCAATACAGGAAATGTAAAGTCCCTGACGCTTCTGGAATGCTGCCACGAAATCTGCCGCATCCAATAAAGAATCGTGATTTCCGGTATCCAGCCATGCAAATCCGCGTCCCAGGGTTTCTACATGTAATATTCCGCGGCGAAGATATTCGTTGTTGATGCTTGTAATTTCAATCTCACCTCTTGCGGAAGGCTTCACATTCTTCGCAATTTCCACCACATCATTATCATAGAAGTAAAGACCGGGAACTGCATAATTGCTCTTCGGATTCTGTGGCTTTTCTTCAATAGAAAGCGCTTTGCCGCTTTCATCAAATTCTACCACACCATACTCTCTCGGATCACGTACATAGTATCCGAAAATGGTTGCGCCGCTTTTTCTGGAAGCCACCTCACGGAGTACCTTGGAAAAGCTCTGGCCATAGAAAATATTATCGCCAAGCACCAGTGCCACATTGTCCTTCCCGATAAAGTCTGCGCCAATAATAAAGGCATCGGCAAGACCTCTGGGCTGTTCCTGAACTGCATAGGAAAACTCCATTCCCAACTGACTTCCATCCCCTAACAGTTCCTCAAATACCGGAAGATCCCTGGGAGTTGAAATAATCAGGATCTCACGGATCCCTGCCAGCATCAGTGTGGACAGGGGATAATAAATCATCGGTTTATCATAAACCGGCATAATCTGTTTACTGATTGCCTTTGTTAACGGATACAGACGGGTTCCGGAGCCGCCTGCCAGAATAATTCCCTTCATATGAATTTCCTCACTTTTCTTTCTCTCTTACCGGATGACGCAATTCATGTCTTTCCACCCGCAGATTACTTTCCGGCGTACATATCCTCATAATATTTCTGATAGTCACCGCTTGTCACATTCTTCATCCAGTCTTCATGTTCAAAGAACCACTTAATCGTAAGCCTGATTCCATCCTTGAACATTGTTTCCGGTTCCCAGCCGATCTCTGCCTTGATCTTGTCCGGAGCGATCGCATAACGGCGGTCATGTCCCTTACGATCCTCGACATAGGTAATCAGCTCCTTGCTTACCAGCTTCTTGCGGGGATCCGAATCCGGCAGCATTTCCTGCAGGGTTTCAATGATAATATTGATAATTTCAATGTTCTGCTTCTCATTGTGTCCACCTACATTATAGGTTTCAAATAAACGGCCCTTTTCCTGAACCATATCAATGGCCTTCGCATGATCTTCCACATACAACCAGTCACGTACGTTCTTTCCATCTCCGTAAACCGGAAGCTTCTTGCCCTGTAAGGCATTGTTGATAATCAACGGAATCAGCTTTTCCGGGAACTGATAAGGTCCATAGTTGTTGGAGCAGTTTGTAATATTGGCAGGAAACTTATACGTGTCCATATAAGCTTTTACTAGCATATCCGAGCCTGCCTTACTTGCTGAATACGGGCTGTGCGGTGCATACGGTGTTGTCTCATAGAAATATCCGCCATCCTCTTCTAAGGAGCCGTATACTTCATCGGTCGATACATGAAGGAACTTCTTTCCTTCCTTGAAGCTGCCATCCGGAAGCTCCCAGGCAGCCTTCGCGCAGTTCAGCATTACGGCTGTACCAAGTACATTCGTCTGGACAAACACTTCCGGGTGCTTGATGCTGCGGTCTACATGACTCTCTGCTGCAAAATGTACCACGCGGTCAATATCGTTCTCTGCAAAGATCCTGGAAATCGCTTCCTTATCACAGATATCTGCTTTCACAAAGGTGTAATTCTCTCTGTTTTCAATGTCCTTCAAATTCTCAAGATTTCCTGCGTAAGTCAGCGCATCGACATTGATGATCCGGATTTCATTATCATATTTCTTAAACATATAATGAATGTAGTTCGAACCAATGAAGCCTGCGCCTCCTGTTACTAAATATGTTCTCATGGGATGATCCTTTCTCTTTCTTTTCTTTATTTTTATCTATGCAAGCACAAAGCATTTGGCTTTGAGTCCCTAGTATCCCAGGTAACTGATATTCATATCCACATTTCCGCTGATACCGGCAACCGATCCCTTGGAGGAATACTGCCACATATCATAACGGGTACGTGTATAACTCGGGGATGCTGCATACTGTGCCAGCCAGATCTTATAGCTGCTTAAGCCCGGTGCATCCAGATAGGAATTCAGCCAGGTTTTGTTTGCATAAATACCGGCCTTATATCCGGAGTTCTGAATGGTCTGACAGAATGCACGGCATACTGCCGTTCTTGTGGAAGCATCAATCCGGTCGCCACGTCCATTACTTGCTTCCACGTCCAAAAATACCGGATAGGATATATTATACCCCTTTACCAGACTGATTACCATAGAAGCTTCCTCGACCGCTTCTACCTCATTCACTGCCTGCGTAAAGAAATAAACTCCAACCTTAAGCCCGGCCTTCTGGGCTCCCTGAATGTTGCTCCTAAACTTCGGATCCTCAATCAGGGCACCGGTCGTTGATCCCCGGTAGCCGCAGCGGATAATAACATAGGAAACTCCACTGTTCTTTACTGCGTTCCAGTCAATATTACCATTCCATTTGGATACGTCAATACCCATATGCCCGGATCCGCTGTTCAGGCTTCCGTCACTGTTGAAGTTATACTTTGCTCCCTGAATGACCTGTTCTCCGGTAACCTTGTTTCCATTTTTGTCAAAGAAATAGGTTCGTCCGTCAATGGTCTGCCATCCGGTGTAACGGTACTGTCCGGTTGTCTTGCTCGTCTTTAAGTAAAATTCCTTCTTCGTATAATAATCCGCATATTTGGCTTCGCGGAAATTTCCGTTATCATCCTTGACATAAATTACTTTGCCATCTGTTGACTTCAAGGTTGTGGTCGTATCCTTCTTCGCCTGATCTTCCTTGCTCATGGAAGGAGAAGGGGACGCACTTGGTGAAACCGAAGGTGATACGCTCGGTGACACGGAAGGGCTCACAGACGGGGATGCAGAAGGGGATACCGTTGGAGATGCGCTCGGGGTCGGTGTTTCCACTTCTGTTGGTGACGGTGACGGAGTCGGTGTTTCCGTCGGAGTCGGCGTTATTTCCTGCGTTGGAGTCGGTGTCGGCTCTTCCGTCGGAGTCGGCGTTACCACTTCTTCCGGTGACGGTGTCGGCGCTTCCGTTGGTTCTTCGGTTGTGACCGGCTGCGGATTTTCATTTTCCTGTGTCTGAAGCTGTCCCAGCATCACCGGATTTGCGAAATCCATCACCATAGAGCGTGTCAGGAATAAGGATGTACTCTTTCCCGGATCTGCAATCTTGCTCTTATCAAGCGCTTCGTAGGTATCCTCACTTGTTTCTGTTCCTTCAATGATGGTCTTTGTGGATTCTACCCATTCTACCGTATCGGTATTGGTCGACTCTACCACTGTCTGATTCACCTTGGTGTCTTCTGCCGCCACATTAACCTGTGCCTCTGTTTTAATTTCATCAGCCACATCCACCTTTTTGTATTCAATGTCTTCCCTTACCGTAATTATAACCGGGTCAGAAGATAACACATAGTCTTCATACTGCAGCGGGGAAACCAGCGTGACGGTATATTTACCGGATTTCATACCGGTAAGATAAATCACACCGTCCTTATCATCATCCTTCTTATTCAGTTCTCCACCCGAAGAATTCTTGATGTTTACCTCAAACTCCACACCCGAAAACAGCTTTCCGGTTGCTTCGTTTGAAAACTTAATCTTCATATCCCTCTGGATGGAAGTAATATTCATAAAAATATGTACTTCTTCTCCGGCAGCTTTGGCATCTTCCTCCTGCTGCTCTTCTTCCATGATCTGTTCCTGTTCCATGGCCGCCATTAATCTTGCTGCCTGTGCATCAGCAATCGCCACAAGTCCGCTTTCGCCAATGACCGGAATATCTTCAAGCCCTTCACCTACCTGTGCAAAGGTTTCAATCTGCTTCTGTCTTCCCTTGGCATTGACATAAAGTGTCCCGGTTACGGCAAGCAGAATCACTACAATAAGTCCTGTGAACATGATCACATGATCCGTAGTTCCAAGATTCATAAACCACTGTACCGCACCTTTCACTCCGTGAGTGCGTCTGCGGTGGGAGGCTACATAACGATGACCGTTATTCTCGTATTCCTCGTCATAATCTTCCTCATCGTAGTCTTCATCCTCGTAGTATTCGTCATCCCCGTAATACTCGTCGTCCTCATAATACTCTTCATCATCTTCATACGATTCTTCGTCTTCCAGATCGTATTCATCTGCTTCGGACTCTTCCCCGTAGTACTCTTCGTCTTCGTCTATCTCTTCATCACCGTAATATTCGTCAGAATCCTCTTCCTCATAATATCCGGCTTCTTCATCTTCAGAATATTCTTCCGGGTCCTCTTCGTCTTCTTCGGATTCTTCCCCGTAATACTCCTCGTCTTCATCTATCTCTTCATCACCGTAATACTCGTCAGAATCCTCTTCCTCATAATATCCGGTTTCTTCATCTTCATAATTTTCTTCCGAATCTTCGTCATCCTCATAAAATTCATCAGAATCTTCGTAATCATCGTCCTCATAGTATGCATCCCGGGAGTAATCATCCCAGCCCTTACGTATCTTACGCTGACGTTCTTTCTTTGCCTTCTTTTTAAATAAACTCTTCATTCAAACCTGCCTTATGTGTTTTTTCGCTAAATTACGATAAATTCTTCTTTGAAAAATCCAGATATTCATCTTGACATTCAAAACATTATGGTATATTATACCATTAATTTACAGTATGTACAAATCCATTTAATTCCTTTTCTGATTCTTTTGTAAAGATTCGTAAAGTTTGAGTTGCAAATGTAAAATCCGTGTCAATTTTACCTGTAAAATGTGTGAATTTTTGCAAATATTATTGACGGCAGAATACAAATTCAGATAAACTCTACTTAAATCGTTTACCGCAAACCCAGCAATCGAACAGAAAGGAGTCCTGCTATATGATGTATATTCATTACTGCAAGAACTGTAACCGCATTTATATGCTCAACGGCCATAAGTTAATTTGTCCGCGATGTACGGAACCCCTTGCGGAGCTTCGTATATCCTATTTAGATTATGTCGATCTGAATCTTGAACAACGCGCCGCATTTCTAAAGTCCTGTGCAGACGAAAGCCAATTGTGTAAGTTAAAGACCAATTACCGCATGTATAAGTACAGCAAATGGTATAAGGAGTTACAGGCGAATAACCCGGATCATCTTCCCGTCACCACACTGCTTGCCCAACAGGTCAACGGTGATAAATAAAAATCCCCACAAGAATAATGACCATTCCAAGCAGCTTACGCTTCGTTATTTTTTCTTTAAAGAAGAAATAACTGAGGAACATTACCATTACATACCCCAGTGATTCAATCACGGGGACATTAGTAAAATCCAGTCCGCTGTAGGAGGTAATGGTCATAAACATGGAAAGAAACATGAGACCATAACCGCAAATGACATACAAATTCAAATATTCACGGAGCGGAGAAGCATAGGTCTTCTCCGCACTTTTTTTCAGTAAAACCTGTGCAAAAGAAGCAATTACTACAGAAACAATCAATATAATCAGATAGATGTTCATTCTTCTTTCTCCTTTCCTGCTGTTTTCCGGTGTTCTGCTGTTTCCTGATGATCTCCCGTGTTCAGCACGTAAATTCCAACCATGACAAGTAAAATCCCCATCACCTTTCCGGGCGTAATCTCTTCATGGAAAATAAAAATCCCCCACACCAATGCCCACAAAAGGGTAATGGCCTTATTGGCATAAGCAACGGATAATTCAAACCGCTTAATCACCTGCTGCCAGAGCAATGCATATACGCCAAGCAGCAATACCACAAGCCCCGCCGACATAATCAGTTTCCAGTTAAAGAGCTGCTGCACCAGTTCTTCCGTTGATCCGGCATCCTTCGGTAAAAAAGAAGATGCCAGCTTCTGTGTCAGACTGGTAAAGCTGTATATCAGAAATACAATCTGAAGCATCAGGAAATTTTTCCATTGAATTTTCTTTTTCATAACCTGTTTTCATCCTTTTGATTATTTGCAACTATTCAGAGCCATGCAAATTATGGCAGTATGGACGATGAATGCTTGCATTCAAGCGGACATATGCCATGATTTATATGGCGAAGTAACCACATGAGTAAAACTTAAGCTGTGCTAGCAGCGGTTTTACGAATGGGGTTCTGAATAGTTACAATTTTTATAACTTTTCAAATTACCGGTTCCACACCGCAATTTTTTCATGTAACGTGTCGAAATCATAGTCATCGACAATCTGTCTCATCTCTTCGAGATATTCATCAATCGTTTTTTCTTCCGGCTGCTCATCTGTTTTCTGCAAGTTCTCTTCTGCACTCTGTGAAGCCTCCTGTCCGTCCACATTTTTCTCCTTGCTTACACGGTAGCTGCCATCCGCAAAGCACTCCGCCATAAAGCGGTTGAATTTCGGATGATAATGGCTGTAGTCCGCATAGTGGTTCAGATCACAGATGATATCCCCGCATGCCGGGAAAAAGTACACCGTCACATTATCATAGGCATTCAGCCGCTCGGTAATATAACGGTACTCCTCGAGGGTTGCTTCCAGATGATTTTCCTCCAGCACATCATTCCAGTACAAAATACTGTACGGCGGGAAGAAAATCACAAACTCCGTATCGGGATTTGCTTCAATATAAGGGCAGATATTAGCTGAAAGATTCGCTTCCACCGGTGAAACATACTCATCCTTCGGTGTCTCTGTTTCCACCTCCTCCGGCTGCTCATAATTTTGCAGCACCCAGTCCTCATTGTAGTACTCTTCCGTCCACCAGCTTGCATAGATATGAGACCAGTTTGTCGGCTCCGGATCTACCATGGGGCGAAGCACATACTGCAGCAGCACATCTTTATTCAGGACATATTGCACGTCGTTCAGCAGATTATTATCATAAAGGTATTCCGGAATCGGATATTTGGTCTGTTCCACATCCCCGGTATAGGTAATCACGTCCACGCCTAAAAATACCTTCCTGACCTCCCGTTTTTCTCCATTCCACCTGCTGTTAAAAATCAGCTTCATAATATTGGACTGATCCTTCGGAAACGCTCCACTGTAGCTGAGCTTCACCGTTTTCAGCCCCATCAGTTCTTCAAACCAGTCGGTTTCAAAGTTGACCGTCATGGAGGAACCCAGAATCACACTGTCGTAGGGAAGGTGCTCTGCCATTCCCGGATTCTGCGTCAACTGATTATCCACTACATAATTGAAGTTTTTTAACGGCTTATGATAATGAAAAAAGGGATCTACATAAACAACAAGTGCGATCATCAGCACAAATGCTGTAAGTACAAACGCAATAAATAAAAGCAATAATTTCTTATACTTTTTCGTATGACCGCCTCCTAAGTTATATATATTGTTTAGTCTATTCAGAACCCAATTCGTAAAATCGCTGCTTACGCAGCTTTCCTTTTACTCATTTGGTTACCTCGCCATATAAATCCTGCCAAATATGAATCGGAATGTAAACATTCCATTCATATTTTGTCAGAATTTGCATGGCTCTGAATAGACTAAAAGTTGAAATACAAAAACGTGCTGACTCCCGAGAAGGAAATCACACTCCACACAAACAATACCGCCGCGAGCAGAATCATCCCTGCATTCAGCCTGCATTTCCTGGCAATCTGTACCGCATTGGGCACCGCCCAGATGAGTAACAGGCACGCTATGAGAAACAGCACCATCACATAAAAATAGCTGTTCGATGACTGATCCAGATGAAGTACCTTGATCACATACCAGAATTCATCCAGATTAAAGGCTTCTGCAATGGTACGGCTCACCTTTCCGGCTCCCCCCAGCACCAGCCTCTGCAAAAATCGGAGTCCCTCCGTAACCGAAGAAGCCCGGAAGAATACCCATGCGATATTGACATAGAGGAACGTCAGAAGCACACTCACTCCGCAGGACAGCCCCCGAAGCATTCTATGTATCCTGCCAGAATCCTCTTCTGTCCTGCCCTTGTTCTCCTTTCCCTGTCCCGAAACAGCACGGGTAATGACATAAAGCACGCCATGCATCATGCCCCAGACAATAAACTGCCAGCCGGCGCCATGCCAGATTCCGCTCACGAAAAAGACAATCAGGAAATTCACATACATCCGGAAGGTGCCCTTGCGGTTTCCCCCCAGCGGAATATACACATATTTTGTCAGGAAATCCGTCAGTGTCTTATGCCAGCGCTTCCAGAAATCCATAATATTCACTGCTTTATACGGCGAATCAAAGTTCAGCGGCAGATCATAACCAAAGAACGCCGCAACACCCATGGCAATATCGCAATAGCCGCTGAAATCAAAGTATAACTGTAAAGTATAGGACAGCATCACCACCCATGCGTCCACCGCATGGAGCGTGGCCACATTTTCAAATCCTGCTGAAACAGCCTGTCCCAAGGTATCTGCCAGAATCACCTTTTTAAATAATCCAAGGGAAATCAGAATCACATTACGGAGAAGCTTCTCCCACCATTCATCCCTGACTTCCGCAGAACGCAGGGCAAGGTCTTCAAAAACTGCCCATGTCCGCTTTTTCTTTCCTTCTGCCGGTTTTTCATCACCTCGCTGCTCTGTGGGTTTTTCATCACTCCTCTGTGCCTGGAAATCCTCCGGCAGCATGATCGGTCCCTGCATCAGCTTAGGGAAAAAGCTTACATACAATCCATACTCACGCATCCCCATTGGCGCAATATTTCCCCGATATGTCTCCACCAGAAATGCAATCTGCGTAAACGTAAAGAAGCTGATTCCCGGTGCATCCAGTTCCATTCCCTGAAGTGCCGGCAATAACCGTGCATATTTAAAGAAGCACAGTACCGCAACATTCAGCACAATTCCGGCTCCTAAGATACATTTTCTCTCCCTGCTGGTATTATTGAGCACAGAGCCTGTCTTCTCTACTGTCTTCTCTACTGTCTTTCCTGCTATCTTTTTCTTTGTTGTCTTCGGCTCCTTCGTCAAATCCTTATACAACAAGCAACCCCATACGTAATTCACGATGAGGCTTCCCAATAAAACCGGAAGACACTTTGGATAGTTCCACCCATAAAAAATAAGGGAAGCCACAATCATGCAGAGATCCGCCCACTGCTTTCCAAGATATCTTCTGCTCACCGCAAACAAAATGAGCATGATTGGTAAATATGCAAATAAAAAGGAAAACGAATTAAACACCATATGTATTTTTCCACTCCGTAACAATCTCTGTCACTTCCGGATCTTCATAGATCACATAGCCATCCATCTTAGCCCTGCAAACCAGCCCGCAGGATTCCGGTGTCCGGTCCATCTGCTGATCCTCCCGGAAAACCAGATACTGACAGTATTCCTTACGTGTTTCTGTCAAAAGCTCTTCCATCGGAAGCACTTCGTTATTCTTGATAATATCATGCACCGGCTGATAATAGTTCCACTGTTCCACCAGCATATCCCTTCCATAAGGCATACGGATTGTCGCGTCGTACTGGCGCACGAAATGAATCATTTCATCCGGAAACAGCGCGGTAACCATATCATCGGCATCTTTATTTCCAATATAATCACATACATGAATCACCGAATCCGGAATGTGATACAGATTCTCTGCTTTTGAGATATAGGTTCCATGATAAACGTATGTGCCGAGCAGAATGATACATGCTCCGATCACAACCGTTCCGCTCTTCCGGAAGCGTGCAAAGATGGAACACCCGCCGTAAACTGCCACCATGCCCATCGGAATCGTCCAGATCACACGGTAATATGTCTCCCCATCTAAGCCTGCCGCCACGAAAAACTTCCTGCTTAAGGGAAACAGAAATACCATCAGAATCAGAATCGGTGCGTAAACAAATAACGCCCGGATCGTCTTGTCCTTTTCACGGAACAACAGATAAATCCACGCAAGCAGGGAAAGCACGAACAGTCCCTGGAGTCCTGTATATAATTTAAAAATCACAAGGCTTTCCATAAAAATTCCAAACATGTGCACAAGCCCTTTCTGTTTTCCTCATCCAATCATCTGGTTCAACTCAAATCAAACCTGAATCATAATTTTATATGGCAAAGTAACCACATACATAAAACTTAATCTATGAAACAGCGATTTTACAAATGAATTCCAAATTATTCCCCAACTTACAACATCATATACAACAAAACATAAGCACCACCCAGTGCACAACTCAGTCCTGCACAAATCAGATTCCGGAACCTGCGGCTCCGGATTGTCAGCAGCACACCAAGTCCCATCGTCAGTGCACAACTCAGCAGTACTGCTAAAGAGCTGCTCGCTCCCGCTGCCAGATTAAGCAATGTAAGCATCATCCATAAACCGCCTCTATTCCCACTTCGAATCTTCCTGCTTTTTGCTTCCGCAGCATCTTCTATATCGGAATCCATCTTCTGCAGAGTTCCACAATCACTCTCACGGAAAAGACACAGAAAGATCCAGAACACTGCCGGGATAATAAAGTTTCCTGCAAAGGACTTTCCCTGCCAGGTACGCGTCAGGAAAAAGGTCTCTGTCGTATAAATGGACACATTTCCAAACATCTGCCAGAGCGCCATCAATGTAAGGAACATCGGAAGCAGACGCTTGTTATTCCAGAATAATTCACGCCCGATTTCATAATAAATCAGATACGTTAACGGAATCAGAAGCAAAGGAACCACACTATGCGCCATGATCGTCGCATGAATACCGCACATGGTTCCGACAAATGCCTCCCAGATCGGAAACAGAGCCAATGCATGACGGGCGTCAAGAGGCACACTCACCCCACGGTTCGGATCAATCCGGTACAGAGTATCCGTCTGCTGTGCGGTCAGAGCCTGTACCACATAATAGGCATCATCTCCGTCAAACGAAGCCCTCGTAAATGCCATGTAAAGCTGGAATCCGACAAGCAGCAGGAACAGAGCAAGAAGAATTCTTCCCTCCCCGGTATCATAAGGTTCCCTTTGGAGCCACTGGAAACGGTTCGTTTCTTCCACAGCCCCGGATCGTTTCCGTGCTTTTTTCTTTCTGTATATCCAGAACCCATAACCGGTTCCCGCTCCTAAGACCAGCAAAACACCATAAAGAATCACCATTCTGGAATAGCCATGATAAACCGAAAACAGCATCACCGGAATTCCAACGATCTCCAAAAGAGCAAACAGTAAAAGATATCCAATTAATAACGTCACACCTGTTGTCTGCAGTTTCTCCGGCAGTTGCTCCCTTTTAGGCGCCTTTCGGAACAAAAGTCCCAATCCCACAGGGATTACCAACAGCCAGAATAACAGACCAGTGATTTTCAGTATGATCATTCTTCCTTCTCTCCATATAACTCGTCCCATTCGTCACGGGGAATGGCGGTTACCGAGTCCACATGATAATAGGACTCATAAAACCGGTTGATCCAGAAGTCCGGATCATCCGTCATATCCGAGTCATGCGCCGTACTGTAAGGATTCTGAAACTCCTCACGAAACTCTGGAACCACCACACTGCCGCTTCCCCCATTGTCCTTACTGGCATTGACAATCAGTTCAATACGCTCGTTATTCTCACGGTTGATACGCCACAGGTTAATCATATTATTAAAATAGGTAAAAATCAGCCATAAACACAATACCGCCACCAGTCCATAACGCAGTAACGCCACCGTGAATTCCTTTTTATTGCAGTCCTGAATTGCCTGAATGCAGGCAATAAAAAGGAATACTCCCACTCCATAATAGGCTCTTGGCGTCGGAGGCGGAATCACAATTAATGCATAACAGGTTGCCAGTGCCACCAGCAGAAAAACGACCGACTCATTCGATGCAACCGCTTTCCAGTCCTTCCACTTCTTTTGTAATACCAGAATCACTATCGCAATCAATAAAAGAATCAATACTTCCGCAAACAATTCCTCAATGGATACCGTAATTTTATAAAAACGGGAAAGCAATTTGGCAAGCCCGGTAAACGTTTCATCCGTATCATCCACACGGCTCCGGATTCCCGGACACAGCACCATTGCCAGAAGTCCACAGGCCACTCCGGCCCCCGAAGTAATCATATACGCCTGTACTCTTGTTTTGATCCGCATCAGCCAGGATTCCCCGCTGCTGTCTTTCACCGAATCTGCGTTCCAGTTCATCAGATAAATCCAGGTAAAGAAAAGCCACGCCAGAAAAACACCGCCAGAAGTATTTTCATTACACCATCCGGCCGCAAGTCCGAATACAAAGCCAAGAATCGCCGTAAGTACCGGGTGCTTCATCTCATTTCCGGTCCGCTCCAGTTGATGCCGGTACCATACGAGAAATCCAACCATGATAACGCTTCCCCATAAATAATTACAGGAACCGCACAGCCAGAGCATGGTTTCTCCAAACCGTACCGAATATCTCCATACAAAAGCAAGGCTTAACAGCAGGACAAAAATATCATGCTTCTTCTTGCGCTTTACGCAAGCATAAATCAGCAGGACAAGGGCCACAAACATCACACTGTTTACAATATTAAACACCCATTTATCCATGGACAGAAACACACGCAGATTAAACTGTCCGATCACTCTGCAGTTATGATACATGTATTCCACGTACTGCTGCTTCACGAGATCCCACAGGGATTGCGCCTCCCGCACCTCTAACGTATACGCATAATCATCCGTATAGTGAGGGGTCAGAAAATTATAGATGAGTATCGTCAAAAAGGAAATCAGGACCGTACCTGTAAAAATCCCTTTCCGATGTTTTTCCAAAAAAGAAGTCATTGTCTTTTCCTCCGCAATATATCAGTCTATTTTAGCACGACTCAGGCTCTTATTGCAACGCTATTAACTTGACGCCCCATAAAATCAATGTTAGGATATAACTATTCAGAACCAATTTAAAAAAGATCCAAAGAGGAGATTTGACATGTCAGTAAAATATCATAATTTTGGTGGGGTCATTGGTTGGAATCTTCAAAAATATTTTCCCAACCTTTCTTCCGACAGCTATTTAAAGCTACAGCGTTCCACCAGAAATAAATTACAGCAGGAATATATCGATTATTTCCTGTCCACAGAAGAACCGCCGATGCCGCTTGTGGTTAACTTAGAGACCATCAACCGCTGTAACAGCACCTGTTCCTTCTGTACTGCCAACAAAAATGCAGAGAAGCGTCCATACAAGCGTATGGAAGATTCTTTATTTTACAGTATTATTGACCAGCTTGCCGACTGGGGATACACCGGTCACCTGACACTTTATGGTAATAACGAGCCATTTCTGGATACCAGAATTGTAGAATTTCATAAATATTGCAGAGAGAAGCTTCCTCACAGCTTCATCTTCCTTTCCAGTAACGGTCTGCTTCTTACCGTTGACAAGGTTAAGGAAATCATCCCCTATGTCAATCAGCTCATTATCAACAATTACTGTCGAGACATGAAGCTGCATGATAATGTGAAGGAAATTTACGAATATGCAAAGTCCCATCCGGAGGAATTCAAGGATGTCGAACTTCTGATCCAGATGCGATACATGGATGCAGTTTTAAGTAACCGTGCAGGAAGCGCTCCGAACAAGACAAATGACATCAAAATCATTAAAGAAACCTGTCTGATGCCTTACACCGATATGTTTATCTTCCCGGACGGTCGTATGGGAATCTGTTGTTGTGATAATTTTGAATCAACCACTTTAGCCGACCTTACGAAGACACCGTTAAAGGAAGCCTGGAATTCTCCACAGTACCAGAAGCTTCGTAAGGATATCCGGACAAGCCGTGCAGATTATACCTTCTGCAAATACTGTGACTTCATCGATGCCGGTCTTCGTATGGATACCGTGGATGATACACTGCATCACAGAGAAGCCAATCATGGAGCAAGACAGTCCCTGTTCCGCAAATAAAGACAGAAATTAATATTTGAAGAGTTTTTTCACAAAACAAACGCATAAAAATGTCCCCGATAAACGCTTTGATTTATCGGGGATATCTTTATTCTTTATTAATCAACCTCAGCTTCATTTCCTTCTTCATTGGAAGTCTCATGATATTCCTGTTCGGTATTAACACTCCAGATGTTCTTCTTGTCTTTGCTTCCGGTTAAAATATTCTTAACCGCTTCAAAGGAAGTAACCATAGAGTGGTCAATATTGTTATAACGGTGCTGTCCGTTACGTCCAACACAGTACAGATTCTCAATCGAGCTTAAGTAATCAACCAGCTTGTCCATCTCATCATAGGTATCAAAGTAGGCCGGATAAGCTTTCTTTACCTTCTCCATATGAACATCCAGTACCACATCCGGGCTGTCAATCAAGCCAAGCTTAATCATTTCACTGACACCGATCTTCGCAAACTCTTCCTCGGTCATGTTCCAGTATTCATCGCCTTCGTTGACAAAGTACTCAAGGCCGATCCATACCGTATGCTCAAGATCCTTGATCATATAAGGAGACCAGTTATTGTAAATCTGGAAACGCCCCAGCTTTACATTACGATCCTGTACATAAACCCAGCAGTCCGGAACAATGTTATTCACGGTCTTGATATGGGTTTTATTTACCAGATTAATCTTCGGAACCAGAACACCCAGTGTCATATAATCACGATACGGAAGTCCTGCTGCAATTCTAGCTTCATCTGCAGGCACATCGTTCATACCGCCAACCAGATCCTTCACCGGCATGGAGGAAATCACATAATCACCATCCACCTGTGTCTCTGCACCATCCTTCACATAGGTTACTCCGATAAGCTTGTTCTCTGCATTCTTATGGATCTTAGTAACCTTGGCATTCTTAATGATCGTACCTCCAAGCTTCTCCACCTCTGCTGCGGTCACATCCCACAACTGCCCGGGACCGAGCTTGGGATACTTAAATTCCTCAATCAGGGAAGTCTCCACTTTACGATTCTTTTTCTTGAAGATCTTACCAAAGACATCCTTTAAAATGGCTACAATCGACAATCCCTTGACACGCTGTGCGCCCCAGGAAGCATCAATTTCGCTGGGATGTCTGCCCCAGAGATTCTCGGTATAATATTCAAAGAACATGGAGTACAGCTTACGTCCAAAACGATTGATATAAAAGTTCTCCAGATTCGTTTCCGGAAGCTTATGGAACATGGATCCCAGATAACTGAATCCTACCTTTAAGGTGGTAAGCAGACCAAAGTTCTTAAAGGTTTCCGGTTTTAAGGAAATCGGATAGTCATAAAACTTCGTATCAAATAAAATACGGGAAACACGGTGTCTTGTCAGCATGACACGGTCTTCCTTCTCCGGATCCGGTCCTCCCTTGGTCAACGGCATGGGACGATTCAGAATAATATCATCGTATGTCGGATGTCCCTGCATCGGAAGCATATGATCCCACCAGGCATTTACCTCCGGAATTTTAGAGAAGAAACGATGTCCTCCCATATCCATACGGTTTCCTTTATAATTAACTGTCTTTGAAATACCTCCAAAGCAGTCGCTTTCTTCAAATACAATTACCTCGATATCCTTTGATTTCGTAAGCAATTCATACGCTGCAGTAAGACCTGCAGGTCCCGCACCAATAATCAGGGCTTTCTTCATTCCAGATTAACCGCCTTTCTTTTATAGCAAACCGTGAAAAACAAATGTAACAGTTCAGTCATGCCCATTCATAAGCTGCCGGATTGTACAGATTGGCTAACCAATATACATGCTTCGGAGTCGCTTGTTTTTCTTTTGCGCTCATTATATCATATTTCTGGGGGAGCGTCTACACAGCTTTGCGGAGCTTCCTCCAATACCATCATGCACAAATAGAATGGCATGCACAGCATCAGGAAATAAACATACCGGAACTCTGTTGCTACCGGCGTGGCAATCATGACCGTTCCCCATAATAACAGACACGGAAGTGCATAAAGAAGCTTCCCCTCTTCCCGGCGTACCAGTACGCATCCGATCATCAGCAATAAGATCCAGAAAGCAACTCCCATGCTCCATAACGTGCCATATACCGGCACCATGCTTCCAAGCTTCACGGCAATTTCTTTGCCCTTCACAACCAGAGGCCCCCGGATCAGCGGTGTATGGGAAACGCCCAGTTCCGTTGCACTGACGCCTTCCGCATCAGCCACCGGATAATAGGAATCCGGATACCAGTATCCGTTTGTCTGCTGGATATAAGCCTCCAGATAATCGCCCGGATATCGGATCAGCAGATCGAGCCACAGCTTGAAAAAATCTTTTTTATGTGCTTCCAGATATTCCGGCTGCCCGGCCCGGACAAGCTCCTTCATATTATCTGCAAATTCCGGGTTATACAGATTCTTTACATGGTTACGGTCAATCACCGCATCAATCATTTCCAGTTGTTCCGGAGACAGTTCCCTGTCATTGGCAAGAACATACGAAACCTGCTGAATCGGAATGCACAACGATTCTACGAAATCCGGCGGCGTCACCTGACATCCATTCATCACCGGATACTTCACCACAACTGCTATAAGCAGGGAAACAGCCAAAAGTCCGACTACTTTCCGTTGCTTTTTCCAGAAAGAAGCAATGAAAAAAGGAATACATACTAAGAATGCATACCAGCCGTTGGAGCGGAACAGGCACATCATTGCTCCACTTAATGCAAACAATACGGCATGCTGCCATTTTCCTTCATTCCGGAGCCGTAACAGGGATGTAATAAAGACCAGCACGGCTGCCGCAAACAGAATATCCTTCCAGACCGTAACTGCATAAACAGCATGGTATGGCAGAATTGCAAATACCAGTACCATCGCGGTACACCATCCTGCCTTTAAATGCAGGAACCGCATGGATGAAACAAAATAGCCAACGCTGAATGCCATGATGCACATCTGTGCAAAGGTATAAAAGCCCATTGCTGATACCATATTTCCCGTTATCGCAAAGCCAATGGAATAAAAGACCTTGATCAGCAGCGTATGTACCCATGGATGATGATTACTGTAGGAAACCACGCCCAGCACCTGCTCAAGCTGATTAATGCTGTCCGGCGTCATAATTCCGGGAAACTGGTACAGGAAATAAGGAAGCCATCCCAGCAGGCAGACAAGGAACGTCGCTGCCAGTGGATGCGTCGCAAAAGGATTCCGGCTTTTGCCCGGTTCCTTTTCGCAGAACAGATCCTTCATCTTCTCTTTCTCTGTAACCCAAAGGAACAGGAATTTCAGTAATGCGTCAAACAGGGACCAGAAACCAATTGCAGTTGCTGCAAGAATACCAAGCTGAAACATCCGATTGGTTAACCCTTCAATATAATGTGGCGCATCCAGCAGCATATAACACAATGTGTAAATCACTGCCAAAACTGCCGATACCACCTTCATTCTGCGGTCTGCCTTCTGTGAGTCCGCCATTTTCCTATAAACCTCCCGGTAAAAGAAGAATGCCAGCAGGAAGAAAATCAGCGTAAATATATTTCCCGGCTCCATTTGCGCCGCTTTCATCAATGCCCAGGATGTAAAAAGACTTTTTCCTGCCTGTATGAATAAGGTCTTTTTCTCTTTCAACTTCACGATTCTATCCCCTCATGCGTCTATTTTAAAATTCCAGTAACTATTTTCTATGAAAAAGATAGTAGGTACTTACATAATTTCCATCATCGAATTCCTCTTCGGCCACCAGATCATACTGCTCCCAGATTACCTCCGGGTAGTTGTCCCTGGCAAGGACATATTCCGTCTGTCCCTCCCGGATATACCTCTCCTGCTCCTGATATACCACATCCGAATTAATGGTCTGCGTCTGGAACCACTGGCACGTCGGCACGATATCACACACCGTATACAATCCCGCATCCAGACATCCGATATTTAACAGGGTTGGATTCTCCGACTGTTCGACGATCTCTTTAAAATGATACAGAAACAGATCTTCCCATTTCATCTTCATATAAGGAATATTAATGGAATTCAGATATACGATCAGCACGCTTGCCCCAATCGCAGCCACCATAAAAATCCCCTGCAGCCACTTCGCAGCAGATAAACAGGAAGCTTTCTGTAACTTCTGCATCGCCCACTCTGCCAGCTTTCCAAGCAGAATAAATCCACAGACCGTAAATACGCCAAGCGGCAGTGCATAATAAGGAAGCTCAGAGCCTCCGATGTAAATTCCAAGGAACAGAAATCCAAAAAGCACCGGTACAAACAAACGTGTCATCCACTTCTGTTTCTTTTCCAGAAGCATTGCAAACAGTCCTGGAATAATTGCAATATAATATAGGAAATTCACCCGGATCAGCCAGTACAGAATTTTCGCAAGCGTATAGCTTCTCTCTCCGATCGACGGGCCTGCGCCATCCAGATTACTGTACAGGAATACATTAATATAAACATATCCCCAATACCAGTCATATAACGCACCATGAATTCCAAAATAAATAAGCCCCGGCACAAACGGGATCGCCATGCCAAGCAGAAACCAGCCGCAGGACACAAAGGCACGTTTCACGTCCTTCCGGATCAGACAGGAAAATGCCACCCACATCATCCATGCAAAGAAAAATCCCAACACCGTAAATTTAATATTTGCAATCACACCAGCCAGAACACCGGCAATCAGCAAGGCCCGGCTGTCCATTGCTTTCTGCGGGTACTCCGTCTTAAAATAACGCAATCCCAGATACAGCCCCCACACTAAAAACGGCAGGCAAATTTCTTCTGCAGCTCCGCCCCAGTAAAAGCTATACGAAGCAAACACCATAGCAAGCGGAAGCGGTGTCAGAATAAGTGCGGTATTTCTTTTCATATAAAGAAGTAAAATCCGATACATTCCCAACAGATCAAAGAATGCCAGAATACATTCCATCACGAAAACTCCGGCAAACGTGGTATGGGAAAGGAGATAACACAGACCATATAAGAAATAAAGAAGAATTCCTTTCTGATCGAACACCTCACGATAGGGAAGTTTTCCGTTAAAAATCGCCTTACCAACGGAAAAATAACTGTTTGCATCATCCCAGTTATTGCAGGGATAAAGGAATGATGATCGCGTTGCCAGCAGCAGAATTGCCACTGCTGCCACCATAAAATATAAAATGATGCACAAGTTTTCCTGTTTTTGTTTATCCCATTTCAGACGATTCATCGCATTTTCCCCTAAACAATATGGATATATCACTCTGAACAGTATCATACCAAATCTCGTACCATTTCACAACAACTACCTAATGTAGACTCAAAAATGATCCACTGGATCATTTTCTCATATGCATGGCAACAAAAACCTCCGGACAGGTTGTCCTGCCGGAGGCTTTTGCATATCATATTATGTACAATTTATCCCCTTTTGCACCGCATATGTACACAATTAAAGATATTTACGCATTAATTCTTCTTCGCCTTTGGGCTGATATGTCAAGAAACGGGATGTAGAGGTTAACGTAGTGATTGCTACTCCCCAGACAGCCGCCATAACAAGTCTTGACAAGGTTGCTTTAAGCTTATTCATCTCTTTTTCCTCCTTTTTCCACAGAGAAGTAAAGCAATAATCACTATTGTTGCCCATATCTGCGTTGACAGCTCATATTTTCCGGCAAACACAAACATAGAACAGACCAAATACCAGCATATAAGCATAAAAAAGGACATGACTCGATTTCTTTCCTTCATTTCCTCATGGATTCTTTTATTCGGGTTTTCCACCGGTGCAAGTTTTGCAAAATGTACAACCGTTGTTGCAACTCCGATTGCAATAAGAACATTCTGTACTGCCTCCGGTAAACACAACAGTCCTTTCATCATTGCAAATGAAAGCAGGTAGCATAACACTGAAACAAAGAAACACTGCAATCGGGTTTTAGCATGATATCCTCCGCTATAACTCCGAATGCTTATAAAACACAGTAAAAACACAATAGCTCCAAAAAAATTCCGTAATCCGAATCCAAGCAGCATAATCATTATTCCGGTAAGTGCCGTAGTTACAATTACCTCGATACCGAGGTAGTACAAATCCCAATCCTCTTCTTTTATTTGAAACTTACGGATAAATATCATCGTAATTCTTTTTGCTAGAAATTCCGACACGTCTGCTTTCCCCCTCCTTCTTTTTCATTGTAAACACAATTTTGTCATTTGAATAGGGTAATGTCAGCTTTTGCCTGTTTTTTGTCATTTTTTTGTCTTGACAACGGATCAAAAGAAAATTTCTGTTCTGAACCAACCATCTGAAGCCTTCATATCAAACCGTCCACCGTTCCTGTCAACCAGTTCCCGTATGCAGGCGATTCCAAATCCATGAAGCAATTCATTTTCCTTGGTTGTATAATCCGGGTGTCCCACTTTAATTATTCTCGTATCCTTTACTCTGTTTTTAACACTGATATACAACATGCCCTTCGTTTTTATAAGTACATATATTTCCGGACAATCTTCAACTTTCTCAGCCGCTTCAATCGCATTATCCAGCAGATTACCAAGGATCATGGTCAGATCCATTTCCGGAACCCGTGTCGTATTAATGGCATCCGCATTGATTTCCATTCGCACGCCACGTTCCCTTGCTGTCTCCTCTTTGATTAAAAGCAATGTGCTGAGTGCACTATCCCCGTACTTAAATTCTTTCACATCATCTAATTCCCTGAGAAATTCTTTTGTGTAGCTCTGTGCCCTTTCATAATCCCTCTCTATCAGCAGCTGTTCCAGAACTACCAGCCGATGCTTCATATCATGCTGTGTCTTACGGACCTTCCGTATATTTTCATACTGCTGTTTATAGGTCTGCTGCTGGGCATTCATCTGTTTCCGCAAAAACTCGCTCCTTTTCTTCTGTTGTTTTCCCTGATAAGCTCCATATGCAAGCCAAAAGCTCATCATGCACAGCGCACAGATCAGCAACAGCAGCCAGATAATCCATACAATATCCGAAGTCTGCTTATAAAATTCAACAATTATTTTAAATAAGAGAACACCCAGTGATATAGTCAGACAGGGAATTGCAAGTATCCATACTCCCATTTTCTGCAGCAGCATAATCCGGTCTTTAAAAACAGCCGATACTGCCACAACAGCAGCAAGCAGCAGCTTTGCTGCCATAATCATTGCAACCCGGAGAGGATCATCACCGGACACCAGCTTCACAGCATCTGCCTTCAGCACATTAACAAAAAATCCCATGGCAAGCACACTGGTGCCAAGCAGCGCAACAATGTAAATTCCTATTAAAAACACCTTCCAGTACCACCTGCTTTGGAGAAAAAGCATGGCATACACGAAGGTAATCAGCAAATCTATAAGAACTGTATATTGCGAAAATAATACAAACCGGTCTGAAAGACTGATACTTGCCACAAGCAGAAATGCTGCAGCAATACCTCCTGAAATATCCTTTTTCTTATCATACCTTGGTGGGCAGAATATTTTTAAAAATATAATCCATAATACCGATTCACACACATTAGCAAATAATTCCATTTATGTCTTCTCCATCGGTTTCCATGTAACTCCGCAGCTTTTTCCGAATGATTTTGTCAAAGTGCGGGCTTATTGATTTCTTTATTCCATTACGTAAATATACATTTTTGCCATCAACCCGTTCTATAAATTTCACGTTGACAAGATAACTGACCTGTATCCGGACAAAACCATATTTATCCAGAATATGCTGCAGTTCATTAATCTGATTCCTTACCACTATCGGTTCATCATTATCCATAATAATATCAATGTAATGACCATTCGCCTGCAGATAATCAATGTGATACGGATCCACCAGAATTTCCTTCTTACCATCCTTCACAATGACATAAATAGGCTCTTCACCGCTTTCGCGCCAATATCTTTTCATTGCCTTCCGTAAATCCTGTTCAAGATGTGCTTTCCTTATATAAGCAAACGGCCGGGTTTCCATACTGTCAATCATATAATGATCATAGGACGAAGTAACAATAATATCCTGAAACTTCCGTGTCCGTCTCCACTTTTTCACCCACTGAATCCCATTCTCATCTCCCAGCTCCACATCCAGAAACAGCAAATCAAATGTCAACGGTGAAATATCTGCCTCTGCTGTTGTCCTGAAAACATGAATATGTGCCTGTAGTTTTCCGGTACTCAGAATCTTTTTAATCATCCTTGATAAAACATGTGCAAAATCGGGATCATCATCGAGAATGGCTATGAAAAGCTCTTCATTTATTTTCTTCATTCGTCATTCCACCTCATTATTTATCATAAGTAAAAATAGGCCAAAGGTATTGTATTACTTTTTTCTTTGGAAAAACAGATAACTTCACGAAAATTTTTTATCTATACCGGTCATTTTCGCTATTCTGATTCTCCTGAACATTCTTTTTTAGAGACAAAAATGTTAATTATTTCCATTTATCAACATTATTCTTACTAAAGATGTTATTTTGTTCCAATTTTAGCACAGTTTAAGCATTACGCAAATATCTTTTCCGATTTTGACTCCTATTCCATACCATTTAGCATTTTCATTCTCTTAAATACAACTTTTACGGGAACAAATTTTCTTTCTTTTCGGTTTTTTGTTTTCCTTTTCCCAATTGCCCTTTTACTATCCCGATTATTCACGATTCGGTCTGTTTTTAGCTTCTTTTATTTACCCGGAATTATGATATGGAAAAGGAGATATAACTTATGGATGCGCTGATGAATAAAATCAGAAGTACTTATGACTTTACAGAATATGAATTAAAAGTAATACGCTATGTCATCACGGCGCTTCTTTATGATCTCAGTAAATTAATTCTCTTAGCAGGAATATTTTATTATTTTGGTTTCTTTCCATATTTTTTATGTGCACTGATTCCATTTTGCTTACTAAGAGGTAAAAACGGAGGAATTCACACTAAAAGCTATTGGACATGTCTGCTGCTGACAGTGCTTGTATTTGTTCCCACTGTCATGATCCTGCCGGTTGCAGCACCGTTAACACCTATTGTGCGGATCGGGCTCATGATTCCATGTGCAATTATTGAATATGTGCTCGGTCCTCTCCTCTCTCATCGTGAGGTAAAACTGGATGAAAAAGGCATCCACCGGAACCGCATTGCCTCTTTTCAGGTTGTCCTGATCGTTGCAATTCTATTGTTCCTGTTTCCGGAATGCCCTTATTTACTGGCAAGTTTTTGGATGGTTATTATTCATGCCATTCAATTAGCTATTACAAAAGTTTATAAGGAGGTGAAAAGTTATGAACAAAACAAAACTTAAACAGCTTGGATTCGCTCTCTGCACTTTATGCTTATCTTTTTGGGGAGGTATTTCATGGAGCGAAATCAGTTTGATCTTTTTTGGCGAACCCGAATATCCTACCGAAGACTAAGCCAAAGTTCGGATAAGAAGTTTCTTATCCGAACTTTATATATTAAGGCAGATTTCCATTTTTAGTTTTCGTCCTACACTATCGTTCAGTTCCATAACTCTTATTTCACCATTATTTTTCGAAACAATACGCTTCAATTTAGATAAACCTATACCACGATTATCACCTTTACTACTATAACCAATATCAAAAAATTGAGCTATGTTTTCTTTTTTATTTTCATTATATGGATTTATCACAGAAAATATCATTTGATCATCTACTGTATATAATTCAATCTCCACAAATTGTTCAGTATCTTCCTGCATAACAGCCTCAAATGCATTATCTAAAAGTATGCCCATCATCTCTACAACTTCAAATTCAAGTATTTTGATTTTTCCCTTTTTCAATGTACAGTTATACTCTACTTTTATGCCCATTCCTAAGGCCTTAGATATCTTATAATTCAGGAATCCGGCTATCAATGGATTTTCAATCATCGTCAGCAAACGTTTGTTCTCAACATTTCCTGTTATCTCCTTTAAATATTTGCTCTGTTGCTTCACAAGTTCCTCATAATTATCAATGGAATACAGCATCCCTTCAATTGCATTAAGGTGGTTTTTAAAGTCATGCTGTCTCTCCCGCATAGATATGATCAAGTTCTCATAAGCATCATAATACAATTTATTTAATTCAAGCTGCGTCTTTTTTCTTTCTATATCTTTTCTCGCCTTTTCCCATTCGTATATAAGAAGCA
>CAVERH010000032.1:0-32343 GCA_963618065.1 bacterium | reverse complement strand
AGAATAATAGTTATCCGGGGGGTGTGATCCGGATAGCTGTTTTCATGCAGAACCAAAATATTCCAAAGAATCATTCTAAGTCTGCTATGATACTTGAAAAATAAGTAACAGGTAGAATGGCTGCAAAAAGATATGAAACAGAGGTAATGATAAATGCTTCCTGAACAATTTACGAACCGAATGAAAGAGCTGCTGAAAGAAGAATACGAGGATTTTGCGGCATGCTATGGAAATGATCATGCACATTCCCTGCGGATCAATTCGTTAAAAGGAACGAAGGAGCAGTATGATCAGACTTCGGTATATAAAGAAAGAGAGCCATTAAAGGAGCAGGTTGCCTGGGAAGAGAATGGTTTTTACTATGAAGATTCCCTGCAGCCGGGAAAGCATCCTTTTCATGAAGCAGGTGTGTATTATATTCAGGAAGCCAGTGCGATGGCACCGGCGGCAATCTGCAAGAGGGCAGAACCTGATTTTGTAAACTTCGTAGATAATGAGAAGACCGAACCCGGAAATAACATAGAGGGACAAGGGGAGAAAAAGAACCTTGCAGACCTCCGGTTCTTCGGAGAGCGGATTCTTGACCTGTGTGCAGCCCCGGGAGGGAAGAGTACCCAGATGGCAGCAGCCATGGCGGGAAGAGGAATTCTGTTCAGCAATGAAATTCATCCGGTAAGGGCAAGGATTCTGTCCGAGAATATCGAGCGCATGGGAATTGTGAATGATATTGTTTTAAACCACGATCCCAAGGTGCTGGCAGATCGCTTTCCATCTTACTTTCACCGGATTCTGGTGGATGCGCCCTGTTCAGGAGAAGGAATGTTCCGTAAGAACGAAGAGGCGGTAGAACAGTGGTCCTTAGAGAATGTAAAGCTGTGTGCACAGCGCCAGGAAGAGATTTTAGAGTGTGCCTATATTATGCTGATGAGTGGCGGAATTCTGGTTTATTCGACCTGTACCTTTGCACCGGAAGAGGACGAAGAAATGATCGCACATTTTCTTGCAAAGCATCCGGATATGAAGCTGCTTCCGGTTCCACTTGTCGGAGGTATGGAACCAGGTCTTAATTTCGATGAGAGACTTGGCAAAGAACTTCCTAAGACCGTCCGTCTATGGCCGC
Source organism: bacterium (assembly GCA_963618065.1). Classification (GTDB taxonomy): domain Bacteria; phylum Bacillota; class Clostridia; order Lachnospirales; family Lachnospiraceae; genus Suilimivivens. The sequence continues at coordinate 31,223 of CAVERH010000032.1, read as the reverse complement.
ATAAGGTAAATGGGGAAGGCCACTTTGCGGCACTTCTGCAAAAAGAAGGAACTCTTTCTGTCATGCAGGAAGTTTCCGGTATGCAGGACAAAGAATGCAAGAAATCAAAAAAAGGAAAAGATAAGAAAAGCCAGTCCGCGTCAAACCAGATGACCGAAGCCATTGCTGCATTTGAACAGTTTGAAGCACGGACACTTAACCCATCCTGGCGGGAAGGCAAGGAGAACGCTTTCTATCTTACCTTTGGGGATCAGTTGTATCTTGTCCCGGAAGGAACACCGGAGCTGCACGGTCTTAGGGTACTGCGTCCGGGGCTGCATCTTGGAACCTGCAAAAAGGATCGTTTTGAACCGTCCCATGCGCTGGCCCTTTCCTTAAAGAGCAAAGATGTCAAAGATACCATTGATTTGTCGGTGCAAGATGCGATAAAATATATAGAAGGCTATACGTTCCCGGCAGAAAACCGGAAGGGCTGGTGCCTTGTTACCGTGGAAGGCTACAGTCTGGGCTTTGGTAAAGCAGCAGGTGGAAGCCTTAAAAATCACTATCCGAAGGGACTTCGCAAGTCATGTTAAAGAAACGAATGTATCCGTTACTGGCAGCCTCGATACTGCTTTTGGCACTTACCGGCTGCGGAGCGGCAAAAACTGAAAATATAACGGCAGGAATGGAAGCCATCAAGTCATTGGATTATGATACGGCACTTACCTGCTTTGAAGCAGCAAAGGAAGCAGGTGAGAATGAACGGCTTCTGTATCGGGGAGAGGGAATTGCCTATTTAGGGAAGACCATGTACCCGGAAGCAGTGGAAGCATTTCTTGCCTCTCTTAATCACAGCAATGGACTGATTGAGAATATGGACTATGACATCAACTACTATCTGGCAACGGCTTATTATAAACAGGGAGACTATGATGATGCCATAGCGGTATATGATGCGATCATCGCCATGAAGAAGGACGAGAAGGATGCGCTTTATTTCCGTGGCGCAGCATATACAGAGAAAGATGAGATCGAAGAAGCACAGCAGAGCTTTGATGCGGCGATAGCAGCCGATCCTTCGGATTATGACCGGATCATTGATATTTACTGCATTCTGAATGAGCATGGTTATAAGGAGATCGGAACAGCCTATCTTCAGACCGCCATGGAGAATGACACGAAGAAGATGACCAATTACGAAAAGGGCAGAATCAGTTACTATCTCGAGGACTATGAAAATGCCCGTACTTATCTGGAAAAGGCACGGGACGAGAAGGGATACGAGGCTGTTTTATTCCTTGGAAAGACCTATGAAACACTGGGGGACAATAACTATGCCATCAGCGTCTATAACACGTATCTCGAAAATAATCCCGATGCGGCACAGGTCTGGAACCAGCTTGGATTATGTAAACTTAACATGGAGGACAATGAAGGGGCACTGCAGGCCTTCCAGACAGCGATGCAGATAGAGAATAACGGAATGATGCAGACCCTTAAAATGAATGAAATCATTGCCTATGAGCATCTCCATGAATATAAAAAGGCATCTGTTTTAATGGAAAGCTACCTGAAATCTTACCCGGATGATGAAACGGCACAGAGAGAATATCTTTTCCTCAAAACACGATAGTGACCGGATAGTCAATGGTCAGATTAGATAAAAATAAAAAATATTATTGTATAATCAGCACAAGATTTATGTTTATGTTGTTATGTAAACACAATATCTTGTGCTTTTATATTGACTTTCCTTTAGGGCAATGTTAAACTTTAAATCAATGAGGCTTGATGATGAGCCTCATGTTTTTTAAAAAAAGGGGGACTTACAGTGTTTCAGGTAATCAAAAGAGAAGGCGAAGTTACAGATTTCACATTGACAAAGATCAGTGATGCCATCATGAAGGCATTTAATGCTACTGATGTGCAGTATAATAATGATGTGGTAGATCTTCTTGCACTTCGTGTTACCGCAGATTTTCAGGGCAAGGTGAAGGATGACGGTATCCATGTTGAGGATATACAGGACAGCGTGGAGAAGGTTTTGGAGCAGGCAGGCTATGCAGAGGCCGCCAAGGCATTCATTCTTTACCGGAAACAGCGTGAAAAGATGCGTACCATGACTTCGACCATTCTGGATTACAAAGATGTAGTAAATAGTTATGTGAAGATTGAAGACTGGCGTGTGAAGGAAAACTCAACAGTGACCTATTCCGTAGGAGGACTGATTTTAAGCAATTCCGGAGCTGTTACAGCGAATTACTGGCTGTCTGAAATTTATGATCAGGAGATTGCGGATGCACATCGTAATGCGGACATTCACATTCATGACCTGTCCATGCTTACCGGATATTGTGCCGGCTGGTCCTTAAAACAGCTCATTACAGAAGGCTTGGGCGGTATTACAGGAAAGATTACTTCCGCACCCGCAGCGCACCTTTCCGTGCTCTGCAACCAGATGGTAAATTTCCTTGGAATTATGCAGAATGAATGGGCCGGAGCACAGGCATTTTCTTCCTTTGACACCTATCTTGCTCCGTTTGTCAAGGTAGACAATCTTTCCTATAAAGAAGTAAAGAAGTGTATTGAAGCATTTATTTATGGTGTAAATACACCGAGCCGCTGGGGAACGCAGGCTCCGTTCAGTAACATTACGCTGGACTGGACGGTTCCGTCCGATCTTGCAGAGCTGCCCGCAATTGTTGGCGGTAAGGAGATGGACTTCTGCTACAAGGACTGCAAGAAGGAAATGGATATGATTAACAAGGCCTTTATCGAGACAATGATTGAAGGAGATGCCAATGGCAGAGGCTTCCAGTATCCGATTCCCACCTATTCCATTACCAGGGATTTTGACTGGTCCGATACCGAGAACAACCGGTTATTATTTGAAATGACATCCAAATACGGCACACCGTATTTTTCCAATTATATTAATTCCGACATGGAGCCAAGTGATGTACGTTCCATGTGCTGCAGACTGCGTCTGGATTTAAGAGAGCTTCGTAAGAAGACCGGCGGCTTCTTCGGATCCGGTGAAAGTACAGGCTCTGTCGGTGTGGTAACCATTAATATGCCGCGAATCGCTTATCTTTCCGCAACGAAGGACGATTTTTACAAGCGTCTCAATAAGATGATGGATATTGCGGCAAGATCTTTAAAGATCAAGAGAGAAGTCATCACGAAGCTTTTGAATGAAGGACTGTATCCATATACGAAACGATATCTGGGAACCTTCGAGAATCACTTTTCCACGATTGGCCTGATCGGTATGAATGAGGTTGGTTTAAATGCCAACTGGCTTCGTGCGGACATGACCGATAAGCGGACACAGGAATTTACGAAGGAAGTTTTAAATCATATGAGAAACCGTCTCTCCGATTATCAGGAGCAGTACGGAGATCTGTATAACCTGGAGGCAACTCCGGCAGAAAGCACCACCTATCGTCTTGCAAAGCATGACCGTAAGAGATGGCCTGCCATCAAGACCGCAGGAAAGCCGGGAGATACCCCGTATTATACGAATTCTTCCCATCTGCCGGTCGATTATACAACCGATATATTTGACGCACTGGATATTCAGGATGAATTGCAGACACTTTATACTTCCGGAACGGTATTCCATGCATTCCTTGGAGAAAAGCTTCCGGACTGGAAGGCAGCAGCAGACCTCATCCGTACGATTGCAGAGAATTACAAGCTTCCTTATTATACCTTGTCACCAACTTATTCCATTTGTAAGGAACACGGTTATCTGGCAGGAGAGCAGAAGATCTGTCCTCACTGCGGTAAGGTGACGGAAGTATACAGCCGTATTACCGGGTATTATCGTCCGGTACAGAACTGGAACGATGGTAAGCTTCAGGAATATGCGAACCGTAAGGAATACGATGTGGCACATTCTACGTTAAAGAAGCCGATTGTAACGATGGTAACCTTATCCGATTATGATAAGCCCAAGGCATCTGTAACTGTGGAAGAGCCGGAAAGCATCATCTATTTATTTACTACGAAAACCTGTCCGAACTGTAAGCTGGCAAAGGAATACTTGAAAGGGATCAACTATCTTCTGATTGATGCCGAAGAAAATATGGAGCTGGCAGCTAAATATGGTGTCATGCAGGCACCAACCCTCGTTGTAGTACGTGGAGATCAGGTTAAGAAATATGTAAATGCATCCAGAATCAAACAGTTTGCGGATAGCTGTAAGGAAGTCCTTGTTTAGATCATTATAAGGACAAAAGAACCAGTGGATTATTTTAAAGGAAATTGAAAATGCCGACTACAAAACGTCGGCATTTTTCTTGAGACAATATGATAAAGGAGAAAGAAGCGATGATTAACAAGCTGGTGGCACAGATTAAAAAGACCGGAGCACCGATTGTGGTTGGCTTAGATCCGATGATGAAATTCATTCCTGAGCATATTAAGGAAAAGGCATTTGCAGAATTCGGAGAGACACTGGAAGGAGCAGCAGAAGCAATCTGGCAGTATAATAAAGCGATTGTGGATGCGATCTATGACCTTGTTCCGGCAGTGAAACCGCAGATTGCCATGTATGAACAGTTCGGACTTCCCGGACTTTCAGCATTCTATAAAACGGTACAGTACTGTAAGGAAAAGGGACTCATTGTTATTGGCGATATCAAGCGTGGGGACATCGGTTCCACCTCAGAAGCCTATGCCGTTGGACATCTTGGCAGGGTGCAGGTTGGAAGCAAGGCCTATTATGGATTTGACGAAGATTTCGTAACCGTGAACCCTTATCTTGGATCCGATGGCGTCAATCCGTTTATCAAGGTCTGCAAGGAAGAGAAGAAGGGGATTTTCGTACTGGTGAAGACCTCCAATCCAAGCAGTGGAGAATTTCAGGATCGTCAGATTGCAGACGCCGGAAACCGTCCGCTCTATGAAGTGGTAGGGGAACAGGTGGCAAAATGGGGAGAAACCCATATGGGCGATACCTACAGCTATGTCGGAGCCGTGGTTGGTGCCACTTATCCGGAGATGGGGAAAGCACTTCGTAAAATCATGCCGAAGAGCTATATTCTGGTACCCGGTTACGGTGCACAGGGCGGCAAGGGCGCTGACCTTGTTCATTTCTTTAACGAAGATGGACTTGGTGCGATTGTCAATTCCTCCCGTGGTATCATTGCCGCTTACCAGCAGGAAAAATATGCACGCTTTGGTGCAGAGAACTTTGCAGATGCTTCCCGTGCAGCCGTGCTTGATATGAGGGAAGATATTGAACAGGCGCTGGAAAATCGCTAAGTGTCAGCTGCTTTTCAATGAAGTGAAAAAAGAAATAAGCTTAATATGAGCCACAAACAAAAGACACATCCATTTTATTGAAAGAAGGATGTGTCTTTTTGTGATTCCGGATTTTATGAAGCTGAAAGACCGTCTAAATAGGCTGATAAAAGTGCCTTTTTCTGATCGCTTAGAGCATTCCAGTCTGCAAGCAGCTTTTCTTCTACAGGAGTGAGGGACGCAGACTGATAAGGCCATCTGACATTGGAAAGTCCCAAAATGTAATCACAGCTTGCATGAAAAATTTCAGAAAGTTTTAATAGGGTCGCAACACTTGGGTAATGTTTTTCACTTTCGTAGGCACTCACAGTTTCCTGGGAAACTTCAAGTTCAATAGATAAACGAACCTGTGTCATATGAGCTTCTTCTCTTAAGTCTTTAATTCGATTTGGCATTTTCTTCCTTGATCCAGTATAAGCAGAGAACTGCTTTGAGTATGAGTCGTTTATATTCTGTAACCATTATTCTAAATCAATTACGTTACTATATCCTTAATTAAAGAATACAAGTTGTACTTGTAAAAGATAGAGGACTATGCTATATTTTATACAGGTTAGTACTGTATTTGAATAAAGTAATTGGGAATTTTCCAGAAGATAAGCAGTACGAAGAAAGTGACGGGGGAAATATGTGGATTAAAGCATTATACTGTACACAGGATGTGGAGTATGCTCAAAGACTGACTGCTTTTTTTGACAGTGAGTATTGTTGGATCCGAGTGAATATACAGCAGTGTCCGGCAGTACAAGAATTACTATCAGTAGCCAAACATTAACCAGTTCTAACAGCACTGGAAGACATACACTCGGTGTGGAATTCAGAACATCAGATGATACTCTGATGAGAGCAGCACAGAACTTCTATGTTACTGATGGAAGTAAACCGGATAGTGGAAATTCTGGAAACAATGATCAGAACAATAGTAATAATGGAAATGGCACAAATAGTGAAGCTTCAAATAATGAAGCTTCAAATAATGATTCAACAGGTTCTGGGGATGGTTCAAGTACGGATAGTTCTCAGAATACAGGCATTGTTGAAAAAGTAATTTCAGCATTGACCGGTAATGGGCAGGAACAGCAGAAGGAAGAAGAGCCATTTATTTATACTATTAAATCCGGAGATACATTATGGAAAATTGCAGCTGAGTATTATGGAAATGGCGTTCTTTGGACGAAGTTATATGAGGATAACAGAGATGTTATTGCAGATGCAAATTTAATTCGGGCAGGACAGCAGATTAAGATTTATCAAGGTCAGACAGAAAATAGTATTGATAGTACGGTAAGAACCTATGTTGTTCAAAAAGGAGATACACTATGGAAAATCTCTAAGAAGTTTTATAGTAAAGGCTGGCTTTGGAGAATCATTTACGATGAAAACAAAGATACCATTGCAAATTATCAGTCATTAAGAATAGGACAGGTTATCATTATCCCGTAAAAAATGTATTTACAGGATGCTGGGTTTGAGGGGGATAAGTATCAAAATTTAGAGATACTTATTCCCCTCGTCATATATCCATTGATGTGCGGAAATTTATCTATTAATAACGCAAATGGCAGGTGTACTATATGCGGAAAACATTTAGCATTTTCTGAAATGACATTAGATCATATAATTCCATTGAATCAAAAGGGAGCTGATGAAGTGGAAAATCTGCAATCATGTTGTTATCAGTGCAATCAGATGAAAGGCTCTATATTACCAGCTGACCTATTCCAGAAGGTAACGGAAATCTATATGTATCAGATGGAGAAAAATGCAACGCATAGATTAAAATGGAAAATTGCACATAAACTGTTATTATCATGTAACAAGTGGGATCGACCAGACCTTGAAAAAATGAGGAATAGCAAGTATAATTGGAGGTGAAAACATAATGAGGTTTGATTGATATGTCAGTAACGACAGTTATTATGGATATATTAGAGGCAAAGGGAAAATCGCAGATAGAACTTGCAGAAGAAATAAATATTACAAGTCAGAATTTGAGTAACAAAATGAGTAGGGATAAATTCTCTTCTCTTGAATTAGTGGAAATTGCGGATGCATTGGAAATGAATTTGATTTTGAAAGATAAGGCAGACGGAATAGAATATGTGATTGATTATCCAGAAGATGAAAAAGGAAAATTAAAACGAAATATGACAGAGGAAGAGAAAAAGGCTGCACAGAAGAAATCAGAAGAAACAAAAGCAAGGAACGCAAAGAGGAATGCAGACAAATAAATCATCCCCAAACCAAAAGGAGGTATGACCTATGACAGCAACGAGAATGGAAGCTATTAAATTATTGGAAAGAGTACCAGAAGATAAGTTGACCTTTGTAATTCAGATTATGCAGGGGGTAAATGGATTATACAATGATTCTAATAAGGAAAGGAAAGAAGCCTTTGCAAGATTAGAGCAGTTACGAAAAAAGGGAACTGTTACAGATGATGATGCAGAATTAGCTTCTTATAGGGAGGATAAATATGGTAGGTAAAATTTTGATTGATACCAATGTATTACTTGATTATCTTCTTGAAAGAGAACCCTTCTTCGAGGAGGCAAAGAAAGTAGTCTTGTCATGTACTGATGGATATACAAAAGGTTGCATTGCAGCTCATTCTATTTCTAATATGTTTTTTATACTAAGGAAAGATTATACTGCTAAGGAAAGAAGAGAAATATTATCAAACCTATGTACGATTTTTGATGTAGAGGGTGTAGACAAAGCAAAATTATTATCTGGTCTTGCAAATGAAGAATTTTCTGATTTTGAGGATTGTTTACAAATGGAATGTGCAAAGAGTTATGGTGCTGAATATATTGTGACAAGAAATGTGCCCGATTATTCTGTATCAGATATAAAGGCAATTCTGCCAAGTGAATACTTAAGACTATAATAAACAAAGCACCAACGGAAAGAGATACATCTTTCTAGCTGACCTTTTCATTCTGATAACCTTTTATCGGTATAATGTTCCATCCACTTCATAAGGGAAGATGGAATGTGGTTCTCAGGAATCTTCTGGAATAATACAAACATCAAATCTTCTGCTTTACTGATAATTTTATGTAGCAAATCTTTGAAGCGGTTCGGCTTCTTTATTTCAATGAAATTTTTAGGAGAGTGGTTTTTATAGAAAGTTCAGCAGACACTAAATAGCAAGATTTTATTAAATATTCAGGAAGTATGTGATTATCTTGGAATTGGAAAGACAAAAGCAAGAGAACCTGTGAGAGGTTACAATGGTTTTGGAGTTCAAATTGGCAATCGTTGGTATGCCAATAAGAAAAAATTGAATGGATTGATAACGAAACAATGTGATATATGTTAGCGATTACGCAAAAAGGTTGGAAATGTTGACTTTGCACCGATTTGTCAGTTGAAAAAGCAGCTGGAGGATGATATACTAAACAAGTATATCTATGCTTACCTTTTTGATTTGCTGATGAATCAGAAAGGCTTGATATCATGGTTTCAGACATACATTTGCTACGAGATGATTGGCACAGCAGCACAAAAATGAATCAGATAAACACCCCAAAATGGCATAAAATAGGAGGTTTATAATAAAATGGAAAGCTACAAACAGGAATTTATTGAGTTTATGGTGGAGAGTCAGGTGCTTAAATTTGGCGATTTCACTTTAAAGAGCGGACGGAAATCTCCTTTTTTTATGAATGCGGGAGCATATGTCACGGGAACACAGCTTCGCAAGCTGGGCGAGTATTATGCGAAGGCCATTCATGACAACTTCGGACTTGATTTTGACGTATTATTTGGACCTGCTTATAAGGGAATTCCCCTTTCGGTAGCAACGACCATGGCGATCAGTGAATTATACGGAAAGGATATCCGTTACTGTTCGAACCGTAAGGAAGTGAAGGATCACGGAGACACCGGAATCTTATTAGGAAGTAAATTAAAGGATGGTGACCGCGTGGTGATGATCGAGGATGTTACCACCTCCGGCAAGTCCATTGAAGAGACCTTCCCGATTATCAAGGCGCAGGCCGATGTGGAGATTAAGGGACTGATGGTTTCCTTAAACCGTATGGAACGGGGATTATCGAGTGACAAGAGTGCACTCCATGAGATCAAGGAGAAGTATGGCATTGATGCCAGAGCCATTGTCAATATGGATGAGGTTGTAGAGCACCTGTATAATCGTCCCTGTCAGGGACAGATCGTCATTGACGATGAAATAAAGAAAGCAATTGATGCATATTATAAAGAGTATGGCGCACATTAAGCTGCGAGATTTTGGAAAGAGAGGTAGGTATTCCTATGGATGAGAAAGTATATAAGACGATGAACAACACCGGAGCCTTTAGTATTGCATTAGGAGTCGTTTCCCTGGTCGTAGGGCTTGCCTGTGGTGTAATGATGATTGTGAATGGAGCGAGACTGTTAAGCAGCAAGTCCAAAATAATCTTCTAAGGAACGAAAATGATGTGGAACAGAACAAAGGGATATATTTTTACCAATAAAGTTCATTCACAAAAAGGTATTATGTCAACCATATTAGGACTGCTTTCCCTGATTACCTTAGGGACGGCGGTCTATTTTTCGTATCTGCATAAGGGAGAGCCATCGGCGCGTCTGGCAACGGCGGCGTTACTGGCCTCAGTGTTTATGGTAATCGGGCTGATTCTGGGTATCCTTTCCTTAAAAGAACAGGAGAAGTTCTGGCTGTTCCGGATTCTGGGAATTGTAATGAACGTGCTTTCCTTTATTGCACTTAGTTTGATTTTATTTGCAGGAGCGTATATAGATTGAATTCGATGGTTAAAGAACGCCTGGAGCTGGCGAAGGGACGTATTACAGAAATTAAAAACGAGAGCAATGTCGGAAGCTTTTCCGGCTTTTTTGAAAAGACGGCAGATTTTCTGCTGCTGCTTATGAAACAGCAGGAGCTTGTAGAAAGCGGAGAACTGTTTAGGTGGGATCTTGTGCAGCTTCAGGAGAACAATTATGCACTTTTCAAGGATATCCTGCCGAAGCATTACGGAACAAGCTTTGGAAATCCGGAGTATTGTGCACAGGTCTTTGGAGAAGCGTACGGAAATATCCTGTGCTTTTTATATGCAGAGCTCCGTGCCATGATTCCCTATACCTATGAGGGCAGGGACGAGGATCTTGTGAAGGGACTGGAATTATTTCTTGAAATTTACGGATCTTTCCGGTGCAGCTTTGAAGAAACGGAAGAAAGTAAGAAACAGGAAGGACAGTTTGATCTGCCAAAGCCGGAGCACCTAAAGGAATCCCTGTATTACTATATCAGCGATTATACCCGGGAAGCGTACCATACGAAGATCCGGAACATGCTGGATGTCCACGCGGATTTTGCGAGAAAGATTATCGAGGAAGCAGACCTTTCCGATGTGAGATATCTGTATTACTTTGGAGAATACATTTCCGACAATGAATTGAAAACAGCGGCTTACTTAAATACCCTTCCGGAAGAGACGATTGCGAAGATGGCAGACACCTATACAGAAGGCTACCGGATCGGCTTTGAGGTAGGAAATAAGGATATTACGAAGAAAAAGATCGTAAACATCCGTTACAGCCTTGGGTTTGAACGGATGATCCGCAGAGCCGTGCAGAATTTCCGGAAGATCGGACTGGAATCAACCATTTACCGGGCAACGACTTCGGTACTGGAAGGCAGAGGGATGAGCCGGATCGGGTATTATGGCGGTATTCCCAATAAGCAGTATGATTTTGACCACAAGGACGATCAGGCGCTTATATTGGATAAAGCGCTTTTGCAGGTGAGGCTCGAAGCCCTGAAGGAAGCCTATGAGGAATATAAGGAACAGGCCGGCACCTTTGGAGGTCCTGCGGTAGTGGAAGTATTCGGCGAAAAGTCGGTAGAGTTAGTCAGTCAGAAGCAGGCACTGCATTTATCCAAAGAACAGCAGCAGATGCTGGTGGAATATGCAGCGTCAGCCGGAGAACTGCAGAACAATTACATTCATGGGGAAGAGCGGAGTTTTACGATCATTGCATTCCCGGTGACTGAGATTGCTTCGGGACAGGAAGACGGTGAAGACCGGTATCCGGAGATTTTCGATGCAGTGATCCGGATCAATACTCTCGATTATCAGTTATATCAGCGGATCCAGCAGAAGATTATTGATGTGCTCGATCAGGGCAAATATGTGATGGTAAAGGGAATGAACGGAAACCGTACCAACATGAAGGTGATGCTTCATACCCTGCAGAATCCGGACAGGGAAACGAATTTTGAGAACTGTGTGGCTGATGTGAATATCCCGGTTGGGGAAGTGTTTACTTCTCCGGTACTGACCGGAACAGAAGGAATCCTTCATGTAAGTCATGTTTATTTAGAAGAACTGGAATATAAGGATCTGACCTTACGGTTTGAGAATGGCAAGGTGACCGATTACAGTTGTGCAAACTTTGCAGCCGAAGAAGAAAACCGGAAGCTGATTAAGGACAATATCCTGTTCCACCATGAGACGCTTCCGATCGGGGAGTTTGCGATCGGAACGAACACGACCGCATTTATGGCAGCAAGAAAATACCATATCGAGGATAAGCTCCCGATTCTGATTGCAGAGAAAACGGGTCCTCACTTTGCGGTAGGGGATACGTGCTATTCCCACAGTGAAGAGGTGCGTCTTTTCAATCCGGATGGAAAAGAGATTATTGCCAAGGACAACGAATGCTCCATCAAACGTAAGGAGGACAGCCGCAAGGCCTACTTTAACTGCCATACGGATATTACGATTCCGTATGATGAACTGGGAGAAGTGAGCGTGGTGACAACGACAGAGGAAGTCATTCCGATTATTGAAGAAGGAAGATTTGTTCTTGCAGGCTGTGAGGAGCTGAATGCTCCGTTTGATCAGGAAAGTCCTCAATAGTTACGAAAATATTTCGTTTTTCTTGCAATGAAGAGATAATTCGTATATCATTTTAGATGATGAGATAAGCGTCAATTACAGGAGGAGAAAGAAATGCCAAAGGTAGGAATTGTGATGGGCAGCGACTCGGACCTTAAGGTAATGAGCAACGCAGCAGCAATGCTGGAGGAACTGGGGATCGAATATGAGATGAGAATTATTTCCGCTCATCGGGAACCGGATCTGTTAATTGAATGGACGAGAACAGCGAAGGAGCGTGGAATTAAGGTGATGATCGCAGGTGCGGGCATGGCAGCAGCACTTCCCGGAATGTGTGCCGCATTATTTCCGCTTCCGGTAATCGGTGTTCCGCTTTCCGGTAAGAATCTGGAAGGAATGGATGCCGTGTTCTCCATTATGCAGATGCCTCCCGGAATTCCTGTTGCGACCGTTGCCATTGATGGTGCGAAGAACGCAGCTATTCTTGCAGCGAAGATGCTGGCAATCGGGGATGAGGAGATGCTTGCAAAGATTGAGACCTATATTGAGAACCTGAAGAAGCAGGTAGAGGACAAGGACGCGAAGCTGCAGCAGGTTGGATATGCGAATTATGAATGAGTTTTAATTAACCATAATAATATTATGTAAACTATGGATAAAACAAAAAGGAGAATGATATGGACTACAAGACAGCCGGTGTGGATATCGAAGCAGGATATGAATCCGTAGAATTAATGAAAAAGTATGTGAAGGAAACGATGAGACCAGAGGTTCTTGGTGGACTGGGCGGTTTTTCGGGAGCCTTTTCCTTAAAGAACATTAAAGATATGGAGGATCCGGTATTATTGTCCGGAACCGACGGCTGTGGTACGAAGGTGAAGCTGGCGTTCTTAATGGACAGACATGACACGATCGGAATTGATGCTGTTGCCATGTGTGTGAACGATGTGGCTTGTGCCGGTGGAGAATCCCTGTTTTTCCTTGACTATATTGCATGTGGAAAGAACTATCCGGAGAAGATTGCTACAATTGTAAAGGGTGTTGCGGAAGGCTGCAAGCTGGCAGGAGCAGCCCTGATCGGTGGAGAAACCGCAGAGCATCCGGGACTGATGCCGGAGGATGAATATGATCTTGCTGGCTTTGCAGTCGGTGTGGTAGACCGTAAGGATCTCATTACCGGAGCAGATATCAAGGCAGGCGATGTGTTAATCGGCATTGCTTCTTCCGGTGTACATAGCAATGGATTTTCTCTGGTCCGTAAGGTGTTTGAAATGACGAAGGAGTCCCTTGCTACCTATTATGATGAGCTTGGCACAACCCTGGGAGAAGCGTTAATTGCACCGACCAGGATTTATGTGAAGACCTTAAAGGCGATTAAGGATGCCGGTGTAACGATAAAGGGCTGCAGCCATATTACCGGCGGCGGCTTCTATGAAAATATTCCCCGTATGCTTCCGGACGGCGTACGTGCGCAGGTACAGAAGGACAGCTATCCGGTGCTTCCGATTTTTAAATTGTTACAGAAGACCGGAAAGATTGAAGAAAAGATGATGTACAATACCTTTAATATGGGACTTGGCATGGTGCTGGCAATTGATCCTGCGGATCAGGACAGGGTACTTGCAGCAATCAAGGAGGCCGGAGAAGAAGGCTATGTGGTTGGAACTGTCATTGCCGGTGAAAAGGGTGTAGACTTATGTTAAGAGTTGGAATTCTTGCCGCAGGCGGCGGAACCAATCTGCAGGCCATTATTGATGCGGTAGAAAGTAAGAAAATTACAGATGTCGAGTTATGCTTTGTATTAAGTAATAAACCGGGCGTACGGGCTTTGGAGCGTGCCAGGGCACACGGAATCAAACCGATCGTGGTGGACATGAAATCCTATGCGGACCGTGCAGAGTTTGAGAAGGTGTTGATCGAAACGATCGATGCAGAAAAACCGGATCTCATCGTTCTTGCGGGAATGATGATCATGATGCCGGTCGAACTGGTACGGAAATATCATAACCGGATCATCAATGTACATCCGGCACTGATTCCTTCCTTCTGCGGAAAGGGCTTCTATGGAATCCGTCCGCATGAGGCTGTTTTGAAAAGCGGCGTGAAGGTAACCGGCGCTACCGTGCATTTTGTGGATGAAGTATACGATCACGGTGCGATCATCATGCAGAAGGCCGTTTATGTGAAGAACGGTGATACGCCTCAGGAGCTGCAGCACCGTGTGATGGAAGAGGCGGAATGGCAGATTCTGCCGAAGACGATTGATTTGATTGCACATGGCAGGGTGAAAGTAGAGAATGGAATCGCAGTCGTAGAAGAATAGTCGTTTTGGACTGTTCGGATTGCAGCTACGAAGAGGAAGAATTACCATAATGGTTTACATAATGTGAAATCACAGAACAGGATGACGGAGGAAGCTATGAAAGTATTGATCGTAGGCGGCGGTGGCAGAGAGCATGCCATTGCAACAAGTGTTGCAAAGAGCAGTAAAGTAGATAAAATTTATTGTGCACCCGGAAATGCGGGAATTGGTCTGATCGCGGAATGCGTACCGATCGGAGCAATGGAATTTGATAAAATTGTTGCATTTGCCAAAGACAAGGAAATTGATCTGACGATTGTCGGCATGGATGATCCGCTTGTCGGAGGACTTGTTGACCGTCTCGAAGAGGCCGGATTAAAAGCCTTCGGCCCCCGTAAAAATGCGGCAATTCTGGAAGGAAGCAAGGCGTTTTCCAAGGATCTGATGAAGAAATACGGAGTTCCAACGGCTGCATATGAGAACTTTGACAATGCAGAGGATGCACTCAATTATTTAAAGACCGCATCGCTCCCGATTGTATTAAAGGCAGACGGATTAGCGCTTGGAAAGGGCGTGCTGATCTGCAATACCTTAGAAGAAGCACAGGCGGGCGTGAAATCCATCATGCTCGATAAGCAGTTCGGAACGGCCGGAAACCGCATGGTGATTGAAGAATTTATGACAGGAAGGGAAGTTTCCGTACTCTCTTTTGTGGATGGCAAGACGATTAAAACCATGACTTCTGCGCAGGATCATAAGCGTGCAGGGGATGGAGATACCGGATTGAATACCGGTGGTATGGGAACCTTTTCACCGAGCCCGTTCTATACGGAAGAGGTAGATGAATTCTGTAAGAAATACATTTATCAGGCAACCGTAGATGCCATGGCAGCAGAAGGAAGAGAATTTAAGGGCATTATTTTCTTCGGACTGATGCTGACCGAAAAGGGACCGCGCGTCCTGGAGTACAATGCGCGTTTTGGAGATCCCGAGGCCCAGGTGGTACTGCCCCGTATGAAGAATGATCTGATCGAAGTGATGGAGGCCTGCATCAATGGCACACTGGATCGGATTGACCTTCAGTTTGAGGATAACGCAGCAGTCTGTGTGGTGCTTGCTTCCGACGGTTATCCGGTCAAATATGAAAAGGGCTTCCTTATTCACGGACTGGAGAAATTCGAAGGACAGGACACCTATTTCTGTTTCCATGCAGGAACGAAACAGACTCCGGAAGGAATTGTGACAAACGGAGGACGTGTTCTTGGCATTACAGCAAAGGGTAAGGATTTAAAGGAAGCACGTAAGAATGCTTATGCGGCAACGGAATGGGTTTCCTTTGAAAATAAATATATGCGCCATGATATCGGAAAGGCAATTGACGAGGCGTAAATCAGCAGAGGAAACAATATAAGCAGATGTCCGGCTTCAACGGCGAAAAGCCGGAGGGTGAGAGCGGACGGAAGCACTTTGAAAGACTTTAAAAGATTCAGAAAGGTACAGGATAATTATGAAAAAAGGGATTTTGGGACTTACGGTTGCAATTATGGTTTTTGGACTTTCGACCATTTCCAGTCTTGCAGCAACAGGAACCGTAACAGCCGGAACAGCAAAAATCAGGGAAAAGGCAAGCACAGACAGCTCGGTGGTGGCATCAACCTCAAAGGGAGCCAAGATTGATATTGTCGGAGCGGAAAAGGACAGCTCCGGCACCGTATGGTATAAGGTGCCGGTAAGCGGTGGCTCTTACGGCTATGTAAGAAGTGATCTTGTAGAAACGAGCGATACCATCAGTGTGACAGACAACAGCTCGTCCTCTTCCACAAGTACTTCGACCTCCACTTCCGCTTCCAAGCCGGAAGCAACCGTGCCTACGGCCATTGGTGAGCAGGCAGCGACCGTAAAGTGTTCATCGAATGTCAAGGTACGTACAGGCGCATCCACACAGCATGATGTAGTGACCAGTCTTCCGGATGGAACGGCCATTACCCTGATCGGAGAAGCAAATGATGCGGCAGGAAATAAATGGTATCAGTTAAAATGTGAATATAATGGGAAGACTATAGAGGGGTACATTCGTTCTGATCTGATTGCAATTGGGTCTAATACCTCTTCTGCGGATGGGACAGATAATACGGATGCAGCTTCTTCTGACGGTTCGGAAACAGCGGATGGATCAGAGGTGACGGATGGATCAGAGGCAGATGGAACGGATGCTTCCCAGGAAGGCGATGGCAGTGAAGAGGCACCGGCAGAGGAACCGGAACCGGAGCATAATGATTACGAAGTGGTGTATATGACCGATACCGAGAATCCGGATACCGGGAAATATTACCTGTATAATAATATTGATGGTACAATGGCAGATGTAGAAGTTTTATTCTCAACGGTTACAACCGCCAATGAAAATGTGGCAAAGCTGGAAGCGGAATCTTCACAGAAGAATATCATTATTATCATTCTTGCAGTAGTTGTCGTGCTTCTCTTTATCGGAGTGACCATACTGATTATTAAGCTTAAAGGTGCTTATGAATACGATTATGAGGACGAAGAGGAAGAAGACGAGGAAGACGAGGAGGAGTTCGAGGAACCGGCACCGAGAAGACGCAGACGTGATCCGCAGGAAGATGAAGTGCAGGAACGGCCGCGCAGACAGGAGCGTGCGGGCAGGACTCCAAGAGAGGAAGAAGAACGTCCGGTAAGGAGAGAGCGTGGACGGGAAGAGGCACCGGAGCGAGAAGGAAGACCTGCCCGTAACGGAAGTTCGGAAAGACAGGGACAGCCTGTGAGGAGACCATCAGAGAATAACGAAGGAACAGTGAAGAAAGCACCCCGGAAGGCACAGAACTTCTTAGCCGATGACGATGAGTTTGAATTCGAATTTTTGAACATGGACGATAAAGACTTATAAAAAAACAAAAGGAATAGCATTTGCTATTCCTTTTATTCAAAAGAATGGACTGTAAAAATGATAATTGAAATTGATTTTAACAGTGAGGAAGCTTTATATCTGCAGGTGCGTAACCAGATTATTCACGGGATTGCCACGCTGCAGCTACAGGAGGGTGATGAGCTTCCTTCGGTGCGCCAGATGGCAGATGAAATCGGAATTAATATGCATACCGTGAACAAGGCGTATACCGTGTTGAAGCAGGAGGGCTTTATCCAGCTCGATCGTCGGAAGGGTGCCGTGATTTGTCTGGATATGGATAAGCTTCGGGAGCTCGAAAGCATGCGGGAGCAGATGAAAGGAATCCTTGCAAAAGGGATTTGTAAGGGAATCCGTAAGGACGAGGTCTATGAACTCGTCAATGAGATATATCAGGAATATGGAGGAGAATAAACGTGTGGTCAGGTAGTTTTACAAAGAACGCGCAGGCGGCACTGACACTTGCAGAGAAAACAGCAGCCAGATTGCATACCGGTTATGTGGGCACAGAGCATATTCTGGTGGGACTTCTTAAGGAAGAAAGTGGAGTAGCAGCCAAAATCCTGGAAGATAATGGCGCTGATGCGGATAAAATACTGGAAATGATCCGGGAGCTGATTGCGCCCGACGGAGAAACCGCGGTAAAGGAACGAGGAACATATTCACCGAGGGCACGTAGAGTGTTGGAAGAGGCGTATGTGCAGGCCGAACGGTTTGGTGCAGACAGTGCAGGAACGGAGCATCTTCTGCTGGCACTTTTGAAGGATCCGGATAATGCAGCGGTGCGTCTCTTAAATACCCTTGGCATTTCCGTACAGAAGATTTATATTGATACACTGGTGGTTATGGGAGTGGATCCGGCGATTTACAAGGAGGATCTGCGCACTAAGAAAAATAATAACCGGAAGCAGCCCTCGACGCTGGAGCAGTACAGCCGGGATCTGACCGCGCTTGCCGCGCAGGGAAAGCTTGATCCGGTGATTGGAAGAGATACGGAGATCCAGCGTGTGATTGAGATCTTAAGCCGACGGACGAAGAACAATCCGTGCCTCATCGGAGAACCGGGGGTCGGAAAGACGGCTGTGGTAGAAGGACTTGCCAGCCGAATCGTGGAAGGAAATGTTCCGTTTACGATTCAGAATAAGCGGTTAA
This sequence comes from bacterium, assembly GCA_963618065.1. Taxonomy (GTDB): domain Bacteria; phylum Bacillota; class Clostridia; order Lachnospirales; family Lachnospiraceae; genus Suilimivivens. The sequence goes on along the minus strand of CAVERH010000032.1, from coordinate 12,685 downwards.
TGACGCTGGATTTGTCCGGAATGGTTGCAGGCTCCAAGTATCGTGGTGAATTTGAAGAACGAATTAAGAGGGTTATCCGTGAGGTACAGGAGGATGGAGATATTATTCTGTTCCTGGATGAAATTCATACCATTATCGGGGCAGGCGGCGCCGAGGGAGCGATTGATGCTTCCAATATTCTGAAGCCGTCACTGGCAAGAGGGGAGCTGCAGCTTATCGGAGCAACGACCATTGCCGAGTATCATAAATATATTGAAAAGGATGCTGCCTTAGAGCGCAGATTCCAGCCGGTAAATGTGGAAGAACCGACGAAGGAGGAAGCACTTGCGATTCTGTGCGGCATTGCTTGGAAATATGCACAGCATCATCGTGTGCAGATTACGGATGAGGCACTGGTTGCTGCCGTGAATCTGTCAGAGCGTTATATCAATGACCGGAATCTGCCGGATAAAGCGATTGATCTGATTGATGAAGCCTCCGCAGCCGTGCGTCTGCAGCACTCCAAAGCACCGGAGGGCTTACAGCAGCGCAGAGAAGAGCTTCTTGCGCTGGATGCCGTTCTGGAAGAACAGTTGAAGGAAGGAAGACTTGAGGAAGCTTCGGAAACCCATAAGGAACAGGAAAAGCTTCTTAAGAAATATCAGAGAGAAGAAGACCGGTATCAGAAGAAGCAGGCCGAAAGCCGGATTGAAGTGACGGAAAGTGATATTGCAAAGGTGGTTTCCACCTGGACGAAGGTTCCGGTAAGTAAGCTGACAGAGAAGGAAAGCGACCGGTTACTGCGTCTGGAAAAGGAACTTCATAAGAGAGTCATCGGACAGGAAGAAGCGGTATCTGTGGTAGCACGCGCTATCCGGAGAGGAAGAGTCGGGTTGCAGGATCCGAATCGTCCGATTGGATCTTTTCTGTTTTTGGGACCCACCGGTGTCGGAAAGACGGAACTTAGCAAGGCTCTTGCAGAAGCTATGTTTGGCTCGGAAAATGCCCTGATCCGTGTTGATATGTCCGAATATATGGAAGGTCATTCCGTATCGAAAATGATTGGCTCCCCTCCGGGATATGTCGGATTTGAAGAAGGCGGACAGCTGAGTGAAAAGATCCGGAAGAATCCGTATTCGGTAGTTCTTTTTGATGAAATCGAAAAGGCACATCCCGATGTGTTTAATGTACTGCTGCAGGTATTGGATGACGGACACATCACCGATTCCAAGGGACGCAAAGTCAGCTTCAAAAATACCGTGCTAATCATGACCTCCAATGCCGGGGCACAGAGGATCATTGCACCGAAGAATCTGGGATTCCTGACGGAAACCACCAGGGAGCAGGACTACGAGAAGATGAAGTCCGGCGTCATGGAAGAGGTAAGAAAGATCTTTAAGCCGGAATTTATCAACCGTATTGATGATATTATTGTCTTTAAGACATTAGAGAAGAAGGAAATGATGGAGATCGTGCAGCTTCTTTGCAGCCATCTTTCGAAGCGGTGTGAAAAGGAAATGGAATTAAAGCTTCATTTCAGCAATGCCTTAAAGGAGCATATCGTAGATAAATATGCAGACTATAAAATGGGCGCAAGACCGTTAAAGAGAGCCATTCAGAATGTCATTGAAGATCCGCTTGCGGAAAAGATTCTTTCAGGAGAAATTCATGCAGGGGATCAGGTTACGATTGGCTTCCGAAAAGGACAGATTTCCTTTGACGTCAAAAACTAAATAGTTTATACTTAGCATATATGAATCAGTTACAGCAAATGTACAATCAGGAGGAAATACAAATGGCTGTTGTAGAAGAATTACTTCGCGAAGAAAGTGATGGAACCATCAGCTTCGGCAATCATGAGCTGGCAGAAAAGAAGAAGCTTGAGGACTTTGAACACGAAGGTGATTTGTATAAGGTGAAAACCTTTCAGACGATGACGAAGCTTGAAAGAAACGGATTGTTCGTATATGAATCGGTTCCGGGAACGAGTGTTTTTTACTTTAAGGAAACGACGGACAGTGTAGAATTTACTGTATCGGGAAATGAAGATGCCCAGATTACATTAGGCCTGTGCGAGGATACCGAATATGAGGTATTTGAGGACGGAAAGAGCAGAGGCAAGATGAGGACAAATCTCGGCGGCAAGCTGAACATCAGTGTAGAGCTTGAGAATGCAGAGGAAGTTCATATCAAAGTGATTCATTAAGGAAATCGTTATATAAGATGAGAGGCGCTGTTTCACTGCTGGAACAGCGCTTTTTACTTCGAGGAAAGGATTTTTATGGCAAAAGGAAAATCGACGATCTTTTTCTGCCAGAACTGTGGTTATGAATCATCCAAATGGATGGGACAGTGTCCGGGCTGCCGGGAATGGAACACCATGGTGGAGGAAACGGTAGTTACCGCAGGAAAAGGAAAAAGTACAAAGACTGCACATGAAAAGGCTGTCCCCGCTTCTTTTTCGGAAATTTCTCTGGAAAAGGAAGAACGGATGCAGACCCATATTGAAGAACTGAACCGGGTTTTAGGAGGAGGACTTGTGCCGGGATCCCTTACCCTGGTCGGAGGAGATCCTGGAATCGGCAAGTCTACTCTGCTGTTACAGGTCTGCCGTGAAATGTCTGCGGATGGGCATAAGGTGCTGTATATTTCGGGGGAAGAGTCATTAAAGCAGATCAAGCTCCGTGCAAACCGGATTGGAGAATTCACCGATAATATGCGCCTTTTGTGCGAAACGAATCTGGAGGTTATCGAAGAAACCCTGGAACGGGAGAAGCCGGAAATTGTGGTTGTGGACTCGATTCAGACAATGTATCAGGAAAGCGTATCGGCAGCGCCTGGAAGCGTTTCACAGGTAAGGGAGGCAACGGGAGTATTCCTGCGTCTTGCCAAAGGACTCAACATTTCCATTCTGATTGTCGGACATGTGACCAAGGAAGGAACGGTGGCAGGTCCGAGAGTGCTGGAGCATATGGTGGATACGGTGCTTTATTTTGAAGGAGACCGGCATGCCTCTTACCGGATTCTACGCGGGGTCAAGAACCGTTTCGGCTCCACGAATGAAATCGGGGTATTTGAAATGGAAGCGGACGGACTGCATGAGGTAAAGAATCCTTCGGAATTTATGCTGAACGGTAAGCCTGAGGAGGCAAGCGGCTCCATTGTGGTCTGCTCGATGGAGGGAACGCGCCCGATCTTAATTGAAATCCAGGCACTCATATGTCACAGCAATTTCGGAATTCCGAGGCGGCAGGCAATCGGAACCGATTTTAACCGCGTAAATCTCCTGATGGCGGTATTGGAAAAGCGTCTGGGATTACAGATGGGAAACTGCGATGCGTACGTCAATATTGCCGGAGGAATCCGTATTTCGGAGCCTGCGATTGACCTGGGGATAGCTCTTGCCATTATTTCCAGCTTTAAGAATAAGGTAATTGATGAAAAGACGATTGCCATGGGAGAGATCGGCTTGAGCGGTGAAGTGCGTGCTGTAAGCATGATCCCCGTGCGCGTGCAGGAGGCAAAGAAGCTGGGCTTTACGACCTGCATCATTCCGGCTGTGTGCATGGACAGCGTGAAAAATATCAAGGATATTACCATTCTGGGCGTAAAGAGTGTCGCAGATGCCATGCAGCTCATCTAAGGTAACATAGAGGAGGGTATTGTTTAGAGAGAGAGGATAGTGCCATGAGAAAGTCCATTCTGACAAAATCGATTTATTTGCTGTTGACGGCATCTTTTTTGGTTGTGATGTTGTTTGCTGTACTGGAGATTTATACCATACATAATTATAACAGCCAGATCGAAGAGGTATATATCAATTCCGTCAATTATTCTGTTAATTACTGGGCTAATCAGTTTTATATCATCAACAAGGTGCTGAAGGAGATGATGAATAAGGACGGAAATACGGCCTATCATATGCTCAGGGATACAGCAGATCCTGAGATCAAAATGGAAAAGACAGAAGAGCTGCAGAGTGCTCTGACGAATATGTCTGTTCTGTATGGAAATCAGTTTGTGTTTTTTTTATATGTTCCGGATGAAAATATGCTGCAATTTTCAGTTTCGTATATTGACTATATTCAGGACGAGGGAATTCATCAGTTCAGAGAATATATGGAAAATGAATACATTCAGAAAGAGAACAGTGTGAACACGGCAGATTGGAAAACAGTGGAGCTTGAGGGAACGGAATACTTTATCCATGTTTATGAGTGCGAGGGAGGATACAGTGGGTGCTTTATCACCTGTGAAAATGTGCTCTGTGATATTACACCGCATACCAAGGGCGGAAATGCCTATATGCAGAATATGGATGGAACATTGTTTTATGGGAGTAAAGGGGAGAGCAATTATCTTGGCTTTACTTATTCACGTGCTATCCAGATGATCAATAAAAAAATATGTGTCGAGTTTCCCTATGTGTTTTTTGTTAACAGCAGCGCCTACATATTTGCGATCATTCTGATTGCAATGGCAGCAGCAGTGACGATGGCGATGATTGCCCTTATTTATTATAAAAAGACGGTTATCAGTCCGATCACAAGACTTGAGAATGCCATGATTGAGTTTTCCAGTGGAAATACAGAAGTGCGGATGGAGCAATACACGGAGAATAACGAGATCCGGGTGTTGTACGAAACCTTTAACCGGATGGCAGAACAGATCATGCATCTGAAAATCAATATTTACGAATCAGATCTGGAGAAACGGAAGATCTATAATCAGTTTTTAAGAATCCAGATACAGCCGCATTTTTATACTAATATTCTGAATCTGATCTATATGCTGGCTGGTGCACAGGATTATAAAACTATACAGGAGCTGGCAAGGTATATGGTGGGGTGCTTCCGGTATCTGTTGTCATTAAAGGGCGATTATGTAACATTGGAAGATGAACTGCAGTGTGTTCGGCATTATGCAAAAGTGCAGAATATCCGGTATGAGGACGGATTTGAATTTCATATTCACTGTGAACCGGGTATGGAAAGAGAAAAGATTCCTGCTCTGCTGATCCAGACCTTTGTGGAGAACAGCATTAAGCATAATGTCATGGTAATTCCCAAGCTGGAAATAGATCTGGTGATAGCAGAGGAAAATGAAGGTATATCGATTATAGTCAGTGATAATGGATGTGGATTTCCGAAGGAGATTCTGAGAAAGATTGAGGAAAAGACCCTGCAGGATGAAGAAAGTCATATCGGTATTTCCAATGTGATAAGTCGTCTTCAGATTCTCTACAAAGGAAGAGCATGGTTGAAAATGGAAAACAGAGAGTGGGGAGCCAGAGTTTCTATCTGGATTCCATATTATGAAGAGAACGGTTCCCAGGAACTGAATGAAGGTATGAACGAATGAATGTATTACTGGTAGATGATGAAGTCATTGTAATCAATATCCTGAAAAATAAAATGAAATGGCAGGAAATCGGAATTGAAAATGTTTATACAGCCTATACGGCAGCAGAGGCCAGAAAGGTAATACAGTCGCAGGAGATTGATATCATTGTATGTGATATTGAAATGCCGCAGGAAAACGGACTGCAGCTTATGAAATGGATACAGGAAGAAAAAATGGAGATTGAAAGGATTGTGTTAACGGGGTTCCCTGATTTCAATTATGCACAGAATGCCATCAGCTCCGGTGTGATCCGTTATCTGGTAAAGCCGGTAAGCTTTGAGGAGCTGGAAGAAGCAATACGGTTTGCCATGGGGAAGAAAAAGGAGTATCAGATGAAGAAGATCGAAGTCTCTTACAGCAGGAGAGAGCGGGAACGGCAGTTTTATACCGGGCTTCTGATAGAAAATATTCTGCCTTATGACAATTATATAAGAGAAGCTGCCGGGGAAATAGAACTGGAAACAGAGAACTTAGATGTTTTCGGAATGATTTATCTGAAGCTGTCCGAAATGCCATATGATATAGCCAGCTATAGCATTGTGGTTCATGCTCTTGGAAATGTCGCGGAGGAGCTTTTTCCGGATGTTGTAGAAATTCATGTTGGTCATCTGGTCTTTTGGATTCTGCGGTCGGAAAGGGACAGGGATCACATAAGGGAAATGTGTTCCCTTTTCATGGAAAAAATGGCAGGTAACTTTAAAGGAGAAATAGATGCATATTATACGATAGATGTTTCTCTTAATACGATTTCGGAAAAGAGCCGTGTCCTTCAGATGGCACCTGAACAGCACTGGAAGGTGGGAGAGCATATTTATGATGTGGATGCGATGCTGGCGCATCTTGCAGATGAAGAAAAACAGTCTGTGGGAAGCGGACAGGAAACTGTGCAGATGGTAAAGGACTATATCAGGGAACATTACCAGGAACAGATTACCAGACAGGATATGGAAGAGAACATACATTTAAACAGTGATTATGTTAACCGAATTTTTAAGCGGTCGACAGGCTATTCACTTGTTCAGTATCTGCAGTATTACCGTGTCCTTATGGCGAAGAAGCTGTTTACAGAGCAGAAGGGTACAGTCACAGAGGTGGGACTTCAGGTAGGATTTGATACGCCATCCTATTTTGCGAAGGTATTCAAAAAGTGGACAGGCTTTACACCGCTTGAATACTATAATCAGAAAAGCAAAGACCGGTAAAGTGGTCGGAAACGTCGTAGCGCAAGTCGATTTTGTTGTTGAGGCTAAAGGGCAGATTTTATACCATAATAATCAAAGATTCGATACAGCTGTAGGATTTTTTAGAAGAAGGAGGTATGAAAATGTTAAAGAGACAACTTAGTATATTCCTTGCAGCAGCGATGGTGGCAGGTACGTTGACTGGATGTGGGGCTGCAGATAACAGCGGCACAAAGGATACAACGAAAACAACAGAAGATGAACAGACAGAGACTACGGAAACTGCTGAGGGCGAAACAGAAAAAGCAGAGGAGGCAGAGGACTTATCCGGTCAGGAGCCATATACGGTCAGAATTGTTGCAGACGGTTTTGGTTCAGAAGAGGCCTGTGCAGAAATCGCAGCTGCAGTTTCTGAGATTACCAAGAAGAAATTCAATACAACAGTAGAGATTTCGAGATACGATTTTGCAACCTATGTGGATCAGGTGCAGACACAGCTTGCATCCGGAGAAAAGATCGACCTGCTTGGTGGTGTATCTGACCTATCCATTCCAAGCGCAGCAAGTCAGGGACAGGTACTTGCGCTGGATGATCTTCTTGAATCTGACGGACAGGGTATTCTGGCTGATATCAGTAAAGAAGATCTGGCCTCTACCTCCATAGACGGAAAGATTTATGCGATTCGTAATAATAAGGAGCTTGGTTTGGGTCTGGGTTATGTGTTTAATACAGAAATGCTGGAATCCCTTGGGGTGGATTACAGTAATGTAAAAACAGAGGCAGATCTGGAGCCCATCCTGAAGGCAGCCAAGGAAAAGTATCCGGATGTATATCCTCTGGGCTCTGACAGTGGAAATATGAATGACTATATGCTGCCCATTGACTGGCTCGGAAGAGATTTCGGTGTCCTGATGAATGCTTTTGATGATAATGATACGAAGGTAGTAAATCTTTATACATCGGATGAATATTATGAACTCTGCAAGCGGCGCCATGAATGGCAGAAGGAAGGACTGATCATGCCGGATGCCGGTATTAATACAGAGTCATCAGCTTCCCTTTTGGGCGCAGGAAAAATATTCGGTGCTTCCACAGAGACAAAACCCGGTATTGAGGCACAGTGGGAAAGAAATACAGGTATTGATGTAACTGTAATTAATATTGTGGATTATTACACCATGACAAGCTGCCTGAATAACTACTGGTATATTCCTTACACCAGTGAGCAGCCGGAACGAGCCATGCAGGTTCTGAACGAAATGTATACGAACCCTGATGTGGCAAACCTTCTGATTTACGGTATTGAAGGTAAGTATTATGAGTTTGCCGACAAGGAAAACGGTGTGATCCAGTACCCGGAAGGCGCAAGTTCTGACAGCCTTGGCTGGACAATTACCGCATGGCATTTCCCGAATGAGCTGATCGCTTACAAATGGGTTACAGATGGCAAGGATATCTGGGATGAAACCATTCAGTTTAACAAGGACTGTCATCCTTCCCAGGCAAAGGGATTTGTATGGGACAGCACGGATGTAACCAATGAGATCGTTGCATGTACAACGGTTATGAATAAATACAGAGCAGGTTTAAACACAGGAGATGTGGATCCGGATACGGTATGGGATCAGATGAAGTCAGAATATAAGGAAGCAGGAATCGATAAGATCCTGACGGAAAAGCAGAAGCAGCTGGATGAATGGCTTGCTGCAAATAAATAATCTTTGATCTATGATACGGTATTACGGCACAATTGATGGTATGCATGCCGTAATACCGTATAATTATGTCCAAATATACAGGGAAAACGGCAGCCTGCCGGCGTCCCTGTGCATCATCCGGGAGATTTGAATATGAAAAAAGAAAATTTTAGAAAAATAAACTGGGCCTTGTATGTGATGTTGATACCGGGACTCTTATATCTGATTTTTAATAATTATATTCCCATGACATTTACGGTGATTGCTTTCAAAAAATATAATTTTCAGAAGGGTGTATGGGGGAGTGAATTTATTGGACTGGAGAACTTCAAGTCTTTGTTTTCCACAAGGGACTCCTGGATTATCCTTCGTAATACAGTAGGCTATAATCTGGTATTTATAGCAGTCAGTCTGGTGATCGGACTTGCCCTTGCCATTCTTTTGGATGAACTGAAATCCGGAAAAGCCAAAAGAAGATATCAGATGGCTTATCTGCTTCCGTATATGATTTCCATTACGATAGTCAGTTATATTGTTTATGCGCTTTTAAGCACAGATACGGGATTTATTAATAACAGTATCCTGAAGGCACTGGGACGGGAGCCGGTTTCCTGGTATTCCAGACCGAAATACTGGCCGTTTATACTGACGGCTGTCAATCAGTGGAAGTGGCTGGGATATAACTGTATTATTTATTATTCTTCTGTAATCAGTATTGATGACGGGTATTATGAGGCAGCGGCGCTCGACGGAGCTACTAGACGGCAGAGGATCTTTCATATCACGATTCCACTTATCCGGTCTACGATTATCACTATGACGCTACTGCAGCTTGGCAGTATTTTCCGGTCTGACTTCGGACTGTTCTATCAGGTACCGATGAACAGCAGTGCTCTGATGAATGTGACCAATACGATTGATACCTATGTATATCGTGGCATCAAGAGTGTGGGAACACTCGGCATGTCATCAGCTGCAGGACTGTATCAGTCCGTAGTAGGTTTTGCACTGGTTCTTCTGGCAAATTATATTGTACGGAAAATTGATAAAGAAAGCGCTATGTTTTAGAGGAGAAAAGATATGGTAAAGAAAGATAAAGCTTTTTTAGTGATCGATAATATTGTGCTGACTCTGGTTGCATTGTTTTGTATTTTGCCATTCGTATTACTGTTTTCTTCCTCCTTTAGTAACGAGCAGGCAATTCTTCACGAAGGATATTCCATACTTCCGAGACAATTTGACCTGACAGCCTATCAATATGTACTGAATGGCTCTAACGGAATTATCAGAGCCTATGGATATTCCGCTTTGGTAACCCTGATCGGAACGGTGATAAGTTTGACCATTACCACACTTTATGCCTATCCGGTATCCAGGGGGGATCTGAAGGGAAGGAACCTGTTTTCTTTCCTGCTGTTTTTTTCCATCCTGTTTAACGGCGGGCTGATCCCTACCTATATGATGTGGACAGGAATGTTTCATATTAAAAATACCTTCGCTGCTTATATTGTACCATCCCTTTTGATGAACGGATTTTATGTAATTATGGCTAGAAATTATTTTGCACAGAATATTCCGTCTGCGATTCTGGAATCTGCGAAGATGGATGGGGCAGGAGAATTCAGGGTACTGTGGAGTATTGTGGTGCCAATGTCAAAACCGATTCTGGCGACATTGGCGCTGTTTGTTTCCCTAAATTACTGGAATGACTGGCAGAACGGTCTTTATTATGTGACCAAGGATAATATGTATACCATACAGGTACTGCTGAACCGAATGCTGTTGGATACGCTTTATATGCAGCAGGGACTCGCCCAGAATATGGCAGGCTCAATCGGAGCAACCATGCCCACTTCAACCTTGAAAATGGCCATTGCTGTAATGGGGGCATTACCGGTCATGATCATATTCCCTTTTGTTTCCAGGTATCTGACAGGGGGAATTGTAGTTGGTGCAGTGAAGGGATAAAGACAAAAAGTAAAGGAGAGCAGTTATGTTAAATCAGTTTTTTAAGAATGGTATTAATCTTGGGGGATATTTATCCCAATATGACATTATTATTGATGCATCTTCCGAGGAGCAGATGAAAAAACACCTGGATACTTTTATTACAGAAGATAATATCAGGCAGATTGCATCCTGGCATTATGATCATGTTAGGATCCCGTTGGATGGATGTTTGTTTTTTGATAGGGACAGCAGGCAGCTTAAGGAGGAACCCATGAAGTATCTGGATCAGTGTCTGTCTATTTGCAACCGTAGCGGACTGAATGTGATTCTGGATCTACATTATATCTGGGGACATGCGTACGGACAAATGGATCAGCCGACAGCCCTTATGACAGACAAAGAGCTGCGTTCTTATTTTATCAGCTTCTGGGTAAATATGGCCGGACATTTTAAAGGGTATCAGGGAACGACACTGCTGTTTGAGCTTTTTAATGAAGTGTGTGATGCTACCGGTTACAGATGGAACAGCCTGTATAAGGAAACGGTGGAAGCAATTCGCAAGATTGATCCGGAGAGAATGATCCTTATAGGAACGAATTATGTGAACAGTGTCGGGTATCTGGATCGACTGGATCTGCTTGATGATGAAAATGTGTTTTATAATTTCCACTATTATGAGCCAAATGTGTTCACACACCAGAAGGCACATTTTTCAGAGGAATTCAGAGCTTATTCCAAAAGTATAGCTTATCCAGATGATATTTCAGATTACATCCGCTTTCTGGAGGAGCATGAACAGTTTGCAGCGGAGCATCCGCTGATGAACAGGAAAACACTGCAAAATGACCATGAACTGATGCATTCACTGATGAAGCCTGCCAGGGATTTTACAGAGTATTCCGGCCATGAGGCTTTCTGCAGTGAATTTGGCGTAATTGATACGACCGAAGAAAAGGAGGCAGTCAAGTGGATGAAGGATTTTATGGAGATATGTGAGTCTTACGGAATCGGACACTCCATGTGGAATTATAAATGTCTGGACTTTGAGCTTGTGAATGAAAACAATGAGATTGTGAGACCTGAGATCGTAAAATTTCTGACCGAATATAATAGAAACAGCAGTAAAGTGAAAAAATAGTACATGGACTAAAGATGAGAAAGGGGCTTTTGGAACAGCCCCTTTTGTGTTACAATGTAATAATGTGAATGATGTTACGAAGGAGTAACTTATGGATAAGAAGAAATGGATCCGGCATCTGCCGCTTTATATTCTGGAACTGGTTGTGCTTGTAGCGGCTATCGGGGCATTGTATTTTATTACGCATGCAACGAAGGCTCAGAAGCAGCAGATTAAAGAAGAAGACATTGTTGTGAATGAAGAGATCAAGCAGCAGTTTCAGAATGACACACAAGAAGATCAGGAGCAGGATCCGCAGAAGTCTGATTTATCCGGAGTATATCAGATTGCCCTGTTTGGTGTGGATGCAAGGGATGGAAGCCTTGGAAAGGGCAACCGCAGTGACACGATTATGATTTGTTCCATTGATGCAGATACTCATGAGGTGAAGCTGATTTCCGTTTATCGTGACACGTATCTGAATCTGGGAAATGACAGCTATAATAAATGTAATGCAGCCTATGCCAAGGGCGGACCGACACAGGCCATCAGTATGATTAATATGAATACGGATCTGTATATTACTGACTATGTGACGGTTGGTTTTGAGGGACTGATTAAAGCCGTGGACGCTCTGGGGGGTGTTGAACTGGAGGTTACCGAGAAGGAAATCCCACATCTCAACAATTATCAGATCAGTATGGTTGGAACGAGCGAGGACGGGGTGAACTTTACCGCGGAAGAAGGGGCGTATATACCGGTTACTGAACCGGGACTTCAGACGTTAAACGGTCTGCAGGCAACGGCCTATTGCCGGATCCGTTACGTTGGAGATGATTTCCAGAGAGCGCAGAGACAGCGTGATCTGATCACTGCAATGATGGAAAAGAGCAAGACAGCATCCTTTAATGAGCTTCGTCTTGCAGCAGAGGCAGTACTTCCTTATGTCAGCACATCGCTTGATCTTAACGATATTCTTACCATGCTCAGTGTGGTAGGTGACTATAAGGTGACGGTGAGCGACGGATTCCCCTTTGCCGGAATGAGAAACGGCGGAACAAAGGGCGGTGTCGGTGCATTCGTTGTACCGGTTGATCTGGAGGCAAATGTTGTGAAGCTTCATGAGCTGCTTTATGATCAGCAGAATTATGAGCCTTCCGAAGAGGTGAAAACATACAGCAAAATCATTAAAGAAGATACCGATGCATATTTGAAATATTAACCTTGACAAACCAACCTTTTATAAGCTATAATAGCATTCGGTGGTTGAAACATCGGACAAATAGGGGCATAGTTCAAAGGTAGAACAGCGGTCTCCAAAACCGTCGATGTGGGTTCGATTCCTACTGCCCCTGCTT
>CAVERH010000031.1:28331-34004 GCA_963618065.1 bacterium | reverse complement strand
AACAAACGGAATATTGGTTACCTTATCCATCACGGAAACATCCGAACAGGCTTTGCAGACGGTAAGCGCATTGGATGATCTGACAGTAGAGTTAAAGAGGTACAGAAAAAAGCGGTCACTGAATGCCAATGCTTATTATTGGGAATTGGTTGGAAAGTTAGCAAGGGCAAACAGAATCACTAATAATGCACAGCATAACTTGTTATTACGTGATTACGGCTCGTTAGAGAGGTTTGACGGACAGCTGTTGCAGATTATGATACCTGACACGGAAGAGGGCGAAAATAGGTCATTAGAAAGTTCTACGGTGCATTTAAAACCTACTTCCCATGTCAAGGTATCTGATAACGGAACAACATATCGGTCTTATGTAATGATAAAGGGTTCAAGCACCTACGATTCACAGGAAATGAGCAGACTGATTGATGGAACAGTACAAGAAGCAAAGCAGATGGGGATTGAAACCCTGCCACCGGAAGAGTTGAAACGAATGAAAGAGGATTTGAGAAAGCATGAAGCTAAAAAGTGCAATACAACGTGATTTAAGCACCTGTTTTGTGACAGGCAGTAACAATGTAGCAATACACCATATATTTCCCGGCAATGGGCGAAGAAAGAAGTGTGAGAAGTACGGCTTTATTGTAGCACTTGAACCCAGATACCACAACGAGAGTAACTACAGTGTTCATGCCATACCAAACGCTGGACTGGATCTACAGTTGAAACAGATGGCACAGAGGTATTTTGAAGCACATTACGGAACCAGAAAAGAATTTATATCAGAGTTTGGAAGGAGTTATCTATGAGATTCACCATTGGTTTACCACCAGTGACCAAAAAGAACAGCCAACAGATCATCAAGGTCGGCAACCGGATGATGATTATACCAAGTAAGAAATACAGGGAATATGAAGTGCAGTGTATGCCATTCTTAAAGCCCTTACATATTGATTATCCGGTGAACATCGAAGCAATCTACTATATGCCGACAAAACGCCGTGTAGACCTTTGTAATCTGCATGAGGCCTTATGTGATGTGCTGGTTAAGTATGGTGTGATCGAAGATGATAACAGCAAAATTATCGTGTCTATGGACGGCTCCCGGGTTCGTTATGACAGGGAGAACCCAAGAACCGAAGTCACTATAGAAATGGTTGAAACACCTTAAAAAACTATTAACCACGCTAAAAACTGATGGCAGCATACCACGGAAAATGCCGGATGGTTACCTTCCTATCAATACCCCCATGATTGGTAGGAAGGGGAAAAGAGGTGACAATGGATATTGTAGATTTTATCCCCATCGGAAAAGAGAACGCTATAAAGCGAGATAGGCTCACAGAGCTTTGTTATCGGTACGGACTGATCGGAGAGGTTAAAGATAAAGACAGAGCCATGAGAAAGCTAATAAACGAAGCAGGACAGAGAGTTGCTATCGTCAACAACTCTGATGGAGATGGATACTTCATACCGAACAAGGATTCACAGGAAGATAAACTCTCTGCAAGAGCGTTTGCCATGCAGGAGATGAGCAAGGCAAATGAGATCAGGAAGAGGGCAGAGCTTGCCTTAGCGGTATATGAAGAATAACCGAAAGGAGAACGATGGAATACGTAAAACTAAGCCGGGAGATATTGAACTGGGAATGGTACGGAAACATCAATACTTGCCGTTTATTTATTCACATGATCTTAAAGGCAAACTGGAAGGAGAGTAAATTTGAAGGTACAACGGTGCCACGTGGATCTTTTGTTTCATCCATTGTAAAGTTGGCAGAAGAAACACAACTTACAACTGATGAGGTAAGGACTGCAATAAAGCATTTAATTTGTACCAAGGAGATTACCAAGCAGAGTTATAGTAAATATACCGTATTTACGGTAAATAATTATGATTCGTACCAAAATGTCCCAAGCAAAAGCCCAAGCAGTTCCCAAGCTATTCCCAAGCTATTCCCAACAATAGAAGAAAGGGAAGAAGTAAAGAATAATATATTACCCCCTTTATCCCCCAGAGACAGCTTCAACGACTTTTTGAGAGCCTACCCGAAGAAGGTGCACACCCTGAAAGCAAATGAAGCCTATCTGAAAACCCTGTTTGACGATCAGGGACTGGATGAAGGAGATCTGGTAAAGACTGCATCGAACTATGCGGAGGCTGTGAAGATACTGGAGACGCAGGAAAGATATATCCTCAATCCAGAAAACTTTTTGCTCAAGGGAGCGTATGTTGATTATCTTCCGGCCAACTACAAAAAGCCACAAGCTAAGAAGCAGACAGGCTTTAACCAGATGATGCGCAACGAATACAACTTCGATGAGCTGGAAAAACAAATGTTAGGAGTGAAGTAATGAAACTGAACGAAAACAAAGATCTTGCAATGCAGATGATCCGTGACGGAGTGCCACCCAAGGAGATTGCAGAAGCCACAGGATACAAGACCGCAACCATTCACAGATATGCACAGAATGTTGTAGACCGTAAGAAAATCTATAAAGGCATTATCGAATACAAAGACCTGATTGAACGATGGTTTGAGAATGGAAAGACAGCAGAAGAGATCGGGGAACTGATCGGCTACAGTCCGGTCACGGTAAAGAACAAATACAACGAGTGGAAGCGTGAGGAGAAGCTCATGGACGAACCGGAAGAGATTGAAGAGTACTATCCGGAGAGCATGCTGACATTCGCTAAGAAGAAAAAGCCAAAAGGTGAGATTTTGGTTGAGAAAGTCGGTAATACATACAAGAGATTCATAGCTTATTCCGCAGATGAATTTGTAGAGTATTACGGAGGAATGTAAAGGACATAAATACAAGCATATTTAGAAAGGAGCCGAACCTCCGGCCGGGGTAACGATATATCGGGTTCCTTGAAAAAATGAATTACAAAGAATTTTTAGAAACAAAAATAGAACTTGCAACAGAAAGCGGATTTGCAGTGGATCCTGCAGAGATTAATCCGGCATTAAAACCACATCAGAAGGATGCGGTAAGGTGGGCATTAAAAGGCGGACGGCGTGCCCTGTTTGAGTCGTTTGGCCTTGGAAAGACCATACAGGAAATTGAATTCTGCTATCAGGCAGTTAAGCATTGCGGTGGAAGAGCATTGATTGTACTTCCGCTTGGAGTAAAACAGGAATTCACACGGGATGCAGTAGAGATTCTCGGATATGAGAAGCCGGAATACTGCCGGACAATGGAAGAGGTGGAAAAGTGCCGATCCAAGATCGTTCTGACGAATTATGAGAGAGTACGTGACGGAGACATCCGACCAGAATATTTTACGGCAACCTCACTGGACGAAGCCAGCGTTTTACGGAGTTTTGGAAGTAAAACCTATCAGACATTTCTTGATAAATTTAAAAATGTCCCATATAAGCTGGTGGCTACAGCAACTCCATCCCCGAATCGGTACAAAGAGCTGATTCATTATGCCGGATATCTGGAAGTGATGGACACCGGACAGGCTTTAACAAGATTCTTTCAGAGAGACAGTACAAAGGCAAATAACCTGACCTTATACCCTAACATGGAAGATGAGTTCTGGTTGTGGGTAAGCAGCTGGGCGTTGTTTGTAACGAAACCGTCCGATCTTAACCCGGAATATTCGGACGAGGGCTATGATCTGCCACCTCTGGATGTGCGGTGGATAGAAATACCGGTACATTATGGGGATACTGCAGATCGTGACGGACAGGTACAGCTTTTTCAGGAAGCAGCAGAGGGGTTAAAAGAAGCGGCAGCAGTTAAGCGGGAAAGCATAGACCAGCGTGTGGCTGAAATGAAACGGATTGTTGAGGAATCACCAGAAGATCATTTCTTATTATGGCACGATCTGGAAAACGAACGGAACGCAATCAAGAAAGCGTTGCCGGAAGCAGTAGATATTTATGGCTCTATGGATTATGACGAACGTGAGAAGCGTGTAATTGATTTTTCCAATGGCAAGTGTCGGTTATTTGCTACTAAGAAATCACTGTCGGGATCCGGCTGTAATTTTCAAAGATATTGCCATAAGGAGATCTTTTTAGGTATTGATTATGAATTTAATGATTTCATACAGGCGGTGCACCGATGTTACCGGTTTTTACAGAAAGAACCGGTTGTGATCTACATCATTTACATGGAGAATGAACGACAGATCAAGGAAGCATTGATTGAAAAGTGGAAAAATCATAATTACATGGTTGCGAAGATGATCGAGATTGTAAAGAAATACGGATTGAACTCCGCCAATAAGGTGGAACGACTGGAAAGGAAGATGGGAGTGGAAGGAAGCAGAGAAGAACGGACAGTAAAGGGAACCTATTACACAGCGGTATACGGAGATTGTGTAGAAGAAACACGGGAAATGGAGAGTAACAGCATTGATTTGATCCATACCTCAATTCCCTTCGGAAATCATTATGAGTACAGTGCCAATTATAATGATTTCGGGCATAACCAGAATACGGAACGTTTCTTTGAACAGATGGATTACCTGACACCGGAACTGCTCCGTATTTTAAAACCGGGAAGGGTGGCAGCTATTCATGTAAAAGACAGGGTGCTTTTCGGCAATGTGACAGGAACCGGCTTTCCTACGATGGAACCATTCCATGCAGCCTGCATCAGCCATTATATGAAGCATGGTTTCCAATATTTTGGAATGATAACGGTGGTAACAGATGTGGTCCGTGAAAATAATCAGACTTATCGATTGGGTTGGTCGGACTGTTGTAAGGATGGAACCAAGATGGGAGTAGGTTGTCCGGAATATATCTTGCTTTTCCGGAAACAGCAGACAGATCACTCAAAGGGATTTGCGGATGAGAGGGTAACCAAGTCAAAAGAAGAATATACCCGTGCACAATGGCAGATCGATGCTCATGGATACTGGAGAAGTTCCGGAGATCGTCTTATCAGCAAAGAGGAATTGAAAAGCATCTCGGTTGATAATCTGCAAGCTGTATACCGGAAATATAGCCGTGAGAACGTATACAGTTATGAAGATCATGTAGAACTGGCAAAGAAACTGGACGAAGGTGGAAAACTTCCGGCAACGTTTATGGTCGTTGCGCCGGGTTCGTGGAATCAAATGGAAGTATGGGACGATATCAACCGTATGCGTACCCTTAACACAACGCAGAGCCGTAGAAGGGCACAGATGCACGTATGCCCGTTACAGTTGGACATCGTAGAAAGAATTATTAACCGCTACAGTAATAAAGGAGATCTGGTTTTAGATCCATTCGGAGGTCTTATGACAGTACCTATGACCGCTGTAAAGATGAACCGCAGGGGCTATGGAATTGAACTGAATCCGGATTACTTCCGGGATGGTGTGGGTTATCTGCAGGCTGCAGAAAACGAGATTGATGAACCTACGTTGTTTGATTTCATGCCGGAGGTGCTGCCATGACAGAACAGATTGAAGGACAACTGACTATGACCGACTTTTTACAAACAAAGATAATTCGCGGTGAGGTAAAAGATCTCACCGCATGGATTAATAGTCAGGGCAAGGCACAGTATACACAGATCGGGGAAGTGGTAAGTGATATTTACGAATGTTATAAAGAGTCTGATGAACTTGTAGCAAGAATTACAAATGCGGTATCTGTATACGTCTTAACGCAGTCTATGGGATACATGGAGTATTTGAGAAAGGAGCAATAATGGCAATAGTAAA
>CAVERH010000031.1:0-28108 GCA_963618065.1 bacterium | reverse complement strand
GCAGCACTCTACATATCGGCAGGCGAGTCAAAAAGCCTGTCGAAAATATGAGGAATATATAGCAATTCGAGAGATTTTACAGTAGTAATGTATCATGGGGGGGGTAACAATGCCGGGAACAAGATTTAAACAGGATTCATACGTGAGATGTCCGTATTACTGCAAAGAGACACCGATAGAAGTAAAGTGCATGGGGATGTGCGGAGAGCATACGGTGCATACATTTAAGACGATTGCAGAAAAGCAGGACTTCAAAGAGGACTTCTGCACCGGGTGTTACTATAACTGCCCATGTTACATAGCACTGGAAACAGATGGAAAATAAAAGAGGATGCTGATCGGGCAACCTCTTTTTTGTATGCTTTTCCGGGTGTCCTATCTTTAACAGGGAAATATTGGGATAATAAAAACAGGGCATAGAAAAAATATATGAAAGATGGATACGCAGTAAAGGAAAAACTGAACATATCACAGGAGAAATTCGTAGCGGAACTGGTAAAGGGAAAAAGCCAGAGAGAAGCATACCGTACCGCTTATCCGATCAGCCGAAAATGGAAGGATTCCACAGTAGACAGCAAAGCCTGCATACTGGCAAAACAAGGAAAGATTCAGGAAAGGTATGAAGAGCTTGTACAAAAGGCAGCAAAAACCGCCATCAATGATGCTGTGAGAATTCGAAAAGAGATCATAGAAACACAGATGGCGATTCTGGAAGCTAACATGGGAGATCTGTGCCGGATCAAGCGGAGCAAAGACGGGAAAAGGCTCATCCTGGAACCGAAAGACCAGCAAACACTGGACCGTTTTGATATGAGAGCAATCAAGGTCTATCGCTATGACCGCTATGGGAATCTGATTATTGAACTTCATGATAAGCAACCAGCGATCAACTGCTTAAGGGAAATGTTTGACCTTGTGGACAGGAAAGAAAAAGAAGAAATCAGGATTGTTCTACAGGGAGCAGAGGAGTATGCGGACTGATGGCAACGCTGAACATAAGTGAACCGAACGAAAAGCAGAAGCTTTTTCTGAAAGATCATCACCGTCACGTAGGGTATGGCGGTGCCAGGGGCGGCGGAAAGTCGTGGGCGGTACGAACAAAGGCAACACTTCTTTCGACAAAGCACGCAGGAATCAGAATACTGATCATGCGGCAGACCTATCCGGAGCTACAGAGAAACCATATTATACAGTTTCGGGCAATGCTGGTACCCGACTATGCATCCTATAACAACACGGAAAAGCAATTAAAATTCAAGAATGGTTCGGTGATAGATTTCCAGTACTGTAAGAATGATGCGGATCTGGACAGATTGCAGGGTGCGGAGTATGACGTTATTTTCATAGACGAAGCCACAAACTTTTCAGAGTATCAGCTAAAGGCAATTGCGGCTTGCTGTCGTGGCGTAAATGATTTCCCGAAGCGAATTTATTATACCTGCAATCCGGGAGGACAGGGGCATTCCTACATCAAGAGGATTTTTATTGACCGGAATTACGATGAAGGAGAGGATCCGGAGGATTATTCTTTTACACAGGCACTGGTGCAGGATAATACCGCATTGCAGGAAGCAGATCCGAACTACGTGAAATTTCTGGAAGCATTACCACCGAAGCTAAAGGAAGCGTGGCTGTATGGTTCGTGGGATATGTTTCAGGGGCAGTTCTTTGAGGAGTTCCGTGATGATCCTGTGCATTATGAGGACAGGAAGTGGACGCACGTCATAGAGCCGTTTGATATTCCGCCGGGATGGAAGATTTACAGGTCATACGATTTCGGTTATTCCAAGCCGTTCTCCTGTGCATGGTGGGCGATTGATTATGATGGGCGCATGTACCGGATACTGGAGCTGTACGGCTGTACAGGAATACCGAATGAGGGGGTGAAGTGGAGCCCGGACAAGCAGTTTGCAGAGATCCGGAAGGTAGAAGACCAGCACCCATACCTGAAAGGGAAAACCATACGTGGTGTGGCGGATCCGGCTATCTGGGCATCTGATACAGGGGAATCCGTGAATGATGTTGCTTTGCGGTACCGGATTTATTTTGAAAAGGGGGATCATGAGAGAATTGCCGGATGGATGCAGATGCATTATCGCTTTGCATTCGATGAAAACGGATATCCCATGATGTATATCTTCAAGAATTGCAGGGCATTCATAAGAACCATACCGTTATTGATGTATGACGAGGTGAAGGTAGAGGATCTGGACACGGAGCTGGAGGATCATGTGGCGGATGAAACACGCTACATGTGCATGAGCAGACCGATAAAGCCTGTGATTGCAAAGAAGAACATAAGGGCAGAGGACGATCCTCTGAACCAGAGAGTAGAAAGAAAGAGAAGCATATATGTGAGGAGGTAGCAATGGACGTACAGAATAAGCCGATGGAACAGCCGATGAAACAGGAAATGGAACAGCCGATGAAACAGCCCATCGGAAGGGATGAAGTCAGGAAGGCAATGGAAATCCTGAAAAAGTATAAGAGGGGCAAGCAGAATCTGGAAGACCGGATTATCCGGAACGAAAAATGGTGGAAGATGCGGCACTGGGATCTGATCGAAACAGAATACAACGAGGAAGACCCTAAACCGGCATCCGGATGGTTATTTAATACCATCATATCCAAGCACGCAGATTACATGGACTCTTTCCCGACAGCGGATATTCTTCCGAGAGAAGAGGGAGATGTTGAGGAAGCCAAGCGGCTCAGTTCCATCATTCCGGTAGTGTTAAAACAGAATGACTTCAGGAAGGTATATTCCAGCGAGGTAAACTACAAGCTGAAAAACGGAACAGGGGTGTATGGTGTGTTCTGGGATGCAGGCAAGCTGAATGGACTGGGGGATATATCCATCAAGTCTATGGATTTACTGTCTATGTTCTGGGAACCGGGCATTGTTGATATCCAGGAGTCGGCAAATGTGTTCACGGTGAAGCTGGTATCCAATGACCTGCTGGAGAAGCAGTATCCGCAATGCGCCGGAAACCTGTCAAAGACGAATGATACCATCGTTAAAAAGTATATGTATGACGAGTCCATTGATACTACCGGGAAGAGTGCAGTCATTGACTGGTACTACAAGAAGTACATCAACGGAAAAGAAACCCTGCAGTATGTGAAATTCGTTGATGATATCGTCCTGTATGCAACAGAGAATGATACAAAGACCCCGACGAGCGTACAGGTGACAGAGCAGGCAGATGAAGAAGGGAACATACACAGCATTCCAGTAGAAGTACCGACAGGACAGCCAATGGCAGAGACCGGACTGTATGATCATGCCAAGTATCCCTTTGTAGTTGATGTGCTGTTTCCAGAAGCCGGTATGCTTGCCGGATTTGGTTTTGTGGATGTGTGCAAGAATGCACAGACATCCATTGATATCTTCAATAATGCCTTTGAAAAGAATGTACAGTTTGTGGCATCACCAAGGTATGTGTGTCGGAATGATGGCGGACTTAACGAGGATGAATTCAGTAACCCCAATAAACTGCTAGTACATACGGATGGGAACCTGGGAGAGGACAGCTTCGCACCGATCAACACTCCGACCTTTATCAATTCCAACTATATCTCCATACTTGATCAGAAGGTGAATGAGATGAAGGAGACAGCCGGAAATCGGGATGCGACTACGGGAGGAACAACAGCCGGAGTCACTGCTGCATCTGCCATTGCCGCCATGCAGGAAAGCGCCGGGAAGACATCAAGAGATCAGATCGCTACCTCCTACGAATCGTATAAAGAGGTGGTATATCTGGTCATTGAACTGATCAGGCAGTTTTACACGATACCAAGACAGTTCCGAATTATCGGAGAAAGAGGTAAGGCAGAGTTTACCCAGTACTCTAATATGGGATTACAGCCGCAGTACCAGGGAAATGATTTCGGTGTGGATATGGGATACCGTGTTCCGGTATTTGATATTGATGTAAAAGCGGAAAAGGAAAGCGCCTATACACAGTTAAGCCAGAACGAACTTGCCTTGGAATTTTATAATCAGGGCTTCTTCAATCCACAGAACAGTGATCAGGCACTTGCGTGCATGGATATGATGGAGTTTCAAGGGAAGAATGCTGTAACAGATAAGATACAGCAGAATGGCACGCTGTACCAGATGCTGTTGCAGACACAGCAGAGGATGCTGCAAATGGCGGAAATGATTGATACCCTCGGAGCAGAGAGAGGAGAAGACTATCAGATGGCAGCACAGATGGCAGATGAAGTAAACGGCTTACTGGATATGACACAGGGCGTAACGGGAGGATCGACCGGAACGTTATCAACGAATTTGGCAGAGTCAGGAGTAACCGCTAATGCACGAGAGCGTGCACGGGTGGCAACAGCACCGCGATAATGACGAGGATTCAATATAGCGCAGATGGGGAGCAGTTCAGCCTGTTGTGTGAAGGACACGCAGGCTACGGCTCACATGGAGCTGATATTGTGTGTGCAGGGATCAGCACACTGGTACAGACCCTTATCTGGCATATGGAAGCAGTAACGGATATATACCGATGTGATATGAAAGACGGTGCGTTATGGTGCTATGGAAAAGGAACAGATGCTGTTAAGGCTTCCAGAGTTATCATGACCGGACTGGAAATGATAGAGAGCCGATATCCGTCCAATATAAGCGTTGAAAAAGGGTGCACTATAATTTGCAATAATCCTTTGCAATAATAATAAAAAAGGGTCGTGACCTACCACAGACAAGTAAGAAAGGAGCTATATGCCCTATACATTATTCAATCTCCAGATGTTTGCAGAAGGAGATACAAGCATGGCTGGATCCGAAGGAGGATCAACAGGGGAAATCGCCAGTCCCACAACAGAAAATCCAACCGTTGAAGGAGTAGCTACCGGAGAAGGTGGAGAGCAGACCGTAACTGCACAGGAACAGACCGCACCAGAGGAAACCTGGGACAGTCTGATTAAAGGTAAGTACAAGAGGGATTACGATGCAGCCGTAAAGGCGGCTGTAAACAAAAGATTCCGTAATCAGCAGAATCTGCAAAGTCAGATTGACAGCATTGATCCTATTGTGAGGTCATTGGCAAGCCGGTATGGAGTTGCACCAAACCCGGACGGCTCTATCCCGATCGCACAGCTTCAGGCAAAGATGGATGCGGATAATTCCCAGTATGAACAGGAAGCCTTTCAGAGGGGGATGTCTGTAGAGGATCTTAAGCAGATGAAGCAACTGGAGAGGGAAAATGCAAGACTGCGCATGGACTCCAGGCGGAGCAGGGAACAGCAGGAGTGGAACGAGGTAGTTGCACAAGGGGAAGCGATAAAAGCGACCTATCCGGATTTTGACCTTGATACCGAGATGGGAAATCCGCAATTCGGGAAGCTACTTGCAACCATGCAGAAGTCAGGCTTCAAGGATGCAGTAAGAATTGCGTATGAGACGATGCACCGTGATGAAATCATGGGAGGCGCCATGCGATATGCGGTAACCAAGACCGAACAGAAGATGAGCAATGCCATTCAGTCCAATACCAGAAGACCGGCAGAGAACGGAACAAACACACAGAGTACTCCGACAATTGGGGAGATGGATCCTTCGAAACTTACGAAATCGCAACTGGAAGAAATCAAACGTAAGGCAGAGCGTGGGGAAAGAATCACGTTCTAGAATAGGAGAATCAGTATGGACGAGAAATTATTTAACATTCAGCTTTTCGCAGAAGCAAACACAAATGTAACTACAGAAACGGGATTGTCTCCCACAATGAAGACATTCTATAAGACCTCTCTCTTAGAGAATGCAAGAAGTGAGCATTATTTCTCACAGTTCGGACAGAAGCAGCCGCTTCCGAAGAACAATGGCAAGAAGGTGGAATGGAGACGATTCAATACCTTTTCCAAGGCAATGACGCCCTTAACCGAAGGTGTAACACCGGACGGCAATAAGGTAGACATGGTAAAGATTGAGAAGGAAATTGCACAGTACGGTGATTACACCACAATTTCCGATCGTCTGGAGTTAGAAGCAGTAGATCCTATCATCATGCTTGCGACCGAAGAACACGGTGCACAGGCCGGAGATACTATTGATACGGTAACGAGAAATGAGATCATCGCTGGAACGAATGTTATTTATGCAGGTGGGAAGACTTCCCGTGCAACACTCACTAAAGATGATAAGATCTCGGCAACTCTGGTTAACCAGGCAGCCACCTTCTTAAAGAAGATGCGTGCGCCTAAGATCAATGGTGACTATGTAGGTATTATCCATCCTTCTGTTGCCTATGACCTGAGAGAATCCGAAGAGTGGATGGATGTGCATAAGTATGCAAAGCCGGATGAAATCTATAATGGTGAAATTGGTAAGCTTCATGGTGTGCGCTTCATCGAAACCGCAGATCAGAAGGTATTTACCGAAGGTGTCTATGCAACAACGATCTTCGGAAAGGATGCATATGGCATTATTGATCCTTCCGCAGAGAGCATGGAAGTAATTGTAAAGCAGCGTGGTTCTGCCGGAACAGCAGACCCGTTAGACCAGAGATCTACCGTAGGCTGGAAGGCTTCCCATGCGGCACAGATTCTTTATGATGAGAGACTGGTGCGCATCGAAAGCGGCTCCTTCTATACCGGAGTAGATCAGGAGAACTAAGGAGGAAATCATTTATGGCAGCAGTAAAGACAGAAGCGATTGCGGATCCGTGGAGTAATATGGTAACAATCAATGTTCCGAGGGCAACCAATGGAGCACCGAATTACATCATTGCTTCCGTGAATGGGCGTGTATTTAAGATTCAAAGAGGTGTAAATGTGGAAGTCCCCGCACCAATTGCAGAGGTTTTACAGCACAGCTTTGAAGCACAGAATGCAGCAATTGAGTTTATTGAGAAGAAGGCTTCTGAATAATCAGTACCATTATGGGGAGTGGGGAAGCTCACTCCCTTTTTATAACCGGAGGTATTTATGGCAAGTGTAGCTGAGATTATTGAACAATATAATACCGAACGTCCGAATCAGGTAGATGATACGCATAAGGTGGCATGGCTGCGCAAATGCGAGAGAATGATTATCAATGAAACACTTCTTTCCCATGAACATGATCTGGAAGATGAAAACCGTATCGAGCTTAAGGTGATTGGAAGTACTTTGAAGATCACCAACGCAGGCAGCTTTGAAGAGCATCTGGATGGGTTTAGCATGGACACGGAGCTGCTTGTACCGGAACCGTATGATGATCTGTATCTGAATTATCTCGATCAGAGGATTGCATATAATGCCAATGACAAGGCAAGATACAACGTGGCATCGACACAGTATAATAATTCACTTCTTTTGTACCAGCAGTATGTGAACCGAACCTATACGACAAAGAAGATGAAAAGCAAACTCTTCAATCACCGGAACTTGTAGGAGGGGACTATGTATTATCCAAGTATAGACGAGGGAAACAATACCAGGGCAACGGTTGACACATGGCTGGGATATAACCATAACTACCGTATCAATAGCGGCGAGTTCTATGATATGGAGAATCTGTCCTCTGACAACTACCCTCTTATGACACCAAGGAAAGTAAGAACGCTCCTGACCAATAACCATTGGGAAAAGGATGAATCCCATATGAGGGGAATTATACAGGTAGAGTCGAATATCTATGTGCTGTGGAATCAGTATCTATGGAATCTATCAACAGATATTAAGACAGACTTGTCAGCCATGTTGCAGGATGCCGAATCAGAACAGACACTTCTGGTCATGGGTTCTTATCTGCTGCTCTTTCCGGAGGGGGCATACGTGAACCTGAATGATCTGACGGACATGGGACGCATGGAAAGTAAGTATTCGGCGCCGGAAGGAATCACAATCACGTACACACCCTGTAATTACAGCGGATCAGCCCTGCAGAGCCTTAAGGCATCGGATGATGCGCCGGAGGGGGCAAAACATGGGGATTACTGGATTTGCACGGATCCATCGAAGCAGGGGCTTTACTACTATAACGGTTATGCGTCTTCATGGGAAGCGGTGGCAACCTGTTATATCAAGATCAGTGTTCCGGGAGTGAATATTACGGATTATTTTGCAGAGGGTGACGGGGTATTCTTAAATACCAAGCTGAGCGACATCAATTCCGGATCTGTGATTCAGAAGATCGAACAGGATTATTTCATCGTGATCGGCTTTATGGATAAGGTGACGGATGAAGAAACCACATCGGATGCATGGACACTGAGCATTGAACGGAGGATACCGAATCTTGATTATGTGTGCACGGATAAAAACAGAGTCTGGGGCTGTCATTACGGATATGACCGGGAGAGCAGAAAGGTAGTCAATGAAATCTATGCAAGCAAGCTGGGGGATTTCAAGAACTGGTATGTGTATCAGGGACTGTCTACAGATGCCTATGCACTTACGGTGGGGGAGATAGGTGATTTTACCGGGTGCATATCCTATCAGGGATATCCTCATTTCTTTAAGGAAAATGTGATCTATAAGATTTATGGCTCTTATCCGGCAGAATACCAGATGGTACAGAACAACTGCATGGGAGTACAGAAGGGATCCTCGAAGTCCCTTGTTGTGATTGGGGAATATCTCTTATACAAGGCAGTGAGTGATGTATGCGTATTTGACGGCTCATCTCCAACCTCAATCTCAAAGCCGTTATCCAGGGCGGAGATGTACTATGATGCAGCGGCCGGAGGTTGCGGAAATAAATATTATATTTCCATGCAGAATGAACACGGCAGCAGTCGTCTGTTTGTTTACGATCTGCAATATGGAATATGGGAAAAGGAATCCGAAATATCCGCCTTGCAGTTTACGCATACACAGGAAGGACAGCTATATGTTATGACATCTGAGGACGTATGGGGAATCGGAACACGTAACAATGCTGTATATACCAAAGAGGAAAACCTTGATGAAGAGTGGGTAAAATGGTTTGCAGAGTCCGGGGAGATGGGGTATGAGTATCCTGATCGAAAACGTGTGTCGAAAATCAGCATCCGGGCATATGTGCCTACGAGATCAGAGGTCACGGTTGAAATATCCTATGATGATCGTCCGTATGATGTAGTCGGAACAATGAGGGGAAATAGTGATATTGCATCACAATTATTCAGCTTTAATCCATTTGCTTGCGACCATTACAAGATCAGGTTTAGCGGTCATGGGGATTGTAGAATTTATACCATGACAACAACGTCAGAGCTGGGAGGGGATGAGTAGCATGGATATAAGGATAGAAAAACCGAAGTTGAATCGACCGACACCGGAAGAAAATCTCGCAATTGTAGACAGATGGATTTCGGACACAGCAGATAAACTGAACTGCTTTATCAATGCAGTAAACCAGAAAGGAAGTGAAAGCAATGGCAAGCGAACATAAGATAGATCGCATTGAATCCGGTGGTGTGACGTATACTTTTGTAGATCAGGAAGCAAGAGACAGCGTTACCAGTCTCAGCGAGAGGGTGAGCAAGCTGAACACAACACAGACAGATAATCTTGATAGTGAAGTTCAGCGTGCAAAGAATGCAGAGAAGGCCTTGCAGGACGCCAAGGTAGATGTAGAAGCTGGAAAGGGACTTAGCACGAATGATTTCACGAAGGCTTATAAAGAGCTTCTGGATCATCCACCGGTAATGGTGGGGGCAACCGATACAGATGATGGCATACAGGGAGATGTACCGGCACCAACGAAGGGAGAAGCGGATCGTTATCTTGATGCATCGGGTGCATGGAGTGTTCCGCACGATACAACCTATGCCAATGCAACACAGACAGTAGCAGGTCTTATGAGTGCTGCTGATAAAAAGAAAATGGATGCACTAGATGAAAGTACGGATGATATCGTGGCGTGCAACACGGTATTTGGGGATGGCGATATTACACAGACACTTGGGAATGGCAAAACGAAGGTAATCACATTCAATGAGGACGGTTCAATATCGGAAGTGATTACAAAATCTGGAACAGAAACCATTAATCTTCACACGGTGTTTAACGATGACGGAACCATTACAAGGACTTCGAGCAAGTCAGGGGGGGCGATTCAGACAGCTGACATTTACGTTGGTGCTTATGAAGTGACTCCCAGCTCCGATACGCAAGTGCTGGAAACTAAAAAAAAAATAATGTCTGATAATGTCACAGTAGAAAGTGTGCCATTTAGTGCCGTGGATAATTCCACCGGAGGAACAACAATTACGATAGGAGGATAAACGATATGGGAGTCAATAAATTCGTATACTTTGGAGAAACATTATTTGATACAACAGGAGATACAGTCTCTGCTGAAACCTTAAAGAAGGGCATTACGGCGACGGATAAGTCAGGTGAAAAAATCACAGGAACCAATACAAATGACGTGGATTCTACAGATGCAACCGTTGCGGCTTCTGAAATGCTGTTAGGAAAGAGTGGATATGCAAGAGGGAGCAAGGTTACGGGAACCATGCCGAATAATGGCGGAGTTACAGGTGAAATCACAACGGTTGCAGGAAGCTATACCATTCCCCTAGGATTTCATGATGGATCCGGAAAGGCTGCTATTTCGGCAACTGAACAGGCAAAGATCATAGCAGGGAACATCAAACAGAACGTAACTATCCTTGGAGTCAAGGGTACTTATGCCGGGGAAACGGCAAAGCTACAGTCAAAAACCGTTACACCGAGTAAAGCAAGCCAGACCGTTACAGCAGACACCGGATATGATGCGCTGTCATCGGTAACGGTAAACAAGATTCCATATACAGAAACAGAAAACTCTGCAGGAGGAACCACTGTAACGATCGGATAAGGAGGAGATACAGATGGCAGTTAATAAGGTATCCGCACTCGGGAAAATACTGATTGACTTGACAAGTGATACCGTTACGGAGGAAGCAATTGTGGAAGGATATACAGCTCATGATGCAAGTGGTAATGCGATAACAGGAAGTTTATCCGATGCGACAGCAACGAAGCATGGATTGATGAGTGCTGATGACAAGGTGAAGCTCGATGCCATGAATCAGGAAGCAGACGATCTGCTGTCATGCAGTACCCAGCTAACTGACAGCGGAATTCAGCAAACCCTCGGAGATGGAAGAGTGAAGCAAATTACATTTAATTCAGACGGATCTATCACTGAAGTGATAACCAAAACAGATGCAACAACAATCACACTGCATACTGTGTTTGGTTCTGACGGTTCAATTACAAGGACGAGATCATAGGAGGAGAACGCATGACCAGTACAATCAGGGAATTGAAAGACAAAGATGAAAACCCGGTATATCCGGTAACGAAAGCGGAAGCGTGCTATCTCCGCGGCGGTGTTGATACTGTGGAGCGAGTCCTGAACGATATGGAAGATCAGGACACAACTATTAAATTCAACACGGATTCTATAAGTAAGACGCTTGCTTCCGGATCTACCGTGGATACGGTATTTGCTGATGATGGAAGCATCAAGGAAACCACAAAAGATAAGAATGGAACTGTATTACAGACAAAGGGAATTACCTTTAATGACGATGGTTCTATATCAATCAAAATATCATAAGGAGGAAAGAAAAATGGGTTATGATGATGGATTTTATTATGGACAGGGAAAGCTGATCTGCACAAGCACAGCAGAAGCAGACAACGGAAAGACAGTGAGTATAAAGAACTCTGCAGGGAGAACATGGTCGGGAGTCCTGGCAGATGGGAAATGTTCCTTCCTGCTCCCTCCGAGAGATACCTACACGATCAGCCTGATCAATTCCGGCGAGGTGCAGTACAGCACAGAAGTAATTTTCGGATATGGCGAATGCAAGGTGATTGAGGTTGGAATGGATCCTGCCACACCACTTGGTATCAAAGCCATCGTGAATGCCGGACTGGAAAGCACATTCTTCCAGGCAGGAGACCAGGTACTGGTCAAAGAGGGAAGTACTGATGTTGCATTCCGAGTGCTCCATGTAGGCTATAAGACCAGTGAATATGGGAACAACATTATTCTTGGAAGAAATGATCTGCTACCCAATACGAAACAGCAGCAGAGTTCCAATACAAATGCCGGAGGATATAAGGCAACCTTGCTTGCTAAATACCTGGATGAAGAATATTATTCCGGTCTCTCCCAAAGCTGGCAGGATGCAATCAGCACCTTTGAATTCAAAGCATCCATTGGCTCACAGTCCTCAAATCTACAGGTGGAATCCCACAAGGTATGGGTGCCGGAAGAATATAACATTTTCGGGGCAACTACCTATGCGGCAGCTACTGAGCATACACAGGGAAACAATGAACAGTTCGCATACTTTGCTACAGCAGCAAATAGAGTGAAATCCATAAACGGAGCTGCCAGCACCTGGTGGCTGTCTTCACCGTCTGTGAGCAGCTCCAACAGTTTCTGCAATGTCTCCTCATCCGGCGCTGCCTACAACTGCAACGCGAGCAACGCGTGTGGGGTGCTCCCCTGCTTCATGATTGCAGCGGACAAAGAGACCACGTAAAGCAATATCCGAAATGCGGCTATCTTAAAATCCCCGCCCTTTGGGCGGGGGATAAGGAGTAACCATGAGTGTAAGAGTAAATGAACGGAAAGAAAGCGAAGCAGAATTCCTTAATACAGCACACGAACTGGAGCTTATGACCATTCGGCTGTCTGTCCGGGAAAATGCCATTCCCAAAAGATACCGGTATATTTTGGGACAGAAGCTGTGCGACTCTGTACGGGAAATGAATAAAAACATCGTATGCGCAAACAGCATATTCCCGAAAAGAAAATATGAATACGAACTGCGGAGAACATACCAGCTCCGGGCACTTGCCGCATTGCAGGATTTGCTGGAGCTGATGCGCACGACACTGGAATTACTCCCGATCAAGGATACTGTCGCAACGGAATGGATGCGCCTTGCATCGACCGAAAATAAAGTATTAAGAAAGTGGATGCAATCCGATCAACAAAGATATAAAGAATTACCATAGGTTACAGGCTGTTACTGCCAGCAACTGGTGGCTGTCTTCACCGAATGTGAGCAACTCCAACAATTTCTGCAATGTCAACTCATCCGGCACTGCCAACAACAACAACGCGAGCAACGCGTATGGGGTGCTCCCCTGATTCCGCACAGTTTATCATACCGACTTAGTAAGTCTTTCATGACCGAACACATGTAATCGTGCGTGGAAGGAGTCTGTAACCTTAGCATAATGCTTAAATATGAAATCTCATACCTGAGTCCGGACGCTTCTTGCATGGTAGGGGTGGCATCCTATTTCATGGATTTCGGGTTATGTATCTATCTGCCACAAGGAGATATAGGGGTTGACCAGTATAGAAAGGCACGAAGCCAGATATCAAAGAAGGAAACAAAAGAGAGAACAGGCAAAGGCAAAGAGAAATGAAGGATATACTTTTGAAGCCGTTACGGATCCCGTGAATTTGAGAAAAGCGTTTTACAGTGCAAGGAAAAGCGTGAACTGGAAAGCATCCGTGCAAAGATACGGCTGTAACGTGATTAAAAATTCCATCGAGCTTTCCAATGCATTGAGAAATAATACATGGAAAAGCAGAGGGTTCATCGAATTTGACCTTATGGATCGTGGCAAGAAAAGACATATCACATCGGTTCATATTTCGGAAAGAGTGATTCAGAAAAGTGTCTGTGACTATGGCATTGTTCCGGTGATCGAGAAGAGCCTGATTACCTATAACAGTGCCTCACAGAAGAGAAAGGGAACCGATTTTGCAAGGGAAGGATTGAAGAAGCATCTGCGGAGATTCTACCGCAAATACGGAACGGATGGTTATATCCTGCTGGGGGACTGCCATGACTTCTTTGGAAGCATTGATCATTCCGTTGTTGAGAGAAATTTAAGGAAGCAGATTGCGGATACAAGGCTGATTGATCTTACCATGAAATTCATTCATCCATTTGACAAAGGGTTAGGTCTTGGCTCGCAGGTGTGCCAGATCAATGCGGTGTCCTATCCAAACAGTATCGATCACGGTATAACTAGATTAGAGGGTTGTGAAGGCTACGGAAGATATATGGATGATTTCTATATCCTTACAAGGACAAAGACCGATGCAAAAGAAATTTTGAGCATGGTAAGAAAGCTGTATTCGGATATCGGAATTGAGCTGAATCCTCGGAAGACACAGATTGTAAAGCTGACGCATGGCTTTGTGTGGCTGCAGGATCGGCTGTATCTGTCAAAGAACGGAAAGGTGATTGATAAACCCGGCAGAGCTTCCATTGTGAGAAACAGAAGAAAGCTAAAGAAGCTGTACAGGAAGCTGTGCAACAGGCAGATCAGTTACCAGGAGGTTCGGACGTTCTATGCTTCCCATACCGGATATCTGTCTTTAAAGGATGCCTATTACACGAAGCGGAACATGGACAGGCTATATAACGATTTATTTATCAGGAGGTTTATGTATGAACAAGGTAGTTATGCTTAACAAGGACAATGTGGTTATTGATGTCGTGGAGGAAGTGAAGCCGGTATGCAAGAGCAGAAGCGGCATAACCATTCTGTGCGGCAATGAGGAAGCGCAGGGTTATATTGGCTCGGATAATGAAACCATCTATGCGAAGCTGGGTACGCAGTTCCAGCCGACCTATTATGACATTGCGAAGATGTATATGGTGGACGAAAGCGATCTTCCGAGCCTTTTAAAGCCTTTGGTATACAAATACACTCCAGAGGACGGATTCTTTCTGAACGAAGATACGTACCCGGATACAAACAAAGGGCTTACGGTCAAGACAGCAGACCTTGAAAACATTGTGCTTGAAATGAGTGAGATTGTCTATGCTTAGAGAATGGCTCATGGATTTATTATTAAACAGGGAGGAAAAAGATATGATTGCTATGTTATGGGCGCAGAAAATTATTTATGGAAAGAAGAAGTTCAGCGAGGTTCCGGCAAAGCTGAAGGACAAGGTTCGTGAGATTCTGGTGGAATCCGACCTGGAAGAGCTGACGAAGGAGGAGTAAGGGTATGACATCACCGATTGTGGAATTATGGGTACGCAAGATTGAAGAGGGTGAAAGAACCTATGATGAGGTACCTAAGAAGCTGAAAGAAAGCGCGAAGAAGAGGTTAGAGGAAGATGGATACATCATCGGAGAAGATGGCGCAGTTGCTCCGGCTGCTGATGGAACAGGAGAGAGTAATTGAGGAGCAGGCACTTTTAATTCAGACATTAACCGAACAGTTAGCACAACAGGAAAGCGTGAGGGAGTTGCAGTAAGCAGCTCCCTTTTCGGGTGTTCTATATTTATCTGAGGAAAAACGATACCATAAGAACAGGGGGTATACACTATGAGAAAATTAAACCTACAACTATTTGCAAGCAGTAATACAAAAAGCTCGTCCAGTACAAGCTCACAGGGCGGATCCAGTACACAAGGCGGTTCGAGCACCAGTACACAGGGAGGCTCTACTTCGGATACGACTTCTCACTCTGAAACTAATACCCATACCGAGGGCGGTTCGCATTCATATTCTTATGGGAAATCATGGGCTTCCGGTAAGGTAGAAGACAACACACAACAGCACAGGGATACCTATAATACGGATTATTCTGAGGGACAGAAGGTAACAGATGCCTATAACCGCCTACAGGAAACTCTGAATAATAAGCCGTCCTTTGAGTCGAAGTATCAGGAAAAGCTGGATTCCTTATACGATTCCATCATGAACCGGGATAAGTTTTCCTACAATTTCAATGCGGATCAGATGTACCAGATGTATAAAGACCAGTATACCGCACAGGGAAAGCAGGCTATGGAAGATACGATGGGAAAGGCCAATGCCATGAATGGCGGCTATGGTTCTTCCTACGGACAGTCAGCGGCACAGCAGACCTATCAGGGATATCTACAGCAGTTGAATAACATCATTCCCACACTCCGGGATCAGGCATATCAGCAGTATCAGGATGAAGGAACGGATATGCTGAATAAATACAATATCACATCCAATGCTTATGATCGGGAATATGGACAGTACAGGGACGATGTAAGCGACTGGCAGAATGACCGGAGCTTCAACTATGGCATGTATTCCGACGAGAGGAATTATGATTACAATATGTTCACGAATGAGCGGAACTATTGGAATGATGAATACTGGAATGAAAAGAATGCAGAGCGTTCCAACTATCAGGTTACGGATTCCAATTACTGGGAGGATTCTCATTCCGTCACAGATTCAGAATCCCACACTTCAAGCAATTACTGGGAAAACAGCGATACCAACAGCTGGAGCAATACCTCGAACTGGAATAAATCAAACACAAATTCCAATTCAAGCACTTGGAGTGACAGCGGCAGCAGTAGTGGCAGTGGAGGAAGCAACAGCAAGAGTGGCAGTGATACAAGTTTTGGAACCAACTGGAGTGGTGGAAATTCCGGCAGCAACTGGGAAGTAAATATTGCTCCATATAATACGTCAAAGACACAGAACCTGCAGGCAGATAGTAAGGAAGATGTTGTGAAGATGGTTTCGGCTTTACAGAATGCACAGTCCTCCACGGATCTTGCAAAAGTAAAGTACAACCTGAGACAGGCAGGATATACACAGCAGGAGATTGAAATACTGGAAGATTATGCAAAAGGTGAGCGTACCTTTAAATAACGGGAGGGGAAAAGATGAGTTCAAGTGCATTTCAAAGATTCACCCAATTAACCAGAAACGGATCCACCGGTAACGCGGGAGGGTCTTTTTCTGATGATGAGGAACAGAAAATCAATGCAAGGGATCTGTATAATTCTTATATGCGGCAGGTGGAGAGGGAAGAAGAACAGAGAAACGCAAGCGTTTATGGAAGTAAGCCTGCTGGGACGGAGGCTATGGAAAACGTGGCAAGGTCTTCCGATCAGGCTATGCAGAATATTGTCCAGACAAATAGAGAGGAAAGACAGTCACGGGCAGAAGCACTTCCAGATCTGGAGAAAAAGAAAAGCGGTGATATTTCCTATGCACCGGATGATGTCAAGGCGGCACAGAGTCACCTTGATGCACTTGACGAGGTCTCGAGGAAACTGCTTGAAACCTACGGACGGACATTTTATAACGATGGCGATCTGCAGCAGACTTATCAGGACAAGGAAAAAGAAAAGGCAGCCAGACGCTCACACGGTGCATATCAGACAGAAACAAATGAGAATACCTATAGCAAGGCTGCAGCACAGTCCGGAAGCAAGAATACTTTGCAGAACAGCAATGCACAGCGCATGGCATCGGAGTTGATGGAAAAGAATGGGTGGAGTCTCGATCAACTGAATAATGCCCTCACTGATGCAAAAACGGTAGGGAAGTATAAATATTCCAACTCTACCTATCTTACTCCAGAAGAGGAACAGACCTATAACAGGGCAAGTATTGAGGCACTTTCTTCCGGAGAACAGAAAGCCCTGTCCCTGATCCAGAAAGGGCAAGAGCAGAATGACAGTGATACAAAGTATGATATGTGGGGCACTGGCTTGATGAGCCTTGCGCGCGGTTATGCGCAAAAAGCGATGGGAAACGACTCGGATTATGGTGAGGGTTATAAGTCCATCGAAGAAGGCAGGGCGATTTTAAAGAATGAGTATGGATGGGATGATGATAAAATCCACGAATACGAGCTACGCTCTAAAAGACTTGCTGATGAAGCCTATGCAGAGCAACAGCAGGAGGATATGGATTTCACAGATGAGGATGACAGCACAGCGGAGAAGATCGTAAAAGGTGCAGGGAGCTGGATGTATGGGCGAATGGCGGCTATTCCATCCATAACCTCTGTTCTTTCCAATTTGGAAGAAAAGCCGGAAGGACAAGGTCGGAATATGTATTCCGCCTATGATAGTTATCGCAGAGCAAGGGAGGCTTTGAGTAGCAATGTCCAGCAGGATTATCTGGGAAACGATACCGTACTTGATAATAATATAGTCGGCGAGTGGATCAAGAATACAACCGGAAGCAATGTCGGACAGTTCCTGTATGGTACATCGGAATCTCTGGGTGATTCTGCCCTTTTGATGAATGCGGGTGGAGCAATAGCAGAAGGACTGGGAGTTGCCGGAGCATCTGCAAAGGTGGCGTCCGCCTTGAAAAATGGAACAGAGGTTACCTCTGCCATGAAGAAGGCAGCTACTGCTGAGAAGATTATCCAGAATGTAGCAATGACTCCATTTATGACGGAAGGATATGAGTCTGCATATCGCAGTGCAAGAGAATCCGGGTCATCCGAAGAGGGTGCACAGATGCGAGGTATCGCTGGTGGGATGGCAGAATATATTACAGAAAAAATCTCACTTGATAACGCTTGGGAGCTTGCACGCGGTACCAAAGCAGGAAAGAACATTCTTATCAATATGCTTGCACAGGGAGCGATCGAAGGTTCGGAAGAAATGGCGTCTGATCTGTTGAATGATATCGCAGATCAGGTAATATCCAATGCTCAGAATGATAAGCTGAGTGATTACGATCAGAGGGTATCGGATTATGTCACAGAAGGAATGAGCGAGGAAGATGCAAAGACAAAGGTACTGAAAGAGAAGGTATCAGAGTATGCGGCAGATGGCCTTGCGGGTGCGTTATCTGGTCTTGGCATGGGTGCCGGTGCAACGGTACAAGGATATCAGACGGCAAACTACAACAAAAAGCGCGGTGAAGCAGTATCAGAATATTATGGGAAGCAGGCTGAATCCACCAGTGATACGGAGTATGGGAAATCTGCAAGGGAGAAGTACGAGCAGTATAAGAATGCTCCCACACAGTATTACGCAGATACCATTGATGATTCCACCGTAGAAGGAAAAGAAGCCAAGCAGAATATACAGCAGTATGCGGATAAAGAAGCAGCCGGAAAACGTCTGAGCGCATCTGACCGTCTGGATATTGAACAGTCCCTGTATGTTGCAGAACACGCTTCCAAGGGGCAGGAGCAGTACCAGAAGTACGTCAGGGAAATCTCACAGGTGCCGGACAGCTACCGTTCCGCAAAATCCACGATGACCGTAGAGGAAGCACAGAAAGCACTGGTGGATGCTGCCGGAAGCGGAAACCTCCAGAAGCTGTCCGATACCTATCAGGCAATGAAAACCTCCACCTCTGCAGAGATGAGGGAGCAGGCGGATGATATGTACTCCCGAATTTACGGCATGGCAGAAACGAATGGGATTGAACGCACCCAGCTTGATGCCCTTAAGGTATCTCCGCAGGATGCGTATATGGAAGGCATGAAGGGGACAAACCGTGCGGAACTTGGTGCATTATCGAAGGAAGCACAGCAGGCCTTTAATGATGGAGCCAGAAAGAGAATTGAAACAGGAAGATATATCGTAGACAGTTCCTCAAACCTCAAAGGAAACGTGCAGACAGACAACGGCAGCGTTACCCTAAATGGTTCCTTTGATACAGATGGAAAGATTCAGACAAGTACAGGAGCAGTATCTGTAGAGGATATCATGGATGGCACTGCCGTGAAGCAGGCATATGTGAATGCATCTGCACAGAAAACCATCAGCGCAAAGAATGCGTATATCGCCAATATCAAGGATGGCACGAACCTCCATCAGTATGATTATGGGTTTAATTCTTTCTATCGTGCAGGGGCAACTGGAATCACCTACGAGAATGCCGTAAATGGTGGCTTTGCAAGCGTGATAGAGAGTGTACTCGGAAAAGATACCACAGAAGCAATTTACAACGCAGGACTGGTCGAATACAAAGCCGAAATGGCAAGAGAAGCAAGCGCAGAACTGGGAAAAGCGTTTGGAGTGAAAAAGGGTACAGGAACCTTTACCGATGCTAGAACTGGGAAAAAGACAGAAGTAAACACAGATTTTATGGATCTGGTGGCAAAAGCAACCGGATTAAATGTGGTGCTTACAAATAAGAACAACAGAGGCGAACAGGCGTCCTTTAATGCCTCCACATCGACAATCGCAGTGACGGAAGATCATGCTTCACAGCTTATACATGAGCTTGGAGAATTTGTAGAAGCCTATGCCGGAGATGAATACGAGAAAATCCGGGAATCCGCAATGAATACCTCTGCGCAGGTGCTAGGTGCGGATGCATACCAGAGAACCCTTGACAACTACCAGAGAACCTATGAAAAGCTGAATGCCGGTCAGAGTGTGCTGGAAAGCTCCCGTGAAATGACCAATGACTATCTGGTATCCTTAATGAGCACCGAAGAAGGACAGAACGCACTGGCAGACTACATGGTGAAGAACTACGGTGCAAAGGAAGCGAAGAGCCTTGGAGGAAAGATCAAGGATTTCTTTGATAAGATCGTGACTTCCCTTAAGAATATGCTGAATAACACTTCCCTCAACGGCTATCAGAAGAAGGTGCTTAATGCCAAAATTACGGACACGAAGAAACAGGCCGAACAGTTTCTTGCCGCACTGGATAAAGCGGTGGAGAACTACAGGAGCGCAGAGGAAACCAAAGGGGAAGAGGTTGTGAAGAACTCACTAAGCGTGGAGGAAATGGAGAACCTGAGCAAGGAGGACATGGATAATTACCTTGCATTGAAGGGTGTGCTTGAGTCTGTAAGAGACGGAAGTTTTGACACAAGAAATCATATTCAGGTAATGGAGCATACACCCAAAATACTGCAAGAAGCCGGTCTGGAGGATAAGCCTATTTTCATGACGGTTCAGCATTTCAATAATATCACGCACAGTGAAGAAGACGGACATAGCGAATATCACGGATTGACAGATGAAGAGGTTGCGCAGGCTCCTGTGCTACTGAATAATCCAACGATCATAGCAGATTCATTGACGGAAAAAGCATCGGTTATTGTGATTTCGCATTCGCTGGATTATAAGAACAGACCTATTCTGCTGGCATTAAAGACTGACGGTAAGGCAAGAAGTATTGAACTTGTGGATTCTAATTTCATGACCAGCATGTATGGAAGAAACAATGCGCAGAGTTTTATGCAGAGATTATTTGAAAATGACAACATCCTGTTTATGGATAAAACAAAAAGCCAAGCATTATACAATGGCTTTGGGGTACAATTCCCCGCTGGCATTGCATCGCTTGACTTTGATAAGATCATACACCAAAGCAGGAACGCTGTCAATAAAAATTCTCTGAGTGTGGACAGCGAAGGAAATACATTGTCAGAAGATCAAGTTACTTTCTTTGAGAATTCAAAGGTCAGAAACGATGATGGAAAATTGAAGATATGCTACCACGGTACAGGAAGAGCAGACAGAGTGGGTTATCTGTTTGATCCGGAGCGGGCAACATCGGGACCGATGGCTTATTTTACGGACAATAAGGTAATAGCTGATAATTACGCAAAGGACAAAAAAGATACATCAATTAGTCGGGATGAAAGATACGACAATTACTTCACACAGGTTCGTATCAACATCGAAGGAAAGGATATGGCTATAGGTGATGCATGGAAATTACTTCCTTCCGGTAAACGTAATGAAATAATGCGAAAAGCCCCTCATGTCACTTTTGATGAAGATTACGAAACGATCATTTATGACGCAAAAGCTACACGCGGACTAGGTAATTTTGATTCTTATAAGATAAAAGAACATGATGGAAATTACCTAAATGCATTGGTAAGTGCATGGTTAGAAGATGGTGATCTGTATGACAGGGAAGCGGATTTCCTGGATGTTTTAAAACTTGTAGGGATTGACAATGCCGAATATCTTGATCCGAACTATCGTGACGAAAAGACATATGAGGTTTATCTAAACATTACCAATCCGTTTGTTGCAACGGAAGCAACGGAAGATTTTGCGGACGAGCTTGCGGGCTGGTGGAAGCAACAGGATCAGAGCAAATATGATTTAAAGATGTACTCGGCAGATATGTGGGATAAATCCAATATGCCG
Organism: bacterium; assembly: GCA_963618065.1. Classification (GTDB taxonomy): domain Bacteria; phylum Bacillota; class Clostridia; order Lachnospirales; family Lachnospiraceae; genus Suilimivivens. The sequence goes on along the minus strand of CAVERH010000031.1, from coordinate 6,265 downwards.
GTAGAACAGTGGATTGATAAGGTCAGGGATGACATCGAGAATCATACAACACATGCATGGACGGTTATTCCGGATGCTGTTACAGATTATTTGAAGGAAAATGGATATGACGGCATTCAGGATGAAGGCGGAAAGAAAGGCGGTGAATCACACACAGTCTACATTCCGTTTGAATCCAATCAGATAAAAGATATCAACAATGAGCATCCAAGCGAGAATCCTGATATCCGGTATTCCCTCGGCATTGATGATAATGATTTCTTTGATATCTTCGGCGGTAATAATGAGGTATACGGCAGCAGTTCTTCAATTCTTGAAGACGGAATGGAAGCATTGAAGAATCAGGAGGTTAATACCGAAGCGGTGCGCAAGATCGCAGTGAAGCTCCGGAATGAGTATGGATCCACCATTAACGTGAATACATTCTCGGATATGCTGAATAAGGCTTTTGCCTACATGCAGACAAGCGGACATGCATCCTATGAGGACATGATGCGTATCTTACAGGAAATCGCTACACCGGTGATCGAACAGTGTACGCATAATGAAGGGGAAGAGACCTATCAGAACTTCGTTAATGCACTTAAGACCTATAAGATCAAACTGAATGAGGAACAGATGCAGGAGGTCACGAATGCGGTCGGTTCCTATACGGACTTCAAGAAAGCCATGAGTCCGTTAAACTTCAGCAAGAACGGAACCTCTCTGGATTCCGTATGGAATGAGATGGTAGAAGCGTCCGGATATGCGTTGGAAGAGAATATCGCACCGGCAAATCAGCCACTTGCACTCTACGATACCTTATCCGCTCTGCGTCCTACACCGGTGAATGACTTCGGAGGAAACGCAGATGATGTTGCAAGTGATCTTGCAATGAGGATAGTTGAAGAATACTTCGGAACACAGTCTGATGAGAAGATGAAAAAGTTATCTGCTCAGATGCGTCAGAAAAATAAAGAATACCGGGCAAAGATTCGGGAGCGTTACAATGACCGACTGGCAGAAGCAAGGCAAGGAATGAAGGACAAAGTATCCGAAATCGGTCAGAAGAAAGCAGACGAAATTGCAGAGTTGAAGGCCAGGAATAAAAAGACTGCTCAAAACGCAAGGGAAAAACGAGCCGTTAAAGAAGAAAAGCAGAAGATCGCAAAGCGGGCTAAGACACTGATGAAATGGGTATCAGAGCCAACAGATGAACACCATATCCCAAAAGACATGGAAGAGCCTGTACTCAGCTTCTTAAATGCTTTGGATTTCGTGGAGCCTGATATCAAGCAGGGAAAAGATGGCAATTACAGTGTTCGTATCTTTGTAGGAAGTCAGATTTCGAATGGCAGAAGAAAAATGCTGTTCGATACCATTACCGGATCTACAAGATCAGAGGTATTAAGTGAATATTATCAAAGACTTAATTCCGGTAAAGGTTCACTGGATGTAAAATCATGGGCACTCAGGATGAGCCAGATGAAAGGTTTATTAGAAGCTGCAAGGGATGGTAGGGATTACAACAACAGTAATCTCGATGGTGTGCTTGAAATGTTTGATCCTGAGATGGCAGATCAGTTATCAGATTTAATGGAACGTAACAACGGAGTTGCATCTATTAACAATCTCCCATCCTCTGACCTTCATACCATCAACAACCTACTACGTGGAATTATTCACGCAGTGAACATGAAGAATAAGGCAATTACGCAGAATGCAACCATAGAGGAATGGGCGAAAGACACCATACAGACTGCGTCACAGTATAAGAGCAAGGACCATTCTGTTGCCAGACAGAAGATCCAAAAAAACCTTACATTGGATATGATGACTCCAGAAACCTATTTCACACTGATTGGAAAGTCCGGGGAGAAGATTTACTCATCCATCAATCAAGGCTTTAATCGTAAAGTAATGGATATCAAGCAGGCATCAGATTACATGAAAGAAACCTTGAAAGATGTATCTCCTAAAGAACTTGCAAAATGGACTGGAAAGAAAGCAGAAATCCGCACATTTCAGGTGTTTGATGGAACCATTGATCTTACTCCGGCACATATCATGTCACTGTATGAATTGAACCAGAGACAACAGGCAACATTGCATTATCGTGGTGGTATTGAAGTTGATACGATGACAGTTAAGAACAAAGGTCTTGATATGGAACACGCACAGAATCAGGCGGTTCATCTCACGGATGAAGACCTTACCAACATCTTTAGCACTATGACGGATGAGCAAAAACGGGTAGCAGATAAGATACAGAGTTATATGGCGAACCAGTGCGCAGCACAGGGCAATGAGGCATCTATGCTCATGTATGGCTACGAGAAATTTAGAGATCCGAATTATTTTCCGATCAGTGTTGATAAGAGCACAACCGCAGTGCAGAGCGATAGCCATGCAAAAGAAAGCCTGAATGGAATTGAACGTATGGGAATGACGAAACCGGTTAATCCTAACGCAAGCAATCCAATCATTGTAAAGGATATCTTTGATGTTCTTTCTAATCATGTAACCGATATGGCCGCATATCATGGTTATGCTCCAGCCATAAAGGATGCTAACAGATGGATAAACTATAAGACAAAGGAGAAGATCAACGATAGCTATGAGAAGCATATTACAGTTCAACAAGCTGTTAATACCAGTATGGGACGCACAGATAATGCCGGAGTAGACTATTATACGAAGCTGATTAAGGATATCAACGGCAGTGAGCGTTCGGGGGAAATCCAGACTTTCTGGGGGGGACTGGTGGGAAACTATAAGGCTGCCGCAATAGGGGCAAACCTAAGAGTTGTTATTCAGCAGCCTACCGCATTCTTCCGTGCCGCTAATGTGATTTCCCCTAAGTATCTCGCAAAGTCTGTGTCAAAATCTCTTCCGGGAGTGGCAAGTAAGAATATTGAACGCATTAAGGAAGTAAGCCCCACTGTATGGTGGAAGACACAAGGATACTATGAAACCAGTATCGGAAAATCCATTAAGGAGATCATCACAGGGCAATCCTCTGTGAGGGATAAGATTACAGAAAAATCCATGTGGCTTGCAGGAAAAGCGGATGATATTACGTGGTCGGCACTATACACTGCAGTGGAGAAAGAACAGGCGGATCTGACGAAGGGAAAGGGTCTGTCAGAGGATGAGTTCCGGGAAAAAGTAAATGAACGGTTCGACAGTCTGATTGCACAAACGCAGGTTGTTGATGCTACCATTCAGAAGTCACAATGGATGCGTGGGAATACCGCTATGAATAAGCTGCAGACGGCATTCATGACAGAGCCTACAAAGTCTTACAATATGGCAATGAAAGCAATGATCCAAGACAGCAGATCTTATGGAAATAACATACTGAAATGGAAAGCTACAAGGAAAGCGGCTATTGTACTGGCAGTAACGAACGTAGTAAATGCACTTGCACAGTCCCTGATTGATGGAATAAGGAAGAAAGAGGATGACGAGGACTATCTGGAAAGTGTATTGAATAACTTCCAGAGCAATGTCATCGACAATATGAACCCATTCGGACTTGTACCTGGATTGAAGGATGTGTTCAGCTCCTTTGTGGATGCCTTTAAGGGAGAGAGTAGTTATGGATCTTCTTTTGGCCAGACAATGGATGCGGCAGCAATCAGCAGTATCACAGACAGTATTGGAACGACTTCAAAGATTATCCAGGGTAATTCTAATAAAACCGGATATGGGATCTTTATGACGTATGCTAAGACACTGTCCTATATCACCGGAATACCTGTTTATAACTTTACAAGGGATGCATCCAGCATTTATAACCTGTTCACAGAGAACAAGCTGAAAAAGACCAAGGAAAAGGATTCGGATAAGTATCAGAGCGTTTATAGCCAGATCGAAAAGGAAAAAGATGTTGAGGATATTCAGACCTATATTGACAAGGCAATGGAACAGGGAGGAACAATCAAAGACATCAAGAGCGGAATCAAGAGCCACCTGAAAGAGGATTATGTGGATTCTTTGGAAACCAATCCGGATTATGCGGGAAAATTAAAGCAACAGGCTGTGAATGGTCTTACAGCAATCGGACTTACCAAGAGTGAGATTGAGGATGAAATCAAGAGCTGGGAAGATCCCACCTATGGCTACAGTTCCCTTGATAAAGCGATCCAAAGCGGAGAGGGTATTGAGGATGAAATCCGATACCTTCAAGAGAACAAAGACAATGATAAGATCGCAGAGCATATCATGAGCGAGTTTTCCACAACGATTGAATACAATCGCAACCGGAACATTGGCAGTAAGACCGAAGAAAGCGTAAATAAAGCACTGAGGCTTCTTGATTCTTCTTACTCATATGATGCTGTAAAAGAAGTAATGGAACAGGAAGAAATCGAAAAAGCCCAGAAAGCCGAGAAACAGGAGGCAATTGCAAGTGCAAAGCAAGCAACCTACGATATTATAGATGGCGGTAATGGAGATTATAAGACTGCTATTGATAAGTGGAACGAAGCAGGTGCGGAAGCATCCAGCATGAAAAGTTCCCTCACTACAGATTATGCAAAGCCTTTAGTGAAAGCCTATATGGAGGGTGACAAGAGTACGGAAACACAGCTTCGCAGAATTGCACTGGTCAAGGCTTACATCGATCAGAAGAACGGAACCAATATTGCAAAGAAATACGGCGGTGATTATTACCAGTATGAGATTGATCAGATCGGAGAACTGATGAACAAGTACAACGAAGAGCCGTGGTAAAGAGAAGGGGTGTCCTATAAAGGATGCCCCTTTTGCTATAAGATGATAACAGGAGGAGGTAGCTTATGAAGGTAAAATATGACATGGTGGTTGATTTCGCAAGACCGGCTAAGTCAAACACCCTGATGATCTCGGAGGGAGATACAAACAGCCGGGAGTGCAGCTTCACATTACTGTCCAATAAAAAGGATATGGATATGATTGATGTGACGGTTGCAACTGTGCGAGGGGTTAAGAGTGATGGTTCGGTAATTTACGGAGATGCAACGATTGAGACGGATGATGACGGGAATAAAACCAATGTGGTTACTTATACCATTCCGGCGGCAATGACGGACGAAGCCGGAAATGTAACAATGACCATTACACTGTTGGGTTCAGATAACAGTCAGATTACATCGTTTGAATTCTATGTTAAGGTGCGTAATGCGTTATACAACGAGGATGATCTGGTATCAGAGTCAGATTTGTCCGGTTTTCGAGATCTTCTGAACCGATGCATGAAAGCGGTGCAGAAGATTGAAGAAATGACAGAAAATGAAGCATTGCCGAATCCATATCCCCTTTCGGTGGAGATTGAAGGAGAGACTACGCAATACAATGGATCTTCGTCAAAAGAGATTCACCTGAATGATCTGGCTTATTTATCCGAGACGATTGAACTGTTAGATGAAAGTCTGGATGAAAGCGCAGCAGGATCCGCTTCTGCATCTGCAATACGTGCAGAAAAAGCAAGAGAAGATGCAGAAGACTCTATGCTGGGTGCGAAGGAATCAGCAGAATCAGCAGAAACCTTTTGCAATAAGGCATCTGAATATGCATCCTATGCAGTCAACGCTTCCGGCATGGCAAGCGGATATGCGGAACAGGCAAAGAATTCCATTAAGGAATTGAACTTTCCAAAGACAGCAGGGAATTACAATTTGAGTGTGACGATATCAGAAGGCGTTCCTTCCTATTCGTGGACGGAGGTGTGACATGGACGATATCAAGCTGACAGAAACACTCTCAGATCACGATCACAGGATTGAATGGTTGGAAGACCGGATGGATAAAGCGGAAAATCTTATTGATGAAATCAGGAATCTGTCTGGCTCTGTACAGTTGCTTGCACAGGAGAGTAAGAACACAGGGGAAAAGGTGGATAAGCTCACCCAGAAGGTAGACAGGTTGGAAGCAGTACCTGGAAAAAGATGGGGGACAGTAGTAACTGTATTAATAACAGCAATAATCACGGTCGTTGTAACGGCTGGGATAACAGCAATTATAAATCTATTATAGGAGGGATATTATGTTGAAGAAAACGAACTGGAAAGAATGGTTAAAAGCAGCAGGAATCCGTGCTGTGAAAACAATGGCGCAGACAGCTGTTGCAACAATCGGAGTATCTGCAACGATGGGAGAAGCAAACTGGCTGGTTGTGGGAAGCACCGCCTTACTGTCCGGCATCCTGTCAGTCCTTACCTCTGTGGCAGGCTTGCCGGAAGTGACGGAATGATTACGCTATTTTTACTGGCTTGCGTGGCGATCTGCCATGCAGGTCAGTGTA
>CAVERH010000030.1:0-34859 GCA_963618065.1 bacterium | reverse complement strand
TTCATGAACTGCAAGGTACTATTTTCCTATTACTGATTTTCTATTACTGATTTTCCGTAACACTTCAGTCATTGAAGTTCTATCGGTTTCCACGGTTTCTCAAGTTTTACTCACCACAAGCTTCATTTTGGACTTTTTCCCTTCTTTTCTTCATGTTATGTCCAATTTTCTATTGCGTTTTGTGATTTTACCCTCCACACCGTCTTTCTTTTGGACATTTTTCTTCTTTTTGCTCAATATAAGTCCAATTTTCTACTGTTTTTCAATAATTAGGGTTGACCTCATTACTAAATTTGGACATATAACGTTCACATATGCTCTTTATGTCCAATCCCCGGTATCATCAATCTGTATGGCTGAACTGTTACGATTTTCCTCATTCAAAAATTCATCAATAATAAATCTCGGACGTGCCTTAGTCTCCAAATAAATCTTACCAATATATTCACCAACAACTCCAAGCGATAACAAAATCAGTCCGCCGATTGCCCATACGGAAACCATCAATGTTGTCCAGCCAACAATCGTCGCTCCCATAAAATGGCGTACAAAGCTGTATACCAGAATAATGAGGCTCACCAGAAAGACAAAAAATCCAAGACCGGTAATCATCCGGATCGGCTTCGTGCTTAAAGAAGTGATGCCTTCTACTGCAAAAGAAAGCATTTTGCCTAAAGGATACTTACTCTGACCCGCAAAGCGTTCGCCGCGTTCGTAATAAACGACATCGGTACGATAGCCAATCATCGGCACAATCCCACGGAGGAACAGATTCACTTCCCCAAACTGTGCCAGCCCTTCCAGCGCCCGGCGGCTCATCAGACGGTAATCCGCATGATTAAATACCGTGTTGGCCCCCATGCCATTCATCAGCTTGTAAAAACCTTCCGCAGTTGCTTTCTTAAAGAAGGTATCCTTCGCACGGCTGCTGCGGACACCATAGACAATATCAATTCCATTCAGGTATTTCTCTACCATTTCATCGACTGCATTAATGTCATCCTGCAGATCCGCATCCATGGAAACCACCATATCCGCATAATTCTTCGTTGTCATCAGTCCGGCAAGAAGCGCATTCTGATGTCCCCGGTTCCGGCTTAAATTGATTCCGCTAAAGATATGATCTTCCTCATGAAGCTTCTCAATGATCTCCCATGTACGATCCTTGGATCCGTCATTTACGAATACAATCTTACTGTTCCGATCGATCTTCCCCTTCTCCATCAACTCCTCTAATTTGATTTTCAGACGCTTTGATGTTTCAGGAAGAACTTCTTCTTCATTATAACAAGGGATCACAACGTATAATTTATTTTCCATAATCTGCTCTCCGACTCTTAATTTCTACTCTATCGATTAATCTATTGATCTTCTGTGATCATCTCTTATTTCATTCTAATCACCAGACAGAGATCTGCGTTCTGCATGGTTCTTCCTACGGCAATCTCCGTTCTTTTTATTATAAGTCAGAATGTCGGATATGGCAATGGTTCCAGGGCAACAGAAACCAACGTAAAAATACAAAAACACCACAGAAACCGGAAATTTCTTCCTGCGCTTCTGTGGTGCTCCAATTCAACACTTGCTATTCCATATGGAATTATGCGTTAACAATCTGACCAAAATCAGGCTTCAGAGCTGCTCCACCGATCAGACCGCCGTCGATATCATCCTTGGAAAGGAGTTCTGCAGCGTTGCCTGCGTTCATGGAACCGCCGTACTGAATACGAACTGCTTCTGCTGTAGGAGCATCGTACATCTCAGCAATAACCTCACGGATCATCTTACATACTTCCTGTGCCTGATCTGCAGTAGCTGTCTCGCCAGTTCCGATCGCCCAGATCGGCTCGTAAGCGATAACCAGTTCCTTAACCTGATCTGCAGTTACATCAGTAAGATCCCACTTAATCTGTCTTGCAATCCACTCTTTGTAAGTACCAGCCTTACGAAGTGCAAGGGATTCACCACAGCAAAGGATCGGCTTAAGTCCGGCAGCAAATGCCTTCTTAACCTTAGCATTGATGAGGATATCGTTCTCACCAAAGATATCTCTTCTCTCGGAATGTCCGATGATGATGTATTCTACACCAGCATCCTTAAGCATCGGAGCGGAAATTTCACCAGTGTAAGCACCCTTATCTTCAATATAGAAGTTCTCAGCGCCTAACTTTACATTGGTACCCTTAATTGCTTCTGCTACAGGTACGATGTCGATTGCAGGTACACAGTAAACAACGTCTACTGCATCGTTCTTAACTAAATCTTTCAGTGTTGCACAAAGTTCAACTGCCTGGCTGGGAGTCATGTTCATCTTCCAGTTGCCGGCAATAATTCTTCTTCTTGCCATTTTATTGTCCTCTTTCTGATTTTTAATAAAGTTGCATTCGTTAAGTTGCTTTCGGTTCCCTCAGCTAAGTTCATCCTTCGCCTCCGGCTCGGATTCACTAAGATTCGGGAACGACCTCGCACTAAGTTCATGCTTCACTATCGTTCGCATTCACTAAGTTGCTTTCGGTTCCCTCAGCTAAGCTCATCCTTCGTCTCTGACTCGGATTCACTAAGATTCGGGAACGACCTCGCACTAAGTTCATGCTTCACTATCGTTCGCATTCACTAAGTTGCTTTCGGTCATTTATCATCAGCTGCTGCTACACCGGGAAGCACCTTACCCTCTAAGAATTCAAGGGAAGCACCACCACCGGTAGAGATGTGGCTCATCTTATCAGCAAATCCAAGCTGGTTAACTGCTGCTGCACTATCACCACCACCGATAATTGTGGTTGCATCTGTTTCTGCAAGAGATTTTGCTACTGCAATCGTTCCCTTTGCAAGAGTCGGGTTCTCGAACACACCCATAGGACCATTCCAAACAACAGTCTTAGCACTCTTAACAGCATCTGCATATAATTCAGCCGTCTTGGTTCCGATATCAAGACCTTCCATATCAGCAGGGATCTTGTCAGCGTCTACAACCTGAACTTCGATCGGAGCATCAATCGGGTTCGGGAAATCTGCAGCTACGGTAGTATCAATAGGAAGAAGAAGCTTCTTGCCAAGTTTCTCTGCCTTAGCCATCATTTCCTTGCAATAATCGATCTTCTCATCATCTACAAGAGACTTGCCGATTTCATATCCCTTAGCCTTTAAGAAGGTGAATGCCATACCACCACCAATGATGAGAGTATCACACTTCTCAAGAAGGTTGTTAATTACGTTAAGCTTGTCAGCTACCTTAGCACCACCAAGGATTGCTACGAAAGGTCTAACCGGATTCTCAACTGCATTGCCAAGGAAGTTGATTTCCTTCTGCATTAAGTATCCAACTGCACAGTTACCGCCCTTAGCACGTACTACATCTGTAACACCAGCTACAGAAGCATGTGCTCTGTGGGAAGATCCGAATGCATCACATACATAATCGTCACAAAGATCTGCTAATTCCTTAGAGAACTGCTCGCCGTTCTTGGTTTCTTCTGCACCACGGAAACGGGTATTCTGAAGTAAGATGACATCTCCATCGTTCATTGCTGCTACTGCTGCGGTTGCATCTGCACCTGTTACGTTGTAATCAGCGATGAATTTTACTTCCTTGCCAAGCTTCTCGGAAAGTCTCTCAGCTACAGGAGCTAAAGATTCGCCTTCATTCGGGCCATTCTTAACCTTTCCAAGATGAGAGCAAAGAATTACCTTGCCGCCATCAGCAATTAATTTGTTGATTGTAGGAAGTGCAGCCACAATACGGGTTTCGTCTGTGATCTTGCCATCCTTAAGGGGAACGTTGAAGTCACAACGAACAAGGACTCTTCTTCCCTTTGCATTAAAATCGTCTACGGATTTCTTATTTAATCCCATGATTCTATCCTCCTAATTTTTAAAATATCTTGCTTAAATGCTCTCCGCTGCCTGCTGCACTAAATTCTGACTTCGTCTTCGACTCGTCCTCATTAAGTGCACATGCATGGTTCGCACTAAGCTCGTAAATACCTCGCTAAGTGCTCTACTCAAAAAAAGGTCCGGTCCATGAGACCGGACCTTTCGACAGGTCTTCTTTCAGATTACGAAATTAGCCTAATTCTGCGAAGTACTTAATGGTACGAACCATCTGGCTTGTGTAGGAGTTCTCATTGTCATACCAAGAAACAACTTCTACCTGAGTCTTTCCATCCGGAAGAGGGCTAACCATTGTCTGTGTAGCATCGAATAAGGAACCGAATCTCATTCCAACGATATCGGAGGATACGATTTCTTCTTCGTTATAACCAAAGGATTCAGTAGCCTGAGCCTTCATAGCTGCGTTTACTTCTTCCTTAGTAACAGTCTTGTCTACTACTGCGAATAACAGTGTGGTAGATCCTGTAGGGGTAGGAACACGCTGTGCAGCACCGATTAACTTGCCATTCAGTTCAGGAATAACAAGACCGATTGCCTTAGCAGCACCTGTAGAGTTAGGAACGATATTAACAGCGCCTGCACGGCTTCTTCTCTTATCACCCTTTCTCTGAGGTCCATCAAGAATCATCTGATCACCTGTGTAAGCATGAATTGTACACATAATACCGGACTCGATCGGAGCAAGGTCATTTAATGCCTTAGCCATAGGAGCTAAGCAGTTTGTTGTACAGGAAGCTGCGGAGATGATCTTATCATCTTTTGTAAGAGTTTCATGGTTTACATTGTAAACGATAGTAGGAAGATCATTTCCTGCAGGTGCAGAAATAACAACCTTCTTAGCACCAGCATTGATATGTGCCTGTGCTTTAGCCTTAGAGGTATAGAATCCAGAACACTCAAGAACAACGTCTACACCGATTTCGCCCCAAGGACAATTGTTTGCATCGGGCTCTTTGTAAATCTTGATTGTCTTGCCCTTAACAGTGATTGTTCCAGCTTCGTCATCAGCAGTAACCTGATCTTCTTCACCGATTGCTACATATCTGCCCTGTGAAGAGTCATATTTTAATAAGTGTGCTAACATAGAAGGTGTTGTTAAGTCGTTGATTGCAACTACTTCATATCCTTCAGCACCAAACATCTGTCTGAATGCCAGACGACCAATACGGCCAAAACCATTAATTGCTACTTTTACTGCCATTTTAGTTTCCTCCTAAAATAAAAATAAATTTTATATCATTTTGTCAAGATTGACAAAATTTTATCAGCAGAATCATTTTACCCAATTTATTGGAAAAGTGCAAGTCCTAATCTGAAATTTCTTGTTACAACTTGTGGAATTCCGGAATCCTCTTATCAAACGTGGTGTAATAATGGAATCCGCACTCCTTTAAAACCTCTGCCGCACAGTCAAAACCGTCCGCAATATACTTTGGTTCATGGGCATCGGAGCCAACCGTAATGATCTCCCCGCCAAGCTGACGGTAACGCCGTAAAATGTCGTTGCACGGGTTCAGTTCCTTTAATCCATAACGAATGGCACCGGTATTCAGTTCAATGCCCTTTCCAAGATCAATAATCTTTTCCAGAACAGGATCAATGACATCCTGATATTTCTGATAGCTGTATTCTGCATCCTTGGTCTTTCCATAGCGGACCACATAGTCCAGATGCCCGTAGACATCAAAATTATGGAACGCTTCCAGATTGTCCATAATCGAAGAAAAATATTCCCGATAGGCCTCTTCATCACTTCTGCCTTCGTAAAAGGCCGGATAATACGGATCCTTGTGATTGCAGACATGGGAGGATGCGATAATGAAGTCAAATTCATAAGTCTGGGCATACTCTGCCAGTTCCCTAAAAAGATGTGGCTGTACCCCGATCTCGATACCGAAGAGAATTTTAATCTTATCCGCATAATCGCCCTTGGCACACGCAAGATCATACAGATAGGAATAGGTATTAAGATCAAACATTCCCTCCTCTTCCTTCTTGTCGTAAGGGTAATCCATATCAATGTGCTCGGTAAAACACATCGTGGAAAGTCCCAGTTCGATTCCTTTCTCGATCATCTGCTTCATCGGAGTCTGACTGTCTCCGGAAAAAGAAGAATGTAAATGATAGTCTGCTTTGATTGGCATGGTTTTCTCTCGCTTTCTATTTAATTATCGTAACTATTCAGAACCCCATTCGTAAAACCGCTGCTATCGCAGCTTTCATTTTACTCATGTGGTTACTTCGCCATATAAATTATGCCAAATGCCCTTACGAATGCATGCATTCGACGTCCATATTGTCATAATTTGCATGGCTCTGAATAGTTACATATCGTTCCGCCGCCGAGCACATATTCTCGATCATAAAAGACGCACGCCTGGCCGGGCGCAATGGCACGAACCGGCTTTTCAAATGTGCACAGGATTTCATCCTCGCCGGTCTGCTCGATCCGGCACCATTCGCCCTTATGGGAATATCTTACCTTTGCAAAGGCTCTCCTTGGCTCTTTTAAATCTTCCATCCCCATAAAATTCAATTGATTACAGGTAAGGGAAGACGAATACACATCTTCAAGTGCAATCACAACTTCATTGGTTTCCGGCCGGATCTGTGCTACATAAATCGGATGTCCCATCGCAATTCCCAGTCCCTTTCGCTGTCCGACCGTGTAATGCGTAATTCCTTTGTGGGTTCCGAGGATTTCCCCATCCTCTGTCACAAAGTTTCCGGGTCCCGGCATCCGGTCCGGCGCCTCTCTTTGCAAAAAGGCTCCATAGTCTCCGTCCGGCACAAAGCAGATGTCCTGACTGTCTGCCTTATGTGCAACCGGCAGATGATGCTCTTCTGCGATCTTCCGGATCTCTTCTTTCGTATAATCTCCAACCGGCATCAGGGTATGTGCCAGCTGGCTCTGCGTCAGATTATAAAGGGCATACGTCTGATCCTTGCGCGCTGTTACGGAGTTACGGATCGCATATCTTCCATTGGGAAGAACTTCCACCCGGGCATAGTGTCCGGTTGCAATGTAATCTGCTCCGATTTCCAGGGAACGCTGAAGGAGAGACTCCCATTTCACGTAGCGGTTGCAGGCAATGCAGGGATTCGGCGTCCTGCCATGCAGATATTCCTCCACGAAATAGTCAATGACCTTCTTCTTAAATTCCTGCCGGAAATTCATCACATAATAAGGAATGTCCAGCACCTCTGCCACCCGTCTTGCATCATCAACGGCAGATAAGCCACAGCAGCCTCCCTGATTGGAAACCTGCTGTGGCTGTTCCTCCTGCCAGATCTGCATCGTCACGCCGATGACATCATATCCCTGTTCTTTTAACAGACAGGCTGCCACAGAGGAATCCACTCCTCCGGACATCCCGACTACGACTTTCTTTTTCATGCGTTATCTCAACTTTCTATCCTTAACGCTGCTTTATTTATTCCGGATCATCCTCGTGAATATCGTTCTTCGGCTTCTTTAAGCCTTCGATGGTAATGCCGTTCTTCTCCGCATAATCCCATAAAGCAGCATGTACTGCTTCTTCTGCCAACAAAGAACAGTGTACCTTCACAGGCGGTAATCCGTCAAGTGCTTCCATAACGGCCTTGTTGGTTACCTGTAAGGCTTCCTGAACCGTCTTGCCCTTTACCATCTCGGTTGCCATACTGCTGGTTGCTACAGCTGCACCGCATCCGAAGGTCTTGAACTTACAATCCTGAATCACCTGATTGTCATCAATATCCAGATAGATTCTCATAATATCGCCGCACTTGGCATTGCCGACGGTTCCTACCCCACTGGCATTCTCTATTTCACCCATGTTTCTGGGATTCGTAAAATGATCCATTACTTTTTCACTGTACATGATAGGTCCTCCAATCAAATTTTCCATCCGGATTGTTCTTTATAAAATCTGCGTACAAAGGAGACATTGCCTGCAGACGGTCTACGATCACCTTTAACTCACGAACCACCGTATCCATTTCTTCCTTCGTGTTCTCATGGCTCAGCGTAAGGCGGAGTGAACCATGTGCCATTTCATGCTGCAGTCCGATCGCAAGCAGTACATGGGAAGGATCGAGAGAGCCTGATGTACAGGCGGAACCGCTGGATGCACAGATTCCCTTCATATCCAGCATAATCAGCATAGATTCTCCTTCGATAAACGGGAAGCTGAAGTTCACATTGTTCGGCAGACGTTTTAATCTGCTGCCGTTTAACTTGCTGTTCGGGAAGCTTTCTTCAATCTGTTCAATCAGATAATCCCGAAGCTCTGTTTCCCTTTTCTGATTTGCTTCCATATTCTTCATGGCAAGCTCTGCTGCCACACCAAGTCCGACAATGCCGGGCACGTTCTCTGTGCCGGCTCTTCTTCCCCGTTCCTGTGCGCCGCCATGGATAAAGGAACCGATCTTTACGGTGTTACGGATATAAAGGAAACCAACACCCTTAGGTCCGTTCAGCTTGTGTCCGCTTGCACTCAAAAAGTCAATGTGCATGTCCTCAACATCAATCGGAATATGTCCGTAGGCCTGCACAGCGTCTGTATGGAACAGAATGTTGTGTTCCTTCGCAATCTCTCCCACCTCTTTGATCGGCTGGATCGATCCGATTTCATTATTGGCTGTCATGACTGAAATCAAAATAGTATCCGGACGGATAGCCTTCTTTACCTCTTCCAGAGAAATCATTCCGTCCTCATCTACCGGAAGATAGGTAATTTCAAAACCACGCCTGGCAAGGTATTCACAGGTATGCAGAATCGCATGATGCTCAATCGCCGTCGTGATGATATGCTTTCCCTTTTTCTCGTTTGCTTCTGCTGTTGCAATCAATGCCCAGTTGTCTGCCTCCGAACCGCCTGTAGTGAAATAAATTTCCTGCGGAGTACAGTGAAGGCTTTCTGCAATGATTCTTCTTGCATTGCTGACTGCTTTCCTGGACTCTGATCCAAGTGCATAAATGCTGCTCGCATTGCCATACTTTTCTCCAAAGTAGGGAAGCATCGCCTCCACTGCTTCCGGAGCGCACTTTGTTGTGGCTGCGTTATCTAAATAAATCATATGTTTCTTCCTCTCCTGATCCTCTATTCTGAATCCTTTTATTTACCCTATTACCTACTTGATTAATAGGCATTCTTTACTATGGCTATCTTACACTATTTTCCACTTTTGTCAATTCTTCTTTTCCATTTCCTGTGTATTTCTTTTCATGCACCTTTATAGTATAGACCAGTTTGCCATTTTTTAACTTAGTTTGTAACTATTACGGATCGTTACTCAAAAATGATCCACCGGATCACTATCTCATATGCATGGCAGCAAAAATAACAGAGCCATAACGATTATGCCAAATGTCCCTACGAATGCAAGCATTCATGTACATCTTGTCATCATTGATATGACTCTGAATTACTACTTCATATAAGCCTACGAAAACATAAACTCAATAAAATATAACCTTATCGAAGCATATACTCATTAATGTCTAAGATCTTTAACACAAAATTACGAAAGGATAGAATCTTTCATATATATAAGATCATTAATATAAAACCTATACTATATCATCTTTTCCACAGATAGATCTTCAAAATCACCTTCTGTCATCACAAAATCCTTTTCGTTACTGACAGAAAACATATACCCGTCAAATTCCATGGTTTTAAAAAAACACGGTTTTTCCGGCGATTTTCCAAGTGCAAATCCATCTGTCGTCCGGACAATTTCAAAGGAATTAAGCGGCAGGCTCATTCCCTTTCCGGTCATCTTCATATAACTTTCCTTCAATGTCCAGAGGGTAAAAAAAGCCTTGTCCCTGTCAGAGGCTGTCTGGATATACGCTGCTTCCGTTACCAGAAAATGCCGTTGTGCGATTTCCATCGGTGCCTTCCGGATCTTTTCAATATCACATCCCACTTCACAATCCGAAGATACTCCAACCACATAATCTCCCGCATGGGACACATTGAAAAACACAGAATCCGCAACCGGCTTCTCGTTTTCCGAATACCGCAGGTCACTTTCCGAAAGTCCGTTTTCCTGTAAGATCCTTCTTAAGATGATCCCTGCGCCAAGACTTCTCTTACGGTCATCCGGCATTCGATACCGGATGACCTTTTCTCTCCGTTCCGGAGAAACCAGTCCGAGGAGTCTTTGATTCTGCAAGGGATCCTCCATCTTAAGTATATGGATCCGGTATAATTTCATCGCTTCTCAATCTGGATTTTCTGATCCAGCGCGGTAAGACTGAATACATCAAATACTTCATCGGAAACATTGATGATCTTGAAGCCGTCTTTGCCGGACATTTTCTTGTATGCAGAAATCACCTGACGTAATCCTGCGGAAGAAATGTATTCCAGCTTATCGAAGTCAAATACCAGACTTGTCACACTGTCATCGAGCTTTGACAGCTCTTCTCCTAACTGGGGAGCCGTCTGGGTATCCAGCCAGCCGGTAATTTCGATTGTTACATTGCTTCCATCTTTTTTGGTTATCAGTTCCATTCTTATTTCCTCCATCTATCCATAATTTCCTATGATCTGATCCTCCTGCGCCCAATAGCCTCCAGCTCATTGCTTTCGGCCGGACACCTCCGATCAGTCAAAAAACGCAAGCCGGTCAAGCGCTTCGATTGCACTTTCCAGATATCGGTCATCGGTAACCGGCCACTTGTAATCCAGACGGTAAAGAGCCTGTGCCGTGAACCGGTTGCTGTATTCCATTGTATAGATCTCGTTTTCATTATGTGAGGTATAGGCAATCAGTCCGGAAACGGCATCGGAATCGTTACCGTTCTTTGCAAATTCCTTCACTGCTTCTTCAAACTCTTCGTCCTTTACGATGTCCAGTTTGAATCCATAATTGCGCATTGCATAAATCAGATCCGCCATATAAATATGGTGGCTGTTGCAGGCATGGAATACGGTAAATCTCCGGTCGGTCTGTACCAGCTTCAATACGGCAAGTGCCGTCGAATCAATCGGTGAAAGCTCCGCAACCTCATGCATGCCGCCCATCGGGAACTTGCCAACTGCCTTATATCCTCTGAGGCTTCGCAGGAATCCGTTGGTAATAAAGTTAATCTGGAATTCCCCGTCGGAATTTCTGCTCATCAGGTTACCTACACGGATGATCTTCGCATCAAGTCCCTCTGAAACAGCTTCCAGTACCGCACGTTCCGCAAGGAACTTCGTGCGGATGTATTCATTGGTAATGCTCTGTCCGATATACAGATCATTTTCCCCAAAGACTCTGTCCATCGGCGGAACACCGTTCGAGCCTTCTCCTGCAACGGATACGGTCGAAATCTGGATCAGTCTGCGGCCGTTGTTCTTACAGAGCTCAATCAGGTTCTCAACACCATGGACGTTGATCTTTTCCAGTACATCACCGGCGGCAAAGTGCTTCACACAGGCTGCACAGTTAATCAATGTCCGGAATTTATAGACTCCAAAGCTTTCTACCCGTTCTTTTGAGGTAATGTCACCGTCTACGCAGACGATACGATCCTTGAACAGCTCCTCGCACGGATTATCAAAATAATACATCAGCATGTGCATCATTCGTTTTTCCATGGATTCATAGGAGCCCTTGCGCACCAGACAATAAACCTTGCCCTCGTAATTGTCGAGGTATGCTTTCAGAATATGGATTCCAAGGAAACCGGTCGCACCCGTAATCATGATATCACCCAGATCTTCTCTGGTGATCCGGTCTACATTCTCCTCCACGTTTCCGCTGATGACGCTCTGGATCTTATTATAGTTATAATCGGAAAACTCATTGCTGCTTTGCGGGTTTTCCACAGATGCCTGATCATCCACGATTGCTGCCAGTTCCCGAACCGTAGGATGCTTAAAGACATCGGCATATACAATCGAAATATTCTTGGAAAGGCACATTACGGCAACCTTCGATGCGGTAAGTGAGGAGCCTCCCAGATCAAAAAAGTTATCCTCAATTCCTACCTTTTCCACTCCCAGTGCCTTTTCAAAGATCTCACAAAGAGTCTTCTGCGCCATCGTAACCGGCTCGACATAGCTTGCATTGTTTACGGTTACTTCCGGCATGGGAAGTGCCTTTTTATCAATCTTTCCACCCGGTGTTACGGGCATTTCATCAATGTGGACAAAGAAGGACGGCATCATATAATCAGGAATCAGAGGCTCTAAGAAGGTCTTAAGCTCCTCACCCGGAATGCTCTCTCCCGTATAGTATGCGGTGATATACTTGTTTCCGCCCTTTTCGATAACGGTAACTGCCGCATTCTTTACAAGTTCATGCTTTAGAACGGCACCCTCGATTTCCCCAAGCTCTACACGGTATCCGCGGATCTTGACCTGGGAATCAATTCGGCCGATATACTCAATATTTCCGTCACCCTTCATCCGTACCATATCACCGGTCCGGTAAAGACGCTTGTCCTCTTCACATACGGAATACGGATTTTCCACAAATACGGATGCGGTCTTTTCCGGAAGATTATGGTATCCTCTTGCAAGCTGACGGCCTGCATGGCAAAGCTCACCGGATGCACCGACCGGAAGTCGCTTCAGATCCTCTCCCACAACATAACTGCGGACATTCCGCTGGGACTTTCCGATCGGGATGTTGTCATATTGTTTATCTACCCAGAATTCTGTGGAGGATACGGTATTTTCGGTCGGACCGTAACCATTGATCATCTGATAGGTACGGTTCCGGTAATGCTTGAATTTCTCACCGCCAAGGGTAACAAATTTGAGGCACGGAGCATCTTCCAGCAGCTCTGCTACCAGCTCGCCCATCTGTGTCGGGAAGGTAGCGCTGGTAAGCTTCTGATCCTGGATGCACTTTGCAACAGCAACAGCATCCTTCCGGATATCCTCCGGGAAAATATACAGTAAGGCACCTGCGGTAAGCGGTGCAAACAGATCAATTACCGACGCATCAAAGCAGAAGCTTGCAAATTCTGCCACAATGTCATCCGGTGAGGTCTTTCTGGTTAACCGGATATATTCGATCAGATTGAGCAGATTCCGCTGTTCGAGCATAACGCCCTTCGGCTTTCCTGTGGAACCGGAGGTATAAATCATGTACGCAAGGTTTTCCGGCTTCGGTGCCGTAAGCTCTACGGAAAGTGTCAAGTCTTTCGATTCTTCTGCAGCCTCATCCAGGCTTATTACATTTCCTTCATAGAAGCTGACCAGATCACGGTACTGGTTGATCACAAGCAGGTTCTCTGCTTCGGAATCCTTTAACATATACTCAATTCTGCTCTGCGGATACTCCGGATCCAACGGAACATAAGCTCCGCCCGCCTTCATAACGCCCACATAAGCAGCGGCAAATTCCTTTGTTCTTCCACACAGAATGCCTGCGGCCTGTTCTCTGCCAAAGCCATTTTCGGTAAGCTTCTGCGCAATGCAATCAGACATTCTGTCCAATTCACGGTAAGTGATTTCGCCCTTTCCATCTCTTACTGCCGGTCTGTCCGGATATTTTGCAACAGCTTCCCGGAACAGATCCACGAAGGTCTTTCCTGCATGCTCCGGATCGTCCTCCATCTTTGTCTTTTCTTCAAACAACAGACGGATGTCATCCGGTTCCTGTTCTCTTAAGATTCCACCTGCTGCAATTTCCAGATTGTCTGCAAGGTATTTCATCGTATCTTTGAAGTACATGTCTCCACGGTACTCAATTTCGAAAACAAACTTGTTCCGGTCAATGGAAATGCTGATGGAAACCGGTGCTTTCGCTGCATTTAAGCTGATCGGCTCTTCCTGTGCATATTCGCCGCCGATCGAATCAAATGCAAAATTATCGCCCTGATAGATCACCATGGCATCCGCTTTGATGTTAAATGCATGGCTGATCTGTGCAAACGGATAAATATCGTTGTTCATGGAATCGATCAACTGCTGCTGTACCGCAAGCAGTCCATCCTTTAAGCTTCCCGCAAAATCCGTGTAAACAGGAAGTGTCTTTACCAGCATACCAACGGTTTCCGAAAGTCTGGAATCATTTCTTCCATGATAAACGGTGGTAAATACCGCATCCTTTCTGAAATTGTATTTGCCCAGCGTAAGACCAAACACCGAAATAAAGAAGACATTTTCGGTGATTCCGTGCTTCTTACAGAAGTCTTTTACCTCCTGTACGGAGACTTCCGTAACCTCTCTGTGGTAAGTCTCTGCGGTCGGAACCGAACCGTTTTTATCCGGATAGAAGCTGATGCTGCCACCCTTATTTTCAAAGACGGATTTATAGTAGTTCTCCGCATTCTGGTAAGCATCACTCTTCAACGCATCCCGGTTATCCAATGCAAGGTCATAGGAGGTATACGCTTCTGCCTCCAGCTTTTCTCCACTGTAAGCCCGGTTAATATCATTCAGGATAATACCAAGGGAAGTACCGTCCGCAATGATATGATGGATGTCTAGGAACAGGTAATTTCCGTCACAGGTTCTGTAAATTTCAAACCGGAAAAGCTGCTCATTAAACAACATATATGGGCGAACCAAAGTTTCCCGATTCATTCCGTTGATAATCTGTGTCTTACAGCTTAAGCTGTCATCACGCTTCTGAAGGACATCTCCGTTTTCATCCATGAAAAGACGTGTTTTCAGATAAGGATGTGCCTCAATCGTGCTGTCAATCGCTGCTGCAAGCTCATCAAGATCTACCTTCTTATTAAGCTTCAAAAGGTAAGGAATGTTGTAAATCGCGGAACCCATATTGGCCGTACACTCAATAAAGATTCCTTCCTGCGTATTGGTAAGCGGATAGTTCTCCTGTACTTCTCTCTTTGTCTCCTTACCGGCCGTCTTCACAAAGCCCTCTAACTGTTCAATGGTCGGATGATTCTTGATATCCGAGGTCTTGATGACAATATCGAAGGCTTTGGAAATCAGGATATTCAGTTTGATCGCACTGATAGAAGTCAGTCCTGCCTCATAGATATCTGTGGTAATGCCGAATTCTTTATAGCCAAGAACATCTGCAATACAGTCAAATAATTTCTGCTGTGTTTCATTCTTCGGCTCAATAATTTCTTCTATTTTTCTCTCCGGTACCGGAAGTGCCTTTTTATTTACCTTCTGGTTCTGATTGAGCGGTATCTTGTCGATCTGCATGGTAACGGCAGGCACCATATAAGGAGGCTTGGTTTCCTTAATGAAATCATTTAAGCCATTGATATCCACTTCACTGTCGGATACCACATAAGCGGCAATGTATTTTCCACCGTTCGGATCATCAAAGGCAACCACGGTCGCATCCTTGATGCCCGGATATCTCCGGATGACCTCTTCCACTTCGGAAAGCTCAATTCGGAATCCACGGATCTTCACCTGGGAATCCTTTCTTCCGATGATCTGGACATTTCCGTCCGGAAGGTATCTGGCAATATCGCCGGAATGATACAGCACTTCATAGCCTTCGGTGTCATCATAAATATTCTTCGTATATACCTCTGCCGTTTTTTCAGGCTTGTTGAGATATCCTCTCGAAACCTGGAAGCCTGAGATCATCAGTTCTCCGCAGGCACCATACGGCAGTATATGACCGGATTTGTCCGTAATATAAAGCTTCATATTATCCAGTGCTTTTCCAATCGGAACATTCGGATAATACTTGTCAATCTCAAACGTCGTTACAAGAACGGTCGTTTCCGTAGGCCCGTAAACATTGAAAAATTGATATCCCTTCGGCGGTTCACAGGGAACGAGCTTCTCCCCGCCTACGGAAAGATATCGCAGACTCCTGCATTCCATTTCCAGTGCAAACTGTCTTCCAACCTGTGTGGTCATGAAGGAATGGGTAATGCCATTTTCTTCAAAGTATTTCTGCAAGCCGATGAAATCCAGACGGATTTCTTCCGGAATAATATGCACTTCCGCACCATTGATAATTGCACCGTAAATATCCATCATGGAGGCATCAAAACCAAAGGATGCATAGGCAGCTATCTTACAATCCGGATCGATGCTGTAATACTTTTTGTACCAGTGACAGAAGGCGGTAATATTTCCATATTCCAGCATACATCCCTTCGGTACTCCGGTAGAACCCGAGGTATACAGTAAGATAAACAGGTCATGGAGCTGCGGCTTTTTCAATTCCACATCTGCATCCTGAAGCTGCATGATT
The DNA here is from genome assembly GCA_963618065.1 of bacterium. Lineage (GTDB taxonomy): Bacteria > Bacillota > Clostridia > Lachnospirales > Lachnospiraceae > Suilimivivens. The sequence goes on along the minus strand of CAVERH010000030.1, from coordinate 18,836 downwards.
TCATCGGTATATAAAACCGGTCCCTGATAGCCGTCCACCAGATGCAGAAGCTCTCTGTCCGCAATCAGGAGTTTCGCTGCGGAGTCCTCCAGCATGTACATCAGACGGTCCTTCGGATAAGACGGATCGAGCGGCTGGTAAGCTGCTCCTGCTTTAATGACACCCATAGGTGCAATTGCCATATACTCACAACGCGGAATCAGAATGGACACGACATCTTCCGTGCCGATTCCCAGAGAGGCAATATGCTTTCCAAGGCGGTCACTGATCTCATCCAGTTCCTTGTAGGTGTATTTCTTATCCTTAAACACAACTGCCGTATGATCCGGTATGGTCTGTACCATTTCCGTAAACCGGTCAGAAATCGTTTTCGTCCGGTCATATTCACAGGCGGTATCATTGAATTCCGCAATCTTTCTTACTGCATTCTCAGAGAGAATGGAAACCTCGGAAACGTACTTGTTTTTCAGTACGGAATCCATGGCTGCTTCATATGCTTCGAGCATTCCAGCCACGAATGCATCACTGTACCTGTCGCTGCGGAATTCTGCGGTAAGAACATATTCGTTATTGTACTCTCTTACCTGAATCAGCAGCGGCATTTTTGCCATATCAAGGGAAAGATCATGTCCCCTTGCAATGGTATCTCCAATCGGATAATCATCACTTAATTCTGCCTGATAGGCAAAGGTAAGATCCGAGTTAAATCCATATTTGGCACAGATATCCGAGAACGGGAAAATATCATTTGCCATGGAGGACAGGAGCTGTTCGGAAAGCTCTGTCATATAAGCCTGAATCGTTGTCTTCTGTTCAAATTTGCAGTAAACCGGAAGGGTCTTAACCAGCATGCAGACCGTATTTTCCAGTCGGGAGTCGTTTCTGCCGTTATAAATGGTGGAGAAAAGGCTGTCATCGGAATTGGAATATCTGGACATCAGAATACCAAACACACCGGTAAATAAAATATTGGGCGTTACACTAAGCTTCTCACAGCAGGACAGAATTTTGTCCTCTGCAACAGTAAGCGTTCTTTCCAGATAGCCCTTTTCCGGGGCTTTGCCGTTCACATCCGGGAACGGAAGGGATTCGGTTTCCACTTCTCCGAATACACTGTCATAATACTTCTCGGCCTTCTTATACTTTCCTTCCTGCATCTGCTGCTCTTCATCAAGGGCTGCATCAAATCCGGTATAGGTCTCCTTTTCCAGCTTTTCACCCACATAAGCCCGGTTGATGTCCTCAAAAATAATATCATAGGAGTTACCATCTGCAATAATGTGATGGAAATCGGTAAAGAGGTATTTCCGGTCTTCCGTAACATAAATCTGCGCACAGAATAAACGTCCCTTTTCCAGCTTAAACGGACGCACCAGTTCCTTCTTTAAATCTTCAAACTGTTCATTCGTTGTCTCAATGACTTCCGGTACAAAGTTATCCTCACCGGGACGCTGCACCATTTCTCCCTGATCGTTTAAGAATACTTCGGTAAGCAGATAGGAATGGGCATTGACCATCTGTGCCACAGCATCCGACAGCTTCTGTACATCCACGGCGCTTTCCAGTTCAAACAGGAACGGAATATTATATACGGTGCTTTCCGGCTTCTTACTGCATTCTGCAAAAATACCCTTCTGGGAACCGGTCAGCGGATAAACGTCCCGCTTCTCATAGGTCCGGAGCTTTGGCGCGAGCATGACATACTTTTCCAGTTTTTCAACGGTGTTATTTTCGTGAATATCACTTGTTTTCACCGTAACGCCAAATTCATCCGAAATCAGGATACAAAGCTTCATGGCACTGATGGATGACAATCCAGCTTTGTAAAAGCTTGTATCAATTCCAAAGAAATCGTTCTCTACCACATTCGCAACGATTTCAAAAATCTTCTTCTGCATCGGGGTTTCCGGCTCTTTCAGGTTCTTCGGCTGGGAAATGGGCTTTGGCAGTGCGCTCTTATCAATCTTGCCATTTGCGGTTACCGGCATCTTGTCCATCCGGACAAACACATCAGGAACCATGTAATGTGCCAGGGATTCGGCTGCATAGTCCGAAAGCTCCTCGGTATTCATCTCACGGTCTGCCATAAAATAACAGCAGAGATATTTATTATCCACCGGTACGGTAATACTGGTAACAATTCCTTCATAGCTGTTGATGACTTCTTCGATTTCGCCAAGCTCAATTCGTAAGCCGCGCAGCTTGATCTGGTTGTCCATTCTTCCAAAGAATTCAATTTCCCCTTCGGAAGTAATCCGGGCAAGGTCACCGGTTTTGTATGCTCTTTCGCCATTCAGGGTGATGAAAACAGCGGCGGTTTTATCCGGAAGATTGATGTAGCCTCTTCCTACGCCAAGACCTGCTACCACAAGTTCTCCGGTCTCTCCGTCCGGAAGGATGTTGTTTTCTTTATCGACCACATAAACCTGGACATTGCCGTTCGGTGCGCCAATCGTAATGTTTTTGCTGTCAGTGATCACCTTCATCGTACAACTGATCGTGGTCTCGGTAGGACCATAACCGTTCATAATATAAGCATCCGGATTAACCGAACGGATCTTATCATAAAGTGCCGGAGGGAATGCTTCTGCTCCCACATCATAAACCCTGATCCGGGAAGCTGCTGCTTTCAGTTGCGGCAGATCAATCATGTTGGACAGATATGTCGGAGTGGTTGTCATGATATCGACATGATTTTTCACGATCAGATCTCCGAGCATCATCGGATTCTGGATCTCTTCATCCGTTGCAATCACTGCGGTAAGTCCATTGGTAAGCGGAATAAACTCTTCGAGTACGGATACGTCGAAGGTCATCGCTGCCATGGAAAGAGAAACGCTTCCCCTGCTTACATAGCCATAGGTTTCTGCATTCTTCGAATCGGGATTCACGAAGTTTGCAAGATTTATGTGCTCAATCATCACTCCTTTGGGCTTTCCGGTGGAACCGGAGGTATAGATACAATAACACAGATCATGTTCCCTGATCTCTACGTCCGGATTTTCTGTATCCGGATGCTGCAACAGCTCTTCCAGTAAAAGTACCTTACAGGAAAGCTTGTCAAACAGTTCCTTACGTTCTTCGGCAATCTCCTTTGTTGTGATAAGAAAAGGCACTCCTGCATCTTCAAAAATAAACTGGATTCTGTCATCCGGGTAATCCGGAGATGCTACCGTAAATGCGCTACCGGACTTCAAAATACCCTGTCGCACTGCATAAAAATCGCAGCAGCGTTCCAGTACAACACCCACGATAATCTCCCGACCAGCCCCCTTTTCAATGAGAGAATGGGCGATTTTGTTTGCTCTTGCATTCAGTTCCGCATATGTAAAGCTTTCGTTACCTGTCGCAACCGCACACTTGTCCGGATGGAGACGTACCTGCCCTTCAAACAACTTCGTCACAGGCTGAAATGTAAAGGCAAACCAGGATTTTTCATTGATGTCTGACATTTCTTCCCCTCCTAAAATGAGATTATGGTATTATTCATATCGATGGCACGAATATAGTCCATAGATTTTGAAATTTTTTTCACAAGCTCAATTCCGTGAATGTCAAATTCTTCACTGTCATAGCTGTATTCCAGGGGATTGAAATTCACTCCGTTATCCCGGATTCTAAGCCGGCACAGATCATCCTCAATACAGAAGTTGATATCGATCCAGTTCGAAGCTTTACCACCGAACCGGATGATGTTCACCGTCATCTCTTCCGTGCATACTGCTGCAAGATTGGCTTTATTTCCGGGTACTCCCTTTTCCTTACAAAACTCCATGATCTTTGTATGAACAACCGAAGCTTCCTCCATATCGCTTTTAATGGAAAAGTCCAGATTGATTCCGGGGTTTTCATTCGGGACGATATAAAAGGTAGAATTCTTATGTTTCAGCTTTCTGAATATCCAGCCTGCAATCACCGTGATAAGCTCTGTTGCAACAAACCCTACCGCAATTCCATCAATACCGATCCCATCGATCTGCTTCCAGATCAGAATCCCGACAAAGGTTGCGGGCAGAACCACAACTGCATTTTCAAGGAAAGTAACAAAGCTTGCAATCGCCGTTTCTTCAATGGTTTCATAATAGCTTATGATAAACTTGTTCCACAAATACGGAATCACACATATGGCAAAGATACGAAGTGCATTCACCATTTGTATTCCCAGTTCTCCACCGTCGCTTCCAAACAGAATTGTAATCTGTTCGGTAAACGCCATAATAATGGCAAATACTGCTGCCAGCATGATGTAGCTGTATTTCAGCATTTTATTGCACAGGACACGGATTCCAACGTAATCCTTTTCACCGAAAAGAATTCCTGCAACATTCGGAATCACACCAATAATTCCTCCTGTCAGCATTTCAACAATCAAAAGAACATTATCGCAGACCGTAAATACTGCCATGCCGTCCTCTCCGATCTGATTGATAATAATGGTATTAAGACCAAGTGACTTGATAAAGTTCGTTATCATAAAAACAAGCGTCGGAACTCCTGTAACGACCGCTTCCTTAAGGATTGCGAAGTCCTTTACCTTCAGCCGGACAAAACTGATATTCCGTTTATCGGAACGGATATAAAACACGAACACTACCATGGCAAACAAGAAGCCAAGCACGGTAGAAAGGGACGCGCCTGCAATTCCAAGTGGTGTGAATCTGAGAAAAATATAATCGAGGATCAGATTGATTACATTGGCAAGGATAAGATATGTAGATGCAAGCTCCGGGTGATTCTCCACGCCCAGGTAATTGACCATCATAAGACCAATTCCAATGACCGGTGCACCAAGCATACTGATCCGGATATAGTCTCTTGTGTGGTCTGCCAATGCACCGCCGCCGGGCACTAAAAGTCCCGCAATCGGACCTGCTGCCGGAAGCGCAATGAGAGAAAAAAGAATGCCTGCTGCAAGCGTCACGAGAAATGTGACGGAAAACAGTTTGGAGGCACTCTCTTTATCACGTTTGCCAAGCATATTTCCTACCGCTATGGAACCACCGATTCCCAGACAGTAGCCGGTAAGCTGAATAATTGTTTCCACCGGCAGGCTCATGGTAACCGCTGACATGGCTTCCACACCGATTAAATTACTTACAAAAATCGTATCCACAATATTTCCCAATTGAAGTGCCAGTGACATCATAATGCCCGGAACAATATACTTATTTAGCTTTGCATTTAATAATCTGTTATTTCTGTTATCTGCCATTTCAAGCCCCTTTTTCGTTATTGTAATGATAAATATTTAATTTTTCCCCATTTATATACAATTTAGCATAAAAAGGGGTATTTTACAAGCATGGAGCACATATCTATTTATGAACAACACGCTTCAGGAGCGCCCTATGCTGTCATCCCGCAAAAAGGAATTTTTAACCCATCCGCTTGTCCTGGGAACTGTGATTTTAACCCTGACCGGATTCTTAAGCCGGTTCATCGGATTCTTTTACCGGATCTTCTTATCACGCGTATTCGGAGCCGAGGGCATGGGCATCTATCAGTTGATCGCTCCTGTCCTTGCGCTCTCCTTTGCCCTCACCGTATCCGGCATTCAGACTGCCATTTCCAAGTATGTCGCCGGGGAAGAACTGACCGGAAATTACCGTTCCTCTCTTTTGCACCTCATTACCGGCTTTCTGATTGCCATGGCGCTTTCGATCCTGTCTACCATTTTCATCTACCACTATTCGGAGGAAATTGCGGTTTATTTCCTAAAAGAGGAACGGACGGCGCCGCTTTTGCGCATCATTTCGCTCTCGATCCCCATGGCTACCGTTCATTCCTGTATTAACGGATATTTCTATGGAATTAAAAAAACTTCCATTCCGTCTGCCTGTCAGTTGATGGAACAGGTCATCCGGGTCGGAAGTGTCTATCTCATTTATGCTTATTTTCAAAAACAGGGCATGCAGCCTACGATCAGCTTCGCCGTTGTCGGTCTGGTCATCGGGGAAGCTGCCTCCATGACCGTCTCCCTCATTGCCGTAAAGCTGCATTTTGATAAGGTGCTGCCCATCCGCATGTCCTCACTGCTTTGCCTTAAGGGCACACAGCTCCTGTCTTCTTCTAAGGAACTGCTCTCCCTCGCGATCCCGCTTTCCTTAAACCGGGTCATTATCAGCTTTCTACAGAGCATTGAAGCCATTTTCATTCCGCAGCAGCTTTTAAAATACGGCTGCACGACCAGTCAGGCACTGAGTGTTTACGGAGTTCTGACCGGCATGGCGCTGCCACTGATTCTTTTTCCCGGTGCCATCACCAACTCCATCTGTGTCCTGCTGCTGCCTATGGTTTCCGAAGCCGATGCCGTTGGCAACCGGAACAAAATCACCAAAGCCGTCCAAAGCTCTATCCGCTACGGCTTCCTTCTCGGGATCTGCTTCACCGCGTTCTTTTTCTTCAGTGGCAGATTCCTTGGAAATCTGCTCTATCAAAATGAACTTGCCGGTGAATTTATTCTGATCTTAAGCTTCCTGTGCCCGCTGATGTATATCGCAAGCACCTTAAACAGCATTTTAAACGGCCTTGGCAAAACACTCGAAACCTTTCTCTACAGTATGGTAAGCCTTCTCGTACGGTTAGGCTTCGTTTTCTTCCTGATTCCTGTTTATGGCATCTACGGCTATCTGTGGGGTCTGCTCGTAAGCCAGCTTGTCCAGACCGTGCTGTGTATGATCGGGGTGAGAAAGATCCGGTAAGCTGAGGATTGGCTATGTCACATTTACTCCGTAAGTTTACTTAACAGCCCCAGGCAGCCTTCCATCACATCCTCATACTTCTCAATGATCTCATCGATCCGGTTGCTTACTTCACTGGTGCCCCCTGTCAGGAGATAATAAATTTGCAAATGATGCTCCTTCACCCTGATCTCAATAAACATAAATCGAACCGAATACTCGATCTCCTTAAAATACCAATATAATTCCTCGCACAACTTACAAATCACACCATACCATTCATCATCAACCTCTTCCGCAATGACCTGCGTGGGATACTTTTTATATACTTTCTTCTCCGGATCTCTATAAAAAAAGGAATATTTCTCCATTAATGCGTTCACAAATTCTTTTTTCATCTGCAGACAGCCTCCCGCTAAAGACTTGCTTTCTTTAATCCGATTCTAGCCTCTGTCAAGCGGTTTTGCATTGGACTGTTAGTCCAAAAGCATTCCGGAAGCTTTGCAGCAAAAAAAGACCTCAATGATCCACTTTTATGAATCACTGAGGTTCCAATAATGCAACCACCCATAATCAATTTCATATTATTGCATATAGCCGCAATTACGCAACCAGACCTGTCAATTTCTTATAATAGGTCATTAGCCGTAGCTTTGCGCTCTGCGTCTTACTCTGTTCTTCCTGATATACAATTTCATCATTCCAATCAAACCGTTCCACCCACGCAATTGAAACAGAAAGACACAGCGGATTCTGCTTCTTCACCAGCAGTTCCTCCATATGAACACCTAACAGCTCACTCAGCATCAGTAAATGATCTACCGAAGGAAGAATCGTTCCCTTAAACCACCGGTACACCGGCTGGGGACAGGACAAATGCAGGTACTCCTGAATGTCGGTTACACAATATCCCCTTTTCTGTATGAGCTCTTTCAACCGGATGCCGGTCCGCTGCATATCAATGTTCGGATAAATTTTAACCTCTTTCACCACATCTTTTCCTTACTTTCTTTGAAGCCTTACCGTTACCTCGTTATATCCATTCTGATAACAATAAGTCATCTCGGACATCAGTTTTTTCACCAGAAAAATACCACGTCCTCCAATCTGTCCCTCTTTCGCGAGCTGCTCCATATCTGCATCTTCCTTTGCAGTTGGGTCGAATGGAGTTCCATTATCCTGCAGACAAAGTATCACGTTATGTTCGTCCACAACGCAGCTCACCTTTGCTTCACTCGCCCCACTATACCGAACGATATTCGAATACAATTCATCCAATGCAATGTTTATTTTATAACTGTCCTTCACGAAAACTTCCGACTTTTCCAACGTTTCCTCTACATAAGAAGCTACCACTGCGATTGATGCCGGATCCGGAGTAACCACAATTCCATTTTGTGTTTCTTTGATTCTGTTTTCCATCTGTTCCTCCATTTTTACATAACTACATTTAATATTTCCCCTTAAGCTTCGCAGCCGCTTATTTTCCTTATGCGCTTACTATATCATCGGATATAGTGACGGTCAATAGCTTCGAGCATTGCTTCCTTATCTTTTTGCATTAGATGGTCATAAATTGCCCGGTGTTGTGTCAAAAGTTCCCTTCTTCCGGCATCATCCATATGTTGCAGGGCACGTGCAATCTGTTCCTGATACAGCTCCGATACCGATTCCAGAAGCAGAATAAACAGAGGATTCCCGGTTGCATAAATGAGCTGCGCATGAAACATTTTATCGCGCTCTAAAAATTTCTCTGCAGACGCAGCTTCCATTCCCTGTAAAATCTTTTCAAAGCAAATCTGCTGTTCTTCGCTTAATCCCCGTTCAAACAGATCAAGACAGACGGCCTTTTCCATCATACAGCGAAACTCTGCAATCTCCTGTCCCGAAATGCTTCCAAGCGCCACCATCATTCTAAGAATCCGGTGAATCGAGTTTCCTGCATTCTTCGAAATATAATTTCCGGAGCCCTGAACACGTTCGATCATTCCCATGCCGTGCAGAATGCTCAACGCCTCACGCGTCGAATTCCGCCCGATCCCCAGTTCTTCCGCAATGTCCCGTTCCGTCGGCAATTTGCTTCCAACCTGCAGATCTCCCTGCTGAATTAACCGATCGATATATTGAATTACCTTTTCATATTCTGATGTTATCTGTTCGCTTTCCATTCTGATTGTAATTTCCCTTTATCCATATATTTCCCTATTATATCAATTTACAATTATATCCCTCATCACATCGTTTCCTCCAGCATATTGTTTTCATTATCATATGCTTTATTCCAATATTTTCTTCTATGGCTCTCATCTGTCAAAACACTTGGCTTTTCTTTACCTTTTATAGAAAATGCGCAAATACAGATGATAAGATCACGGTCAGGATTCCCGATACCGCAATCGCCAGGCTGCTCATTGCTCCTTCAATCTCACCGATCTCCATAGCCTTTGCTGTTCCGATCGCATGTGCTGCCGAACCAAATGCCAGCCCCTTCGAAATCGGCTCTTCGATCTTAAACACCTTACAGATCAATTCTCCGAACATATTACCAAGCACTCCTGTAACAATAATTACCGCAACCGTAATCGTCACATAGCCGCCCAGTTCTTCTGATACACCCATGCCAATCGCTGTCGTAATGGACTTCGGAAGCAGCGTCACATATTCTTCATGGGATAATCCCAGCAACAGGGAAAGAACGAGTACCGTGACAAGGCTGGTCACCACGCCGGCAGTCAGTCCAACCAGAACGGCCTTATGATTGTTTTTCAACAGATCCCACTGCTCATAAAGCGGAATCGCCAGACATACCGTTGCCGGTGTCAACAACCAGCTTAGAAACTTTGCACCCTCATTATAAACCTCGTAATCAATATTTCCGACTGCCAGAAAAACAATGGACACCGCAATGGCAATCAGAAGCGGATTAAAAATACCCAGTTTAAATTTCTTTTTCAGCATTGCGCCAATCAGATAGGCAATGATACTTAATGTCACTCCTGCAAACATGGATTCCTCAAAAAAGCTATTCATGGCCGCTGCCTCCCTTTTTCTCCCTGCGGATCATCCACTGTGACAGCTTTCCTGTTGCCACCATGACGGTCACAATGGTTACAACGGTAATCACGCAGACCGGAAGCAGCACAGGTTTCAACGTTCCCCAGCTTTCAATCAGCCCGACGCCTGCCGGAATAAACATCAATGGCATAATTTCAATCAGAAACTTCCCCACATCCTTCACATCCTCCAGCTTGATCAGACCGGTCATCAACGCCGCAAACAGAAGTACCATACCATAAATACTTGCCGGAATAGGTAACGGAATCAGGTATTTAAAAAGTTCTCCCACAAAGGAGATTAAGAGAATAATAAAAAACTGTTTGACATACTTCATCATCTTTTCCTCATCATGTCAAAATTGGTAGCACCAATCAAAGTGCCACCAATTATTATAAACTTGAATCAGGTTTTGTCAAACAGTTTTCTTGTCCTTAATCACTCTGCGCATTGTCGCACGAAATGCCCAGCCAATCATATAATAGGCAGATGCAAAAACACCAAGCCCTGCAATCTGCCGGTACAGTCCCCAGATCCTTTTTACCGCTTTGCCCTTATTGGCAGAAAGGGAATTGGCAGGCCGTCTGTAGATTACCAGCAATTCATCCAAGCCACAGGCCGTAATTCCGCTCTGCAAAATTCTCCACCAGGTTGCCGTATCCTCGGAAGGGATATCCGGCATCAGAATAAGTTCACGATCCACCTTCTGCGTATCAATCAAAACTGTCGATGTAAAGATGATAGTCCTTGACAAAGCTTCCTTATAGGTAAGTGTTCTTTGCACCCTGGCTGTCTTGCCTGTAGGAACTGCGTTCTCATCTCCAAACTGATAGGAGCAATATACAAAGGCCGCCTCATTCTGCTGCATGAAAGTAAGCTCCTTAAGCAGCTTGTCCGGATGCCAGAGATCATCCGCATCAAGGAACGCGATGTACCGCCCACGGGCCTCTGTAATGCCCGTATTACGTGCTTTGGCTGCACCCTCATTCTGTTGTTTCAAAATCAGTCGGATACGTCCTTTCGCAATTCCTTCCTGTTCATAACGATTGATTGCGGCCCGGATCACCTCCGCACTACGATCCCCGGAGCAGTCATCTACAAGCAGAAGCTCCCAGTCCTGCCAGGTCTGATGGATCACTGTTTGGATTGTCTCATCTATATAGTTTGCCGCATTGTACACCGGTACAATAATACTGATCATATAAAACCCTCAAAATTTACTATAATCTATATATTTCATTGTTTCTGATTTTCTTATTCTACTTACTTATACATATCCTCCAACGAAACCAGTCTTACTTCACCTTTTTCTGCAAGTTCCATTAAACCGTTTGTAAAACCACCTTTTGAAAAAATATAGTAATGATATTTATTTCCTTTTCCAAAAACTTCTGCATACTCCTTGATGAGTTCCAATTCATCTACACCAACTGGTTCATTCTTGTACTTACAGGAACCAATAATATATTCATTTCCTTCTGCCGGAGTTCCAACAATGTCTATTTCTACTTCTTTTTTACGCTTTGAATCCGTTCCCCACCACTGACCAATATCAGACAGCAGAATAGGTACATCTTCTGCATATAAAAACAAGTATTCTCTACACATCTGCTCAAAGACATGTCCCATATAATCGGCATAATGCTTTTTGATAACAGAATCATATATATACTCTATTCTTCCTGCACTAATGGACGAAGTATTCTGTGGTACAAAACGATACCAAAATTTAAAGAAGTTATCTCCAATAACATATACCGTCTTCTTTCCCGGTTTATCAGTAATTGGAGTTTTCTTTATCAAGATACCAAGGTCTAATAACACTTTCAGATATTTCGCACAAATCGGTGCTTCTATTCCCACTTTAGTTGCAATTTCATTGGAACGCGATGCTCCACTTGCTACTGCTGTAATCACTGAATTATAAATTGCCGGCTCTCGCAGCTCCTGCTTCAATAGATTTTCCGGCTCCTCAAATAGATAGCTTGATGTATTAAAAAGATTGTCTTTTAATGCTTCATCCACATCATCTTCAACAGCAAGTTTATTGATATAGTGGGGTATGCCACCAGTAATACCATACACAAAAGCCTGCTGCTCTGTTTTAAGCGTTGGATTAAATTCTCTAATTTCCTTATAAGATAATGCCTGTAGCTTAAACTGTCCGGTACGTCGTCCGTACAGAGGGCTTTCATAACCTAAAACCTGATATTCCATAAAACTCATGGACGAACCGCATAAAATCAAAAATAGCTGTCCATTTTTCCAAGTATGGTCAATGATATGCTGTAATCTGGATGAAATAGACTTGCTTGCTTTTGCAAGATATGGATATTCATCAATTACAAGCACTAATCTCTCGTTTTCTGCCATCTGTGTAATTTGGGTAAGTGCTGAATCAAACGAGGGGTAGACTGGTGCTAAATCTGTACCCGGATGCTCCTTTTCACAAATTGCTTTTGAAAATGCCTCAAGATTCTCTTGTTCGGATGCATTAAGAGCAGAAAAGAAAATAGTCGGCTTATCTTTGCAAAATTCGTTAATGAGGGCAGTCTTTCCCACACGGCGACGTCCATAAATTACGATACACTCAAATTCTCCTCGTTTGTATCGTTTATTCAAATCTCGTAGTTCTCTTTCTCTGCAATAAAACATAAAAACACCTTTTCAACTTATGAGTTTTCAACTTACGAGTTTATTATATTTCTTTGCATTCAATATGTCAAGAACGACTTTGCATAGACCGTGCAAACCTTCTCTATTTTCACTACCACCTTGGGCATTTTCAATGGCCTGTAGCAGAATTAATAACCTCTGAAAGTCCTGCTTTACTTCATTTTCATCCAATAATGGATCAAATAAAGCTCCACACTTCAATGAAAAAAAACATCATAATTTCATTCTGTGCATCTTTAATAAAGACATACTTTCCAATTTTTTCTGCATGCACCTAACTGATATCTTTCTGGATCAGAAGCAAATAAAAGCATACATAGTGGTCGGGCACTCCCCAAGAGACCGACGGGAACTACCTTAAAACTTATGTTTACGCTCTACATCTGGTACATTCGTATTTCATATTACACCGTATATAGTGGTGAGATATGTACCACCTTTCGGTCTCTTAAGAAGTCACCGCACTATATATAGGTAGAAACTCTACTTGTTTTGAAAATAACCGTAAAAAGACCGCATATCAGCTTTGTGTTTTCACACATATAGCCAATAAGCGGTCTTCCTGGACTATTTATTTTTCCTGGACTATTTATTTTCTTCAAGCCTAATCCACATTTACATTCTTGCCTTACATATTCTCTGCTATGTGCAATTCTTCCTCGCAGTGATTTACATTTTCTCTCGGCATGAACTTGCCAACTTGCCATTGGGATTTTATGTGGCAAGTTACATATGAGTGAATAGAATGAGAGCATCTTCACTCCCAGGTGTAGGTGGTCTACATGCCAGCCTGGTACTCCCGCCCAATAGATGGATGACCACAAGGGTGGGAATGAACACAAGACTGTGATTGTCCACAAAGGTATGAATGTTCCCAAGACTGTGATACCCACAAGGTAAAAATCACCCTTTCTTTTAGCCCCTATATATAATAGGAAGGAACTTGATCAAAAATGAGTCTGCGGCAGGTTGAAGAAGTGCCGGAACAGGCAAAAAAATACCGCCTACAATGCCAACTGCATCATAAGCGGTAAATGAAAGTCCAATCGATTTGAGCTTCTTCGAGAGGCTTGATTGGTTCTGTCAGTTATATTATATTCTGTTTTGTTTGTATTATTACTTTAACCAACGATATGATTTTGCCAATCCTGTGGAAAATTCAATCTTCCAATTTCTACCACAGCACTATACCTTGAAATAAGTTCCTTCAACTGATTAGCAAAAACTGACCACTGCTCATCTGAAGGTCTTAAATACTTCATCGCTAGTATCGTTTTATAGATTCCATTGTATCTCGGAGTTGATGTTAACTGATCAGCAGCCAATATCTCTGGTGCTGTATTCAATGCTCGATTATAAATGCGGCTATTATGAGCACAGATATTTCTCAAAACAACACATGCCTGAATCCAGGAAGCCAATAGTTTTTTTGTAGGCCGAGCTGTCTTGCCAGAAGCAGTCGGATATTTATAATATTCAGCTAGCTTCGAATATGCTGAATCAGCACCAGTCTTTAGATTTTTTATTGTCTTGGACAATGTACCAAAAGACATGATTTCTACTGTTGCCCAAACAGGGACATTACCGTCATGCTTATCAAAATTGTGCTTGATAAACACATCACTCGACCGCACAATTTCTTGTGATATTGAACCATTGTTGCCCCAGTACTTCTTTTTATCGTCAAAAATCTCTGGATCATAAAGAATCAGCCCATCTTTTCTATACGAAAGTAATGCATCTACCAAACGGCTTCTCAATGTAACTTCTATAGACGATAGCATAGAAAACAGCAGATGTGATAACTCAGCATCAAATTCACTGATAGCAACTATATCGCCAAACTTTGTGTTCTCCTTATATTCCTTCTTACTGTTGTTATAAAACTGGAAACTATATCCTCGAAATCGATAATACTCAACGCACGAGAGAAACTCCTTTGCAGCATCATCAGATTCTATTACCATCTTGGCTGACTTTAATTCACTGATCTGATCAGGAATTGTCAAAATTCTTTTCTCATAGGAACGCATGTACAATTCCTCCATATAATAAAAAGTCCCACCGGGTTGCGCATATCCATCAAAGATGAACCTAGGCGTGGTGGGTTCTGTTGGTATTATAATACAGTTTTCCTATACATTTGTCAAGTGCTGATTTCACTTGACAGCGTTGAAAGGTAACTGAAGTGAAAAGTTTATTTCCACTTTGAAGGGGCAAAGTAGATTTTAGTCTTTCACTTATTTCCACTTCCATTAATGTTGCATTAAGCCTTACACTTATACCTGCCTGACAGCCATTGGAAAGGTAGGTATTTATGAGTACTGCAAATTCTTTTTCTCACCTCACGCTGGAGGAAAGACGCATTATCCTCACCGGCATTACCAACGGCTCTTCCAAAACAGCCATAGCCAAAACCATTGGAAAAGACAAATCTACTGTTGGAAAGGAAATAAAGCTGCACCGCTGTCTCAAGCACAAATGCAAGCTGCCCCTTGAATGCAGCAATTACCGCAAATGCGTGCATGGCAGGCTCTGCGTAGCCGACTGCCCGGATTACACCCCTTCTCCTGATATCCGGCTGCAACTTTATAATCAAGATAACTTTGTAGTTCCGTGGCCAGTCCAGATAAGAACATAGATGTATCCAGCATCAGATCACACCCCCTTTCTTATTAATAAAGGGAACTGATCTCTGGCATAGTTATACAACATTTTTTTAAATTGTCTACATCTACTTTCAAATATATCTTTGTTGTTTCTGTACTCTGATGACCGAGTACTGTACTTATTACTGGAAGTGAAGTGTTTTTTTTAGCAAATTTGATGCTAGGCTATGAGACCGTTGTCACCGATAAATGGGGCCGCTTCACCCTAGAATCAGGAAAGCACGAATACTCTGTTTCTCCGGATCACTCGGAAACCACAGTGATGCTGAAAATCTCAGTAACCCAGGTAATGGTGATGGATATGAAGCAACATCTGATTGTTACACACAGACGGCTCTACGGAGACCAGAAGCAGTCCAGCATGGAATGGATTCCATATCTTACGGCCATCTCCAGAAAACCACGTTCTCTGTTCAACAGTGGGCTGTTTGACATGATGCCGGAAAATATGCAGCGTTTCATGAAGCTGTGTGGCAGTTCAGACCGTGGAACAGTCCTGAAAGTCCTGGCAGAACTGACGAACCGTACTGGCTTTGACAGTGCCCTGCTGACCGTTGACCAGGCATTACTGTATCAGGTAAAAGATCCTGACAATCTGAAAAATCTGTATCGCAGGCTTTATGCTGATGTTCCGGAGCTGCCACAGCAGAACGGGGTTCCCAAAATCGTACAGATACCTGTGGATCTGTCCTCTTATGACCAGCTCCTTGGGAAAGGAGGTGCTGTAAATGGATGATTACAAAGACCCCATCGCAGCATGCTGTAAACAATTGCGGCTGTCAGTAAATCTTGTAGAAAATGCGATGCTTCAGACCGGTGAGAGCCATCAGGAATACCTGTATCATCTTCTGCGGGATGAGATACAGTACCGCAAATCCACAAGGGTTGCAAAGCTGATTAATACAGCAGGATTTCCACTGCAGCACAGCTTTACATTCTTTGATCCCAGCGAAGTGCAGTTTCCTACAGGCATCACTGTCGAAAGCCTCAAAGCACTGGATTTTTACCATGCCGGAAATAACCTTGTTATGTATGGCAGCACAGGAACCGGGAAGACGATGCTGTCCATTTGCATCGGCATGGAAGCCTGCAAAAAAGGGATTCCGGTAAAATTCTTCCGTACAGCGGCGCTAATCAACCAACTTTCCGAAGCACAGGAACATGGAACGCTGTCCCAGCTTCACAAAAGGATAGATAAGGCAGAAATCATCATACTGGATGAATTCGGCTATGTATGTACCTTACAACAGAACCGGTTCACAACTGCTCTTTGATTATCTTTCCGCGATTCATGAAAAGAAGGTCATCATACTGAACACCAATCTGGAATTCTCCAGATGGGTAAATGTTCTGTATGACGAGCAGATGACGGCGGCACTTGTGGGGCGTTTGATGCACCACTGCCATTTGATTCTGTTCCCCGGCGAAAACAACCGCCTTCGTGAATCAAGCATCAACGAGCTTTTCACTTCCCAGAAGGGAGGTGCACAGGATGGCTGAAGATAAAATTTTCAATGTTCCGGATCAGACCGACTGTCTCCATGACTGTCCTACGGTGTATGATTTCCTTAAGCTTACTGATGAGATGATGAAAACCATCGTTGAACTGGATGAGGAGCTCGTCCGTTGGCGGCAGGCGCTCATCAAATATCTGCCACCGGAATGGGCTGAAGGTCTTCGGCAGGATATCTTCAATAACACATCACGTGATTTTGAAGGTGAACCTGCATATGATTTGTATGTGAACATGGTATGCGGAGGTGAGGATCCCCAACAGGAGTCTTCCAGGATTGACCGCATGTATCGGTTAGCTAACGGAACCGATGAGACCAGTATTACATATCTGTAACTGATAACCAAAGTATGTCTGCAACGACATGTCTCCGGCGTGAAACCTGCGCTGGAGACAGCTGCAAAAATGAGGAATTTCCCGATGCAACTTTTGGGAAAGCACTCTGCATTTCTTGGTATTTAGGTCTTGCAAAAAACACAAAATCCTCCTTAGGTTGAAAAGTGTAAAACGTTTTGAACTTTTTACATTATCTCAACTTTGGACAGGCTATGCCATTTGCGAGTTATTTACCTTATACTTTCCATTGAGCAGAAAAAAGTGATAAAAGATATAAAACCGGACATCTATTAACGGTTTGCATCCAGGTACCTTGACAGTTGAATATTTTGCGCCAGCGACACCATCAGCACGCTTTTGAGCTCCACCCATACGAGTAATAGCTCCACTTAACAGGCAATTCACGCAATAGCTCCACTTTTAATAAAACACCATCTGGAATATTCTCCTGAAGCTTTTCTATTTTCCTGTCCAAAGCAACATAATTCCTATCTGGTTGTCGTTTTTCCATGTCATGCTTCCTCCCTGTTGTCATTATCCGGTTTTCTCTGGATAAAGTGAAGTATCTCTTCAAAGCTTTTTGTGCTCACGGTGATAGCCTGTTTGTTGTAAAATAAAAAATGGGCTTGCAAAAAACATGCCAGAAGTAAGATTCTCTCACAGGATTGTCGTTGATAAAGCATTTCAATGTTATTTCTCCGTTCTTGACATTTATGAGTGGCATCCTAGAGAATAGCCAATTTTGCCCGCAAAAATCCCACCGAAGATAAAGTAAGTTTGTGGCTCACAATTGACTTCGATGGGAATGCTACTCTACTTCATGAGTTTTAATTTCAGGCTAACTCCTTCATGAGTTGTCTCCTATAAGTAGGATCCTCTGCAGCCCTTTTCGCGTCATCAAGTCTTCCGGCAGCAAAGAGTTTCTGCATCAACGCCATTGCTACATCTTCGCCTTCTACACGACCTTCCGTCTTACCTTTTTCTTCAATTCTATCCAAAACTTCACACATAGTCTTAATCTCCTTTCCTTGCGATTTCCCTTCATCAGACTGCATAACTTTCTCGAATCGATGATCACCTGTCATTATCGACATCATACTAAGTGTTGCTTGAACATGCGTGATTTCTTCCCTGCTACCAGTATATGTTCCTGTCATGCGCATCTGCACAAAATAATCTGCCACAAATCTAAAATCACTCTTAAATAGTTTCACCTGCTCAGGTGTTAAATATGCAACATCAAACAGGTTCACCTTATAGTCATTCACAAATGGCTTGAACTTTTCCGGAATATCGAGACAATCATAAAGTGTAAGAGGAGCATCCCATTTCTTCTTATGATCAAAATACAGCACTATCGTAACCACAGGATAACGAGTTGGTTGTCCCTTCTGATTTAACTGCCAACGGTACTCTGCTCCATCGTAGCCCATAATTCTAATTGGCATATCTCCATCTGTTTTTGTCTGATTTTCGAAACCTATACAAGCAATTCGGATATTTTCCTTCTTCCACCGCTTTGCTACATCGCGTTCTATTTCTCTATAAACACCATCTGCTTTATAAGCATAGCGTGGAGCCTGTTCTTCTAACTCAGTCTCTGTTATTACCCGTTCGCCATTAAAGAGAAGTACATTTACGATATCTGCGAAAACATCATCAAACGATTCGAGAACCTTCTCCCCTATATCCTTCTGTCCCAATGCACTTCACCTCCATTTCCATCAACAGGGTATAAACACCCTATTTTCAATTCTTAGTCTAGCATAAACGTCTGTTCATTTCAAGTACTCAGTTGTGAACTACAGGGTTGTTTCATGAAGGCACACAAAAAAATAATTTCATTACTGTAGACCAGCTTTGAAAGGTGAATTCGTTTTGTAACCTGCCCACATAGGAAAATTAGAC
>CAVERH010000029.1:0-35254 GCA_963618065.1 bacterium | reverse complement strand
TATTAGTGCTTATGGTGATTATGCACGAGCTTTTATGTAAGAAAACTGGAGGAACAGGTTTATGAAGGTATTAATGATCAACGGAAGTCCCAGGATGGATGGCAACACAGGCATTGCGCTTAAGGAGATGGAAAAGGTATTTTTGCAGGAAGGGATTGAGGTCGAGACGGTACAGGTCGGTAATCAGGCGGTTCGTGGCTGTGTGGCCTGCGGTTACTGCGGAAAGAACGGCAAGTGTGTGTTTGACGACATCGTGAACGAACTGGCACCGAAGTTTGAAGAGGCAGACGGACTGGTGGTAGCAAGTCCGGTATATTATGCATCGGCGAATGCAACATTGGTTGCGGTTCTTGACCGGCTGTTCTACAGTAGTCATTTTGATAAAACCATGAAGGTTGGCGCCAGTGTGGTGTGTGCCAGAAGAGGCGGCTGCTCTGCAACGTTCGATGAACTGAACAAATATTTCACAATTTCCAATATGCCGATCGCCCCGAGCCAGTATTGGAATTCCATTCATGGAATGGAAAAGGGAGAAGCTGCACAGGATGAAGAGGGAAAGCAGACGATGAGAACGTTAGCCAGAAATATGAGCTTTCTGATGAAGAGCATCGCACTTGGCAGGAAGCAGTTCGGACTTCCGGAAAAGGAAGAACGGGTTGCGACTCATTTTATCCGTTAATAGGTAACTGTGAAGGTACTGGACAGTTACGTTAATATCAGGAATGAGTCGAAACGAGTGGTATAGATTGCAGGTAAAATATGGATACTTTCGAAATACGAACAAATCAGCCAATTAAATATCAGATCTGTGGGAATTTACGTGCATCAGACGGCTTTCTGCATCACAAAAGAAGTATGGATCAGAATGTCCTGATTGTAGTATTAAAGGGGACCTTGTACCTGCGTGTGGATGGTGAAAATGTGGTTGTCCAGTCTGGTCAATATATTCTCCTTCGTGCCGGAGAAGAACATGAAGGCTGGAAAGCATCCGAAGGAGAGCTGTCCTATTTCTGGGTGCACTTTTCCGGGCAGGATACAGAGAACGTGGAAAATACCGGGAATTATTATCACTTTCCGTCTCTTGGGACGCTTCCTCTTACGCAGCGGGTGACCACACTGTTCCGGCAGCTTCTCGACCTGTCACGAACCTGGCAGGAGGAGCAGGGACAGATGCTTGACTACTGCTGCAGCACTCTTTTGATGGAGCTTACCCTGGAAATGAACAGAGAAAGCCATAAGGGTGAAGCCGTTGAAGCAGAAGAGGAGATGGAGCGGGCGAATCCACAGGTACAGCAGGCAATCCGGGAGGCAGCGGATTATATTACGATGAATTGCCATAAGCAGATGGATCCGGCCATGGTGGCGCGGCATCTGCACTATAATCCGGATTATTTTGCTTCACTGTTCCGGAAGCAGACCGGCATGACAATCACGCAGTACCTCAACAAGATGCGGATTGAGCTTGCCAAGCGTCTTTTGGTTAATGAAAACGTAAGCATCAAAGAAGCCGCATATTCCAGCGGCTTCCAGGATGAAAAATATTTTATGCGGATTTTCAAACGTCAGGAGGGGATGACTCCCCTCGCTTATAAGACGGCGTTTCAAAAATCCTATATCAATCATTAGGTGACGAATCGGCTTACAGATCCGAGGGCTTCTTTAAAGAGAAGTATACGGTATAGGTTTCATCATTGATTTCATAGAGCGGTCGGAAGGTAAAGTTTTCCGGCTGCTTTTTCGTGAGGTAAGTACTCTGCTTCCAGGGGAAGACACTGTACATATGCTCGGACTGTACGTAAAGTGCATCCTCCGGGGTTTCACCATTGGTATATAGTCCGGGATCCTTCTCACACATACCGGCAAGAACTACAGGTCCTTCCATGATTGCGGATTTCTCCGGCTGATCCGGTAATGACACATAGGTCAGAGCTGGTGCAAGGAATAAGTCAATGGTGTCATTTTTCCATGTTTTCTGGAGCTTCAGGTAACCATCCTCTATTACAGGATTGGTAAGTGCTTCGCCGTTTACGATGACAACCGGTGCACCCTTAACCCATGCAGGAACACGTAAGCAGAGGGTGAATACGGTAGGAGCGGAAGCCGTTACCTTGAACTGTAACTGCCATCTGGAGCTCTGTCCCTGATCCTTTTCATCAAAGAATGCCTGATCGTTGTAATACTTCATATTGGTATTCTGGGAAACCTCAACGAGATTACCGTGGCAATCCCATTTTGCAGTGGAAGGAATGTACTGGCTTACCAGGAACCCGTTCCGTTCCGGCTCCTCATAATAAATGATATCCGGATACAGGGTCTGTGCCTGCACCATGGTTCCGTGGCAGCACCAGAAGTCGTGACGCTTGGTGCCCCATTTCTTATGACCGCCTGCGCTCAATGGCAGAAAGTAAGTCGGCATACCGGTCTGTGCATTCTGCTGTGCAAGGAAGCCGTTGTAAAGGGCACGTTCAATGTAGTCGCCATACTGCTTGTCACCGGTCCAGCGATACAGATAGGTGGCTAAACGTACCATATTATATACGGTGCAGAATTCCTGATTGCGGTCATTTAAGTACTGGCCAGAAAGGAAAGGCGGTACCCAGAATTCTCCGGAGTTGGCGCTTCCGGTGCAGAAGGAGCCACGGTCGGTAACGGCACATTTCCAGAAAAGCTCTACAATGGTCTTATACTTTTCATCACCGGTTACTTCATACATTCTGGCAGCACCATGTGCCCACGGGATGCTGGCGTTGGTGTGGCAGTTGGTTAAAGCATCTTTTCCCTCTAACAGCCTGCGGAAAAGGCTCGGATTGCTGTAACGGGAAGCCAGTGTTTCATAAACCGGATCCTTTGTGGTTTCAAAAAGGAGTGCCCACATTTCCAGCATACCGGATTCCTCACCGCTGTAGACAGCATGCGGATTGGTAGACTGTACCTTTTCGGTCCAGCGGATATACCAGTCAGCCAGATGACGGACGATGGTGAGTGCCTGCTCGTTACCGGCATAGAGATAAGCGTGGGTAAGTCCCATGACTAATTTATGCATGACATACTGGGGAGACCATATAGGAAGCTCCTTTTCCAGACGGGTAAAGTACTTCTCCGGAAAAGGTCCGATCCATTCTCCGCCGTTTAATTCCTGACATTTGGCAAGTTCACGGATGATTTCGTCAAGCTTTGCCTTTAAAGCGGCATCGTTTTCGGATGCAATCAAAGAGGAAGCTGCGGAAAGCCAGTGACCCAGGAAATGGCCGCGGAGCTGACAGGTGGGAGCCTCCCATCCCCAGTGAAGCTTTGCGGTTTCCGGTCTTTCAAGAACCTGCAGATCCGGCATAACGATTCCTGCCTCCAGATAGTAGCTCTGCAATAATTCCTGTGTACCCAGCTCCAAAAGATAATTACGATTTACAAGCATTCTTTCACGGAATAAACCGGGAAGCATGGTGACATTTTTCTTCTCAAGATTCTGAAGCATGTTAAGGTCCTCCTTCACATAAGTCGAATTGTTTTGTTAAGAAAAGTATAAGAAATGAATCCCTGTTTGTCGGTAGACAAAATCCGAGATTTGGTAGATAATAGAGACAATAGTACGGAGGAGAGAAGTTATGAAGTGTCAAAGATGCGGAGCAGAGCTTTTAGATACAGATACCTTTTGTGTGAAATGCGGACAGAAGGTGGGAGAACCGGCGAGGTGCCCGGTTTGCGGCGAAATCCTGAGGGAAGGAACGAAATTCTGCCACAAATGCGGAGCTGCGGTGATCAATGAAGATACGGAACCTCACGATGAGGAGATTCCGGTTACCCCACAGAAGACGATTGATATTCCGTTCGATGTCATTGAGAAAAGCATTATTATGGAAGCAGAGCAGGCAGTGGTGAAACGGGATTTCAGTGAGGCAGAAGCCAGACTGGAACGGGAAAGACGTGGTGAAATCCCGGAATACCCGGATGAAGTGGAGCCGGAAACAGCGGGAAATCCGGAAAGCAGGGAAGAGGAAGAGGCCGAAGAAATCCCGGCACCCGTCATGAGAGAGCGTCCCTCCAAGGTGGTGGAAGCCGTGAGGGAAGGCCGGATTTATGGGAAGCCGGAGGAAGCTTCAGACAGGGAAGAGGATGCAGCAGGACAGACAAGAACAGAACGGCAGAAAGCGTCCCGTAGAAGAAATGCTTCATCCTATGATTATGACCATGAGGAAGATCAGTATGAGGATGCCGGTTATGAAGATCCAGATTATGAAGAGGTTGATTATGAGGATGAGGAAGACTCCTCCGGTGGATTTGATCTGACGAAGGCCACGATGATCCTTGGAATTATTGTGCTTGTCGTGATTCTGATCGGTGGCGGAATCGTCCTTAAGAAGAAACTTGCTTTCAATGCAAATGACGGAGAAGATACTGTCACTGAACAGCAGGATGGAAGTACAGGAGAGAATACCGGAGAGAATACCGGAGAAACGACTAAAGGAGAAATTGCAGGCAAGCTGCAGATCATTAAGAACGTCAATATGCGAAACCAACCGAGTACGGAGAATTCCAGTATTCTCGGTGTGGCGAAGACCGGTGAGGTTTACGAGTATTATGAACTTGTCGCAGATTCGTGGTATCATATCCGTTTAAGTGATGGAAGCGATGCGTATGTTTATAAGGAATATGTGGAGGTATTGAATTAAATCTATTTACCTATTGACAAGGTGGGTAAAAGGAAGTATACTGCAAACAATCAATGAGAATACGTATCTTTTGAAACCAGTCAGGAAAAGGGAGGAATCGAAATGGCTAAGATTTATACATCCGCAGATCAGTTAATCGGAAGAACACCGTTACTTGAGTTAACACATTTGGAACAGGAATATGGATTAAAGGCAAAGCTTTATGCGAAGATGGAGTACTTTAACCCGGCTGGCTCCGTTAAGGATCGTGTAGCAAAGATGATGCTGGACGATGCAGAGAAGGAAGGAAAGCTGACGAAGGACTCTGTGATTATCGAGCCTACTTCCGGAAATACCGGTATCGGTCTTGCATCGGTTGCAGCGGCAAGGGGCTACCGTATTATCATTGTTATGCCGGATACGATGTCTGTGGAACGCAGACAGTTAATGAAGGCGTATGGTGCAGAACTGGTATTGTCCGAAGGTGCGAAGGGAATGAAGGGCGCTATTGCGAAAGCAAATGAGCTTGCAGAAGAGATCCCGAACAGCTTTATCCCGGGACAGTTTGTGAACCCATCCAATCCGAAAGCACATTATGAAACAACCGGACCGGAAATCTGGGAAGATACTGATGGTAACGTCGATTATTTTGTAGCAGGTGTCGGCACAGGCGGTACGGTAACAGGTGTTGGTAAATATTTAAAGGAAAAGAATCCTGCTGTGAAGGTGGTTGCAGTAGAGCCGGCCACAAGTGCCGTATTATCCACCGGTGTAGCAGGAGCACATAAGATTCAGGGTATCGGTGCCGGATTTGTACCGGAAATTCTGGATACTACAGTTTATGATGAAATCATCCCGGTTGCGAACGAGGATGCATTTGCACTTGGCAAGAAAATTGGCACAAGCGAAGGTGTGCTGGTTGGCATTTCCTCCGGTGCAGCTGTATGGGCAGCATTGGAAGTAGCAAAGCGTCCGGAAAATGCAGGCAAAAGCATTGTGGTTCTGCTTCCGGATACGGGAGACAGGTATCTTTCCACTCCTTTATTTGCAGAATAATCGTGAGAAGGACAGGTGACGTTTTATGCTGATCTCCACACGAGGAAGGTATGCGCTCCGGGTTTTAGTGGATCTTGCGGAGCAGAATACCAGTGAGTATATTCCTTTAAAAGAAATTGCTGCAAGACAACATATATCACAAAAATACAGCGAAAGCATTATGACACTTCTTTCGAAAGCGGGAATGGTAGAGGGAATCCATGGCAAGGGCGGTGGATACCGTTTAAGCAGGGAGCCTGAGGACTATAAAATCGGAGATGTCCTGCGGCTTACCGAGGGCACGTTGGCTCCGGTATCCTGTCTCGAATGCGGTGCAGATCCCTGTGAACGTGCCGATGAATGCCGGACACTTCCTATGTGGATCAAGCTGGATGAGATGATTAATGATTATCTCGATGATATTTCGGTGGCAGACCTGATGAAACAGGAAAACAAAGGATTATTAGAATCATAATGAAAGACAGCGATGGTATACACTATCGCTGTTTTGTGTTGCCATGCATCCAGAGAAGCTGCCAGTGGCAGGTTCGGTTGGTAGAGCACTTAGCGAAAGCGAGTCAGAGACGAAGCTTGAGGTTAGTGCGAACCATACCCGTGCACTTAATGAGTATAAGCGAAGCGGAGTACGAATTTAGTGCAGCGGATAGTGTATAATGAGTATGATACTTTATAACAGGTAGGAGAAACACATGCTGCGCAGGATTGATCTTTCAGAAATTTCAGATGGAAAATTATATACGGCAAATGATATGGTACGGATCGAGTGTCAGGATTGTAAAGGCTGTTCTGACTGCTGTCACGATATGGGAGAATCCATTATTCTGGATCCTTACGATCTGTATCAGTTGGAAAAAGGCTTACATACAACGTTTGCTGAACTTATGCAGGGAAAGATTGAACTTCATGTGGTAGATGGGATCATCCAGCCGAATCTCAAAATGCAGGAAAATACCCTGCGATGCGGATTCCTGAACCCGGAAGGACGGTGCAGCATCCATGAGCTGCGTCCGGGCTTCTGCCGCATGTTTCCTTTGGGAAGAATCTATGAGGATGGCGATTTCAAATATTTCTGGCAGATTCACGAGTGTGCTTATCCGAACCGCTCCAAGGTGAAAATTAAGAAGTGGCTCGGCATTCCGGAGCTGTCGGCTTATGAAAATTATATCCGGAGCTGGCATAATTTCCTGAAGGAGGTGCAGGAGATTGCGGCGCATACGGAGAACGAAGAAATTGTCCGGAACGTGAATATTCTGGTATTAAATGAATTTTATGTAAACCAATATGAGACAGAAGTTACATCGTTTTACGAACAGTTTGAAACGCGTATATCCACTGTTTCAGAGAAAATCCGGATATACCGCTGAGGAATTTGTTGACAAAACGGGCATCCTAGCTTATCATAACGATGTATAGGCAATGACGAAGACGAGTACCTTGGATTATCGCTTAAAGAGAGCCGGGATGGTGAGAAGCCGGCAGAATGAATCCGGGAGAATAACAACTTCCGAGCCGTAATTTCATTGGTGAAAGTGACTGCATGGCAGTAAATCAGGTGGCACCGCGGATAAGTATATTCGTCCTGAATTGGTTTAACCAGTTCAGGGCGTTTCCATGTAGAGCACTTAGCGAAGACGAGCCGGAGGCGAAGTATGAGGTTAGTGCGAACGGTACCCGGACACTTAATGAGGACGAGCGAAAGCGAGGAACGAATTTAGTGACAGGGTGAATGTAGAGCACTTAGCGAAGACGAGCCGGAGGCGAAGTATGAGGTTAGTGCGAACGTAAATTAAGAAATAAACCAGATGAAGAAGGAGAAAAGAGATGGAATTATCAACGTTGTATCGTGAATGTACCTTAAATCAGGTATCTGAAAATGACATTGGCAAAGAACGCAGGGTAGCCGGCTGGGTAGAGAATATCCGTGACCACGGCGGTGTATCCTTTGTGGACTTAAGAGACATGTATGGCGTATTACAGATCGTTATGCGTGATACCTCCCTGTTAAAGGGAATCAACAAAGAGGACTGTATCAGTGTCCTTGGTGAAATCGAAAAGCGTGACGAGGAGACCTACAATCCGAAGATCCCGACAGGAACCATCGAGCTGGAAGCGCACAGCGTTGAGATTCTTGGCAAGGTATATCGTCCCCTTCCGTTTGAAATCGCAACCTCCAAGGAAATCCGTGAGGATCTGCGTCTGAAATACCGTTTCCTTGATCTGAGAAATCCGAAGGTCATGAGCAACATGATTTTCCGTTCCAACGTCATTGCTTTTCTTCGTCAGAAGATGACCGAGCTTGGCTTCATGGAAGTACAGACTCCGATCCTGTGTGCATCTTCTCCGGAGGGCGCAAGAGACTATATCGTTCCGTCCAGACATTACAAGGGCAAGTTTTACGCACTCCCGCAGGCTCCTCAGCAGTATAAGCAGCTTCTGATGGTATCCGGCGTAGACAAATATTTCCAGATCGCTCCCTGCTTCCGTGATGAGGATGCAAGAGCAGATCGTTCTCCCGGTGAGTTCTATCAGCTGGACTTTGAAATGAGCTTTGCCACACAGGAGGATGTATTCAAGGTTGGTGAAGAGGTGCTGACGGCTACCTTTGAGAAGTTTGCACCCGCAGGCTATGAAGTAACGAAGGCTCCTTATCCGATCATCAGCTATAAGCAGGCAATGCTGGAGTTCGGTTCCGATAAGCCGGATTTGAGAAATCCGCTTCGTATTATTGATTTGTCCGAGTTCTTTAATAAATGTACCTTTAAGCCGTTCCAGAACAAGACCGTCCGTGCAATTAAGATCGAAGGACATCAGTCCAAGGGCTTCCATGAGAAGATGCTTAAATTTGCAACCGAGATTGGAATGGGCGGACTGGGTTATCTGGAAGTACAGGAAGATCTTTCTTACAAGGGACCGATCGACAAGTTTATTCCGGAAGAGCTGAAGGCTGAACTAAGAGAGCTTGCAGGGCTTAAGGCGGATGATACCATCTTCTTTATCGCAGATAAGGAAGCGCGTGCAGCCTCCTTTGCCGGACAGATCCGGAATGAGCTGGGTGCGCGTCTTGACCTGCTTGAGAAGAACGCATACCGCTTCTGTTATATTAATGACTTCCCGATGTTCGAGCTGGATGAGGAAACCAAGAAGATCGGCTTTACCCATAATCCGTTCTCTATGCCGCAGGGAGGTCTGGAAGCATTGAATACCATGGATCCGCTGGATATTCTGGCTTACCAGTATGATATTGTATGTAACGGCGTGGAATTATCCTCAGGAGCTGTCCGTAACCACAGCATTGATATCATGGTTAAGGCTTTTGAAATTGCAGGATATGATGAAGAAGTTCTGAAGGAGAAGTTCGGAGCCTTATACAATGCGTTCCAGTTCGGAGCACCCCCGCATGCAGGAATGGCTCCCGGTGTGGATCGTATGATTATGCTGCTTAAGAATGAGGACAGCATCCGTGAAATCATTCCGTTCCCGATGAGCGGAACCGCACAGGATCTGATGTGTGGAGCCCCGAACGAAGTGACCGAGCAGCAGCTTCGTGAGGTTCATATCAAGGTGCGTCAGTAAGAAAACCATTAAGCTGAATCGAAATTCCTATTGCAACGGAAGAATAACAGGAATAAAATAGCGGATGAAAAGAGGAAAAAGGGAAGTCTGTTGCAGATTTCCCTTTTGATGTTGCCATGCATACTCAAAAATGATCCAGTAATGCAAAATCCCATCGGCGAAGCCGATTTGGAATGGATTTTGCATCGTAACTGTGAGGGTACTGAACAGTTACGATATTACTTAACAAATCGTATGGGTTTTGGAGGAATGGAATTATGATGAATCGCCGGGAAGGAAAGAAGACATTTATTGTCGGTGGTGGTGATATTGGACAGAATCTTGCAAAGCAGCTTGCCCATGCCGGACATCAGGTAACGCTGATTGACCAGTCCGAGGAAGTAGTTGATACTCTGGGAAACAGCATTGATGCTATCTGCTTTCAGGGAAACGGTGCATCCTATGCAACGTTGCAGGATCTGAATGCAGGATCTGCGGACTTGTTTATCGGCGTTACGCAGTCTGATGAATTGAACATCTTAAGCTGCTTCACGGCTCATATGTTAGGAGCAAAGCACACGATTGCGAGAATCCGCGATACGGATTACGCGAGCCAGCATCATTTTTATAAGGATAAGCTTGGAATTTCCATGGTGATTAATCCGGAGCTGGCAACCGCAATGGAGATTTCGCGTACGCTTCGTTTCCCGGTAGCAACCCGTGTGGAAACCTTTGCAGGCGGTAGAGCAGAGCTTGTAGAGATGACGGTTAAGGAAGAGTGGCCTCTTGTGGATAAGACTCTGATGGAAATTGACCGGAATCTGGGAATTGACCTTCTGTTCTGTGCGATTGCACGAAACGGACAGGCCTTTGTTCCCAAAGGAGATACGAGAATTCAGGAAGGAGATGTGATTTATTTAACCGGTGCTGCCGAGAAATTCCGTTCCTCGTTCCGAAAGCTTCATCTGTTTAAAAAGCCGCTGCAATCCGTGATTATTGCCGGTGGAGGAAGAGTTTCCCATTATCTTACGGGAATCCTGCTGAAGCAGGGGCTTAAGGTGACGGTCGTAGACCCGAGACCTCATGTGGCTGAACGCCTTGCAAGAGAGTGCCCGGGAGCAGCCGTGATGCAGGATGATATGATGCGGTATTTTGATTCCATGTCGGAGACGGACTTCACACATACGGATGCATTTATTGCAATTACCTCCAATGATGAATATAATCTGGTGTCTTCCATGTATGCGGAATCTCAGGGGATTTCCAAGGTGGTAGCCCGTATCAACGCGAAATCGCGGCTAAAGGTGCTTCCGAAGACCAGCAAGATCAGTATCGTGTCCAGAAATGATGTTGCAGCAGACCGAATCTTTGCCTACAGCCGTTCCCTGATGAATGCATCCGGGGATGACAAGGTGGAATCCCTGTACCGGCTGATGGATGGCAAGATTGAGTTTATTGAGCTGAATATTGATGAGAAGGACAAGAATCTGAATATTCCGTTGAAGAATTTAAAGCTTAAGCGGAATGTGCTGGTGGCGTTTATCATCCGTGATACGCAGACGATTATTCCTCGTGGTGATGATGAGATTCGGGATGGTGATACTGTTTTGATCGGTTCCATTAATCATCATATTGCAGAGCTTAAGGATATTTTTGCAGACTAGGCAAATCCGCATCTGTTTTGGAGGTTCATATGAATACTGGGAAAATTATGAATATTATCGGAAGGATTCTTCTGGTGGAGGTTCTTCTGATGCTGCCGTCTCTGCTTGTTTCTCTGATTTACCGGGATGGAGATACCATGGCATTTGTTTATACCATGATTCCGGCAGCGATTGTTGCAGTTCTTTTGATGCTGGTTCGCCAGCAGCAGAAGCGCATGAGCAGCAGGGACGGTTACTTTATTGTAGCCATGGCGTGGATTATCATTTCGATTGTGGGTGCGTTTCCATTATATCTGGCAGGAGGTTTCTCCTCTTACTGGGGGGCTTTATTTGAAATTGTGTCCGGTTTTACAACGACAGGAGCATCGGTGCTTGCAGAACCGGGAGATCTGGGACACGGCGTGGCATTCTGGCGGTGCTTTACCCACTGGGTTGGCGGAATGGGAGTTCTGGTTTTTGTATTGATGGTTATTCCGATGGAAAATGATAATTCCATGCATCTGGTACGTGCAGAAGTGCCGGGACCGACAGCCGGTAAGCTGGTACCGCGTATGCGGACAACTTCCATGATTCTTTACGGAATTTATACGGTGATGACGCTGGTTCTTGTTATTATTCTGAAATGTCTTGGGATGACACTGTTTGATTCCTTCTGCATCGGGTTTGGAACAGCCGGTACCGGTGGCTTTGCATTAAACAGTGCCGGAATTGCAGGATACGGAAGTCCGGCGATTGAGATTATACTCGGCATTTTTATGATTTTGTTTGGAATCAATTTCAACACCTATTTTCTGCTGTTATTACGGAAGTTCAAGGAAGTACTCACGTCGGAGGAGACAGCGGTTTATCTGGGGATCATTGCAGCAGCAGTGGTGGCGATTTCTGTGAATACCTTATCCTGCTTCCCGAGTGCTGGGGAAGCTGTACGGGCCGCCTTTTTCCAGGTGTCAAGTATTATTACCACGACTGGCTTTGCAACAGTGGACTTTAATCTGTGGCCGGAGTTTTCCAAGCACATGCTTGTGCTGTTAATGATAATCGGAGCCTGTGCCGGTTCGACCGGAGGCGGCTTGAAGATCTCCCGTGTGATTATTCTGTTTAAGTCCTTTGTTGCGGAGGTCAAGCAGATTATGAATCCTAAGGAAATTATCAGCATCCGCCTGAACGGTAAGGATGTGGATAAGAAAACGTTGAATTCCACGCGGATTTATTTCGGTGCTTATGTGATTCTGATCTGTGTTTTTACATTAATTGTTTCGCTGGACGGACTGGATCTCACTACGAATCTGACTGCAGTATTGTCGTGCTTTAACAATATTGGGCCGGGGCTGAATCTGGTTGGACCGATGGCGAACTTTGGAGTGTATTCTGACTGGGTGAAAGTGGTGCTTTCTCTCGCAATGCTGACAGGACGTTTAGAGATCTTTCCGATGTTCCTGTTATTTGCAAAGTCGGCGCATGACCGCTAAAGGATCATGCGCCGGCTTTTTAAATTGCCATGCATATGAGAAAATGATCCAGTGGATCATTTTTAAGTACGGGGCAGCATATGCTCTACCAGCTTGGCAGAATGCAGGGCAGCAGCCTTTTCAAAGGTAGGATAATCCATTTCGGCACTGTCATCGGCCTTATCTGAAATCGCACGGATAATGACAAAGGGGATCTCATTTAAGTATGCGCCGTGTGCGATGGAAGCACCTTCCATTTCTGCACAGTCTCCGTGGAATTCCTGAATCAGATGCTCCTTCACTGCTTTGCTGGAAATGAATTGGTCACCGCTTACCACACGTCCGGTATAGGCATGAATGTCCGGATTGACCTCCTTACAAACAGCAACGGCAAGCTCTGCAAGGTGGGAATCCGCAACAAATTCGCGGCAGCCAAGCTGAGGTACTTCCCCTAACTGATAACCGAAGATGGTCGCATCGACGTCATGGTGAAGTGCATCGGTGGATACCAGAATATCTCCGATATTGAGCTTTGCATTCAGGGAACCGGCAACACCGGTATTGATGATAGCGGTTACCTGAAAGAGATCTGCAAGAATCTGAACGCAGAGGGCTGCGTTTACCTTGCCGACACCACTACGGACAATGACTACGTCTGTGCCATTTAAGGTTCCTTCGTAGAACTCCATGTTGGCTTTTTTCGTAACGCTTGCGACAGACATGTGTTCTTTAAGGGTTTCCACCTCTAATTCCATGGCACCAATAATTCCTATTTTCCTCATAAATTTTAAACCTTTCATTTTCTTAAACTAAAACAGTCCAGCCATCGGTGGATAGTTGGACTGTTATCATTTTTATTCCGGATAAATCAGGCGGCTGTCATCAATGGAATACAATACCTGATCCAGATAATGCCTGGCTAAGTAATTCGCCATTCCCAGATTCATATCTAGATAATTACCGCAGTCCCTGGGAGAAGCACCGGGTACTTCGCCCTCGTAATCGCGGATGAATTCGAACATTTCGATCATCACAGGAACAATGTCCTTCGAGCTTAAATCGCCTGCTAACAGGAGATAAAAACCGGTACGGCAGCCCATCGGTCCGAAGTAAACCGTTTTGTCCTTATAGACCGGGTGATTA
Organism: bacterium; assembly: GCA_963618065.1. Taxonomy (GTDB): domain Bacteria; phylum Bacillota; class Clostridia; order Lachnospirales; family Lachnospiraceae; genus Suilimivivens. The sequence goes on along the minus strand of CAVERH010000029.1, from coordinate 21,745 downwards.
CGCAGGAAGGTTGCACCAAGATGCTCGATGGTGTGGACTTCTGCAGTATTCATCACGGGTTCTTCGTTCGGACTGGTCATACGCAGATCAAAAGTGGTAATGACCTCAGCACCGATATGATCCTTACGGGAAACATAGACACCGGGCTGTAATTTAATATGGTCAATTGTAAAGCTTGCAATCTTTTCCATAGGATACCTCTTACTTAGTAAACACAAGCCTGTTCTTCTCCGTTCAGAACACGTAATGCGCCCTGGGCCAGAGCAAGCAGTTCGTCTTCACCGGGATATACAGTGATCGGAGCGATGAAGCCGATCCGTTCTTTCAGACCGTCGGTCACGCTCTTGTTGTAAGCAATACCACCGGTCATGATGATCTGGTCAACCTTTCCGTTTAATACAGCAGCCATGGAACCGATATCCTTTGCTACCTGCATGATAAATGCTTCACGGATTTCTTTCGCATGGTCGTCACCGTCATTTACCATTTTCTCAACGTTGCGCATATCATTGGTTCCAAGATAAGCATTGAAGCCGCCGTTACCAACGAGCTTCTTATAAACTTCCTTCTCGGTATACCTGCCGGAGAAGCACATTCTGATTAATGCGCCGGAAGGAACTGCACCTGCACGTTCCGGAGAGAAAGCACCGTCGCCGTCCAATGCGTTGAATACATCAACAACACGTCCGTTTTCATGTGCACCGACGGAAACACCACCGCCCATATGAACCACGATCAGACGAAGGGAATCATAAGCCACCTGGTTTTCCTTTGCGTAACGCTTTGCGACAGCCTTCTGGTTCAAAGCATGGAATACGCTGGTACGGGGAAGCTCCGGTACACCGGAATATCTTGCGATCGGCATTAATTCGTCTACAACGACAGGATCTACAATATAGGAAGGAACACCGATGGAATCACCGATTTCTCTTGCCAGAATACCGCCTAAGTTGGAAGCATGCTGACCCTGACGGCCAACCTTTAAATCCTCTAACAGGTCATTGGTTACAGCATAAGTGCCGCCCGGAATCGGCTTTAACATACCGCCGCGTCCGACAACAACCTGAAGGGAATGAATATCGAACTTTTTTTCTTCAAGAAGATCCATGATGATTTTCTTACGGAAGTCCTTCTGATCTACGATAGAAGCGTACTGGGCGATTTCTTCGGTAGAATGACGAAGGGTTTCTTCAAATAACAGGGATTCATCCTCGAAAACACCGATCTTGGTGGAGGTGGAACCGGGATTGATAATTAAGCTTTTAATGGACATTTGTTTATCCTCCTGAATTAATCTGTGAATAGTTACCTCATGGATAATTTACTTCTGCTGTAAGGAATGGGCAACGACAGCGCCTAAGGCAAGGGAGTTTACCTTAACCTCTACCGAGTCGGAACGGGAGGTTAAGATGACCGGAGCCTTGGTTCCGGTAAGGATATTTCCGTTTACGACCTTAGCGGTATGAACCATTGCCTTGTAAACAAGATTTCCGGCATGAATGTCCGGAAATAGAAGAATATCTGCATCACCCTGGATGGCACGGTCGGTTGCACCTTTGTGCTTTGCAGCTTCGGGATCAATAGCGAGGTCTAAGGAAAGAGGTCCGTCTACGATACATCCGGTGATCTTTCCGTCCCTGTTCATTTGGGTTAACTCAGCAGCTTCTACGGTAACCGGCATCTTCGGGTTTACAACCTCAACAGCAGCCAGCGGAGCAACCTTCGGGTTTTCGATACCGCAGGCCTTGGTGATTTCAAGGGTATTGTGGATGATGTTTACCTTGTCCTCCAGTGTCGGATAAGGAATGAAAGCAACGTCTGTTAAGAACAACAGATGATCGATTCCTTCTACATCAAACACACATACGTGGGATAACGGCTTACCGGTACGAAGACCAACCTCCTTATCCAGAACGCTCTTTAAGAAGCCCCTGGTGTCGATCAGACCCTTCATATACATATCAGCCTTGCCTTCGTGAACGAGCTTGACAGCAGCTCTGGCAGCTTCGGTAACATCCTCTACATTAACAATTTCAAAATCGTTTAAATCAATATTTAAGGAAACAGCGATTTCACGGATCTTTGCTTCATCACCAACTAAGATGGCATCGGCAATTCTTCTTTCCTTAGCAACTTTGACAGCTTCCAATACGGCAGAGTCCTGAGCAACTGCAACAGCAACTTTTTTGGTGCCGCATTCATTGACCTTCGCAATTAAGTCAGCAAATGTTTTACTCATGTTTGTATCCTCTTTTCTTTTATATAGCGTTATAAACTCGTTAAAAATAATAACACTATTCGCCTGAAAATGCAATGTGTGACATTCGGAAAGGTTGATTCTGAATCATAAATCTGTTACAATAGGGTTTGCGGTTTTTATATTCTGCTTATGGCTTTGAATTACCTGTCGATGAGAAACCGCAGGAAAGGTATAGGTACTTCATATGAATGTTGTTCAAAAAGTATTTGGTACACATAGTGAAAGAGAATTAAAGCGTATAGAGCCTTTAGTAAAACGAATTGAGGAACTGCGTCCTTCCATGCAGCAGCTTTCGGATGCAGAGCTGAAGGAAAAGACCGAGGAGTTTAAGAAGCGTCTTTCTGAAGGAGAGACGCTGGATGATCTTCTTCCGGAAGCGTTTGCGGTTGTCCGCGAGGCCGGTAAGCGTGTTCTGAATATGGAACATTTCCGCGTACAGTTGATTGGTGGCATCATTCTTCATCAGGGCCGTATCGCTGAAATGAAAACCGGTGAAGGAAAGACCCTCGTTTCTACTTTGCCGGCATACCTGAATGCCTTAGAGGGAAAGGGCGTTCATATCGTCACGGTAAATGACTATCTGGCAAAGCGTGATGCGGAGTGGATGGGCGAAATCCATAAATTTCTGGGATTAACAGTCGGTATTGTATTAAACAGTATGACACCGGAAGAGCGAAGAGCAGCGTATGCCTGTGACATCACTTATGTGACGAACAATGAGCTCGGTTTTGACTATCTTCGTGATAACATGGTTATTTATAAGGAACAGCTGGTTCTTCGTGATCTGCACTATGCGATCATCGATGAGGTTGACTCGGTATTGATTGATGAAGCAAGAACTCCGCTGATTATTTCCGGACAGAGCGGCAAGTCAACGAAGCTTTATGAAATCTGTGATATTCTTGCCAGACAGATGCAGCGTGGTGAGGATATGGAAGACTTAAGCAAGATGGATGCCATCATGGGCGTGGAACGGGAAGAGACCGGAGACTTCATTGTCAATGAGAAGGACAAGATCGTAAATCTTACCGCACAGGGTGTCGAGAAGGTCGAGAAATTCTTCCAGATTGAAAACCTGGCAGATCCGGAAAATATCGAAATCCAGCACAATATCATTTTGGCACTGCGTGCACACAACCTGATGTTCCGCGACCAGGATTATGTGGTAAAGGATGATGAGGTGTTAATCGTCGATGAGTTTACCGGGCGTATCATGCCGGGGCGTCGTTATTCCGACGGACTCCATCAGGCGATTGAAGCCAAGGAACACGTGAAGGTGAAGAGAGAGAGTAAGACTCTTGCAACCATTACGTTCCAGAACTTCTTTAATAAATTTGACAAGAAAGCCGGTATGACCGGTACAGCACTTACCGAAGAAAAGGAATTCCGTGATATTTACGGTATGGACGTTATCGAGATCCCGACGAACCGTCCGATTGCACGTAAGGATTTACAGGATGCCGTATATAAGACCAGAAAAGAAAAGCTTCATGCCATTGTGGAAGCGGTAAAGGAAGCCCATGCAAAGCAGCAGCCGGTACTGGTTGGTACGATTACGATTGAGGCATCCGAGGAGCTTTCCCACATGCTCTCGAAGCAGGGCATTCCGCACAAGGTATTGAATGCCAAGTTCCATGAACTGGAGGCAGAAATTGTTGCTGATGCCGGTGTACACGGAGCCGTTACGATTGCAACCAACATGGCAGGCCGTGGTACGGATATTAAGCTTGATGATGTGGCAAGAGAAGTTGGCGGTTTGAAAATCATCGGTACAGAGCGTCATGAATCCAGACGTATTGATAACCAGCTGCGAGGCCGTTCCGGTCGTCAGGGAGATCCGGGTGAATCAAAATTCTATATTTCGCTCGAAGATGATCTGATGCGTCTGTTTGGATCGGAGCGTCTGATCGGTATGTTCAACACCCTCGGTATTCCGGAAAATCAGGAAATTGAGCACAGGATGCTGACGAATGCCATTGAATCCGCACAGAAGAAGATCGAAAGCAACAACTTTGGTATCCGTAAGAACCTGCTCGAATACGATCAGGTAATGAACGAACAGAGAGAAATCATTTATAAGGAACGTCGTCAGGTACTCGATGGAGAGAGCATGCGAGATGCGATCTACAAGATGATTACCGATATCACAGAGAGCAAGGTCGACATGGTGATTGGTGACGATACCGATTATGATGACTGGGATCTGGAAGAATTGAATTCCCTGCTTCTTCCGATCATTCCGCTTGCTCCTGTAAAGAGAGGACGGATCAACAAGCCGAAGAAGAACGCCTTAAAGCAGCAGCTTAAGGAAGAGGCTGTAAAGCTCTATGAAGCAAAAGAAGCAGAGTTCCCGGAATCGGAAGCAATCCGTGAGTTAGAGCGTGTCATCCTGCTGAAGGTCATTGACCGTAAGTGGATGGATCACATCGATGATATGGAACAGCTCCGTCAGGGTGCCGGATTACAGGCTTATGGCCAGAGAGATCCGCTGGTAGAATACAAGATGAACGGTTATGAGATGTTTGATGAAATGACCGAGAATATCAAGGAAGATACGATTCGTGCCCTGCTCCATGTCCGTGTGGAACAGAAGGTAGAGCGTGAACAGGTTGCGAAGGTAACCGGAACGAATAAGGATGAATCCACCGTCAAGGCACCGGTGAAACGTATGGATGCCAAGATTTATCCGAATGATCCCTGTCCGTGCGGCAGTGGTAAGAAATATAAGCAGTGCTGTGGACGCAAGGCTTAAATAAAGGAAAGAGGTGACGTGAAGTGGTTCTTTTGGATCAGATGAAGACAGAATTATTATCCTACAAGTCCCCCTTAGCGGAAGTGAGGGATTCACTTTGACTTAGCAAATAAGTCAAAGAGGATAGAAGAGCTGGAAATGGAAATGGAGGCTCCCGGTTTCTGGGATAATCCGGACATATCCAACCAGAAGATGAAGGAATTAAAGAACCTTCAGGACAGTGTCAAAGCAATGCATGACCTGGAAACACAATATGAAGATATTGAAACACTGATTGAAATGGGCAACGAAGCAAACGACGAGGAAATGGCAGAGGAGATCCGTGAGGAGCTTGACAGCTTTATTGAGACCTTTGAGGAGATCCGGATCGGTACGTTATTGTCAGAGGAATATGACAGTGACAATGCCATTTTGAAGCTGAATGCGGGAGCCGGTGGAACAGAGAGCTGCGACTGGTGTTCTATGCTGTACCGTATGTACACAAGATGGGCAGAGCGCAGGAACTTTTCGATTGAAGTGCTGGATTACCTGGATGGCGACGAGGCTGGAATCAAGTCCGTAACCTTTCAGGTGAACGGAACGAATGCCTATGGTTATCTGAAATCCGAAAAGGGCGTCCATCGTCTTGTACGTATTTCTCCGTTTAATGCACAGGGAAAGCGTCAGACGTCCTTTGTATCGCTGGATGTGATGCCTGATATTGAAGAGGATGTGGATGTGGAGATCCGGGACGAGGATCTGCGAGTGGATACCTATCGAAGCAGCGGTGCCGGCGGACAGCACATCAATAAGACCTCTTCGGCGATCCGTATTACCCATATTCCTACCGGAATTGTGGTACAGTGCCAGAATGAACGGTCCCAGTTCCAGAACCGGGATAAGGCGATGCAGATGTTGAAGGCGAAGCTGTATCTGCTTCAAAAGGAAGCGAATGCAGAGAAGCTTTCCGATATCCGTGGAGAGGTCAAGGAGATTGGATGGGGAAATCAGATCCGGTCTTACGTGATGCAGCCCTATACGCTGGTGAAGGATCATCGCACGAATGCAGAAACAGGAAACGTGGATGCGGTTTTAGATGGTTCGATTGATCTGTTTATCAATGCCTATCTGAAATGGATTAACAGCAGTGAAAAGGAAAACGTATAGAGAATAAAAGAGAGAAAAGACAGGACAGCGGTTATCGCTGTCCTGTTGCCGTTGCCATGCATATGAGAAAATGATCCAGTGGATCATTTTTGAGTTTTCTTTTGAATGAGGTCTAAATAGAAGTTTGCAAAGGCTGCTTCTTTATATGGATAAATCCACAGGAATCCGATTCCCATGGAAAGAATTCCGAGAAGATACAGTGGGAAAAAGGAGAGAACCATATAGAACAGTCTTCCCATACTTCCCCTGATAAGCTGTACCGCTGTTTTCATGACTTCAGCACCGGTATATTCTTCAAAATCAAGCATGATATAGTAGCATTGTGAGAACAGCAGATCGACAAATACAGAGATTACCGTACCCAGAAGAGAGAGTAACAGGTAAATGCCATCGACTGCAAACAGACCTGTATTTCCTAAAAAGAGCATACTGTAGGTTGCTGCAGGCAGAACCGTAAAGAGCTGGATTGCAGCCAGACGGATCTGGATATAGGAGGTTCTGTTGCTTTCACCGCGGAAGCAGTAGAAGAGATCGCCTACAGTAACCGGCTGATTGCTGGCAACCTTTAAATAAACATAAGCTTCACCTGCTTTAAAAAACCCGGAAACAATAAAGACCAGATAAAGTGCTGCGTAATAGAGTACGAACTTTATGATATTCGTCGGAGCCAGTACCAGAGAAACAAGCATCTGGAGACTGACCAGACATAACATATGAAGCAGAAAGACGAAGATCACACTGGAATATCCTCCTAATAACTGCCCTTTTGCAATACGTTTTAAGCTGGATGAAGATAAATAAGGATTCATGGTAAAGCCTTTCTCGTAAGTTGGAACTGGTATATTATACCGCCAGGTCGATGTTGCTGCCAATCAGTACAGAAGCATCTGCTGATTTTTTGTTTTTGGCATAAGGATTGGTCTGTTCATTCGGATAGGAAATCTTCGTGGAAGTCGTACCGCCCGAAACATAACTTCTGCCGCATTCCGGACAGATGGCACGCTTAAGGGATACATTGGCGCTGATGACCTTGCCGCCGCCCTGGGCTGCCTTCTTGTAAGCGTTGCTGACATGCTCCTGTTCATGGGCGCGTACTGTGGAAGCGGAAGCCTCCGGTGAAATATGGGCAGCTGATTTGAAGGAAACCATTTCATCAGAGCCGTCCTGATATTTGCGTTCCTTGCAGGTCTGGCATTCTGCCGGGGAAGACTTCCGTCCCGGAGAAACCTTCATCGATTCACCGGGATTTACGACCGGTTTTAACTCTTCCGTACCGGTAAGAGAAGAATTGCCGGATATCGCACTTTCAGCTGCGGTTGAAACAGCAGAATAGGGTGAAGTGTAATTGCAACCGGAATTTGGATAAAAGCTGATTCCACTCATGGGCATTCTCCCTTCTAAAGCATCGAGTGATCATTTCAAATGGATCGTTATTATTCTTTGACCCTCGCAGCAGCATCACGCAGGGTAACGAGCTGACCGATGATATCCTCATAAGAAGTACCAAACATCTCCTCGGTGGACTGACCCAGCTGCATCTCCACGGCCTGATCGAGCTGGGTTCCATAGCGAAGAAGCTGATCGTCGGTACAGGTTGCAAACAATAGGTACAGTGAAGTAATGCAGACAACGAGGATCGATAAAATTAATGATAAGCCGGTAATGGCACTGATAAAGCCGATTTTGGCGGTAGTTACCATCTTCCTTCCATAGCCTTTGGAGAGCAGTGCAAAGAGAATGGCAAGGCTTCCAAGGATGAGCGGAAGATAAATGGTAAACAGCGAAAACAGAGCAGATACCCCAAGAATCAGGGCGGCAAATGCAAACCCGTTGTTACCGGGAGCAAATCCATTGTTATATTCAAAAGAAGTACCGGAATATTCGTTTTCATTATACATAGACGACACCTGTTTTAATTTCCTGTTTTAAGTTCTTTTTTATTAAGTCTTTAACAACTCTCTGCTTTACGATCAAGTGTAACATTTTTTGAAAGATTCCGCAACTGTTCAGGCATACCCATTCATGAACTGTTACTATGCTGCCGGATTGCATAAATCAGCTAAAAATCATTCCTTGAAAAATCATCCGGAATCGTCTAGAATGGAAAAAGAAATTTAGCATGAGAGGGCAGTTATGGACATTATTTTAAAACTCAAAGAAGAACTCAACGTTGAAAAATGGCAGGTGGAAGCCGCCGTAAAGCTGATTGATGAGGGAAATACGATTCCGTTCATTTCCCGTTATCGTAAGGAAGTAACCGGATCCTTAAATGATGAGGTGCTTCGTAATCTGCACGAACGCCTTACCTATCTAAGAAATCTGGAGGAAAAGAAGGAGCAGGTGCTTGGCAGTATTGAGGAGCAGGGCAAGCTCACAGAGGAATTAAAGGAAAAGATTCTGAAAGCGGAAACCCTGGTTGTGGTCGAAGACCTGTACCGTCCTTATCGTCCGAAGCGTAAAACCAAGGCAAGTGTAGCGAAGGAAAAGGGATTGGAACCCTTATCCCAGTACATTCTTGCACAGAATGCAGCGGAAGGAGTGGAGGTCGAAGCCCGGAAGTATATGGATGAAGAAAAGGGCGTAAAGACCGTGAAAGAAGCACTTCAGGGAGCAGCGGACATCATTGCAGAGGGGATTTCAGATGAAGCCGATTACCGTGCCTACATCCGTGAAATTACCATGGAGGAGGGAATACTTACCAGTACGGCGAAGGATGAAAAGGCCGAAAGCGTTTATGAGATGTACTACGCTTACGAGGAACCGCTTAAGAAGGTCGTTGGACATCGTGTTCTTGCCATCAACCGTGGGGAGGAAGAGAAGTTCTTAACGGTGAAGATTGTCGCACCGGTAGAACGAATTCTACAGTATTTAAAGAAAAAGGTCATTACTTCGGATAATGAATATACCACCCCACTGCTTATCGCAGCGATCGAGGATGCCTATGAGCGTCTGATTGCACCGGCAATTGAGCGTGAAATCCGCAATGATCTTACCGAAAAGGCAGAGGATGGTGCGATTTCCGTATTTGGAAAGAACCTGCAGCAGCTTCTGATGCAGCCTCCGATTGCAGGAAAGGTCGTTCTCGGCTGGGATCCGGCATTCCGTACCGGCTGTAAGCTTGCCGTTGTGGATGCAACGGGTAAGGTACTGGACACCAAGGTGATTTTCCCTACGGCTCCGCAGAATAAGGTGGAAGAAGCCAAGGCAGAGCTTAAGAAGCTGATTCATAAATATCATGTTTCCTTGATCAGTGTCGGAAACGGTACGGCATCGAGAGAGTCCGAGCAGGTCATTGTGGACCTGATCAAGGAACTGGATACACCGGTACAGTATGTCATCGTCAATGAAGCAGGAGCTTCCGTATATTCGGCAAGTAAGCTGGCAACCGAGGAATTCCCGAACTTTGATGTGGGACAAAGAAGTGCGGCTTCGATTGCACGGCGTCTGCAGGATCCGCTTGCAGAGCTTGTGAAAATTGATCCGAAATCCATTGGTGTCGGACAGTATCAGCATGATATGAACCAGAAGAAGTTAGGAGAAGCGTTAGGCGGCGTGGTAGAGGACTGCGTAAACCGTGTGGGCGTAGATTTGAATACGGCATCCGCACCATTGCTTGAATATATTTCCGGTATTTCCAAGCCGATTGCGAAGAATATTGTGGAGTACCGTGAAAAGAACGGGAAATTTGCAAACCGTGCACAACTCTTAAAGGTGCCAAAATTGGGACCGAAGGCGTATGAACAGTGTGCCGGATTCCTGAGGATCCATGATGGGGACAACCCCTTAGACGATACCAGTGTGCATCCCGAATCCTATGAAGCAGCGATGAAGCTTTTAGATAAGCTGGGGCTTACGATGGAGGATGTGCGTACCGCACAGAAGCAGGCTGCCAAACAGATGAGCTCGGCAGCGAAGCCCGCTCCGAAGCAGAATAACCGGAATGACCGTAAGAAGCAGATCGTGATCCATAACACCAATACGGCCATGGGAAAAGCACTGGCAGCCGCTATGGGTGGTACAGTCATGAGCCTTGATGAAAACGATTCTTCTGCAAAGAAAGCGGCGCAGAAAGAGACTTCGACTAATGCAGTCAATGTAATCGGCAGCCTGGAAAAGAAGATCAAGGATAAGAGTAAGCTTGCAGTAGAACTGGGAATCGGGGAAATTACTTTAACCGATATTCTTAAGGAATTGGAAAAGCCCTCGAGAGACCCCAGAGAGAGCATGCCGGCTCCGATTCTCAGAAGCGATGTCCTTGATATGAAGGATCTGAAACCGGGCATGATTTTAAAGGGAACGGTCCGTAATGTCATTGACTTTGGCGTGTTCGTGGATATCGGTGTGCATCAGGACGGACTGGTACACATCTCCCAGATCACAGACCGTTACATCAAGCATCCTCTGGAGGCGGTGAGCGTCGGCGATATTGTGGATGTGCAGGTATTATCGGTCGATGTGCCCAAGAAACGGATTGCGTTGACCATGAAGATCAATCAGGATAAAAAATAATATGGAATAACGTATCGGCTCTTGCTATTTGAGAGGAGATGTGCTATTCTATGTCTCGAACAAAATAGAAAGTTCTTCGGGGAAGGTGAAATTCCTTACCGGCGGTATAGTCCGCGACCCGTATTCTTTAAGAATATGGCTGATTTGGTGAAATTCCAAAACCGACAGTAAAGTCTGGATGGGAGAAGAAATGCATGAACAGATGTGTGAAAACGCATTTGGCTTCTGATGTATGCAAACCCCGGAAATCGATTTCCGGGGCTTTTTTGATACAGCAGGTAATACATGATGCAAATCCAAAGAAGACTTTCTTTTTAAAACAATGGCGTATGCCGGAAAGAGAGTGTGAGTAAATGGAAAAGAGTTTATGGTCTAATGTAATGGAAAACCTGGTGTTCGTATTGGTGGCACTGGCGGTAGCTGTTGGCTTTGTGCTGATTGCGTATCTGGTGGAGAAGTATCTGAAAAAGAAGAACCAGGATAAGGAACGGGTGCTTTCTACCAGAAAGATTGCCATGATTGGTGTGTTTTCGGCGATTGCCATGGTGCTTCATGTATTTGATTTTGCAGTTCCTGTTCTGGCTCCTCCGTTTTATAAGCTGGACTTCAGTGAAATCCCGGCGCTGATCGGAGCCTTCGCATTTGGTCCGGTAGCAGGAGTGATGATTGAATTCTGCAAGATCCTGTTAAAGCTTTTAGTAAAAGGGACAAGCACCGCATTTGTGGGCGATTTCGCGAACTTCGTGATTGGATGCAGCTTTATTCTTCCTGCTTCCATCATCTATTTATACAAAAAGAGCCGCAAGAGCGCACTCATTGGTTCCATCACCGGAACCCTGTTTATGACCGTGTTCGGAACTGCATTTAATGCGATTTACCTGCTTCCGACCTTTGCCGTACTGTATCACATGCCGATGGAGGACATCATTGCCATGGGAAAAGCAATTAACGGACATATCACCGGAGTAGTGAGCCTCGTGATCATCTGTGTTGCTCCGCTGAACCTGATTAAGGGCGCAGCCGTTACGATTGTAACGATGCTGGTTTATAAAAAATTAAGCCCGATTCTGAAAGGAAGACAGCATTAATCCTTTCTTTTCAGCATAATAATGTGAAGGAATTCTTAAACTTTCTTAAATCATTGGAAAACCTCTTGACAATTATTGTATTAATAATATAATACAGATTGTGCAAGGGGTTTTCTTATTTCAAAAATATGGATCATAAGGTGCAGAAGCAGCGATTATAGTGATAGAAAAGAAAACGCATGGATAAAATGAATCGAAGGAGGAGTGCTTGTGGAAGAATTAATCACCATCCGGGATATGTGCAAGATTTACAATCCCGGCGAGAATGAGGTCAGAGCCCTGGATCATGTGAACCTGACCATACATAAAAATGAGTTTGTAGCCATCATCGGGCAGTCCGGATCCGGTAAATCAACATTGATGAATATGCTGGGATGTCTGGACGTCCCAACAAGCGGAACGTACCTGCTGAATGGAAAAGATGTCTCCCATATGACGGATGATGAGCTTTCAGACATCCGCAACCGGGAGATCGGATTTGTGTTTCAGGGATTTAACCTGATCGCAGGACTGACCGCACTTGAAAATGTGGAGCTTCCCCTGATTTATCGTGGGGTTCCGAGAAAAGAGCGCCTGAAACTATCCGAGCGTGCACTGGAAAAGGTAGGGTTGTCCGGGCGTATGACGCATAAGCCGTCGGAAATGTCCGGTGGACAGCAGCAGCGTGTTGCCATCGCAAGGGCGATTGCACAGGCACCGCCGGTCATTCTGGCCGATGAACCGACCGGAAACCTGGATTCCAATTCAACGCAGGAGATCATGGAGATTCTGAAAGGACTGCATCGGGAAGGAAGGACGGTCATTCTGATTACACATGACAATGAGATCGCTGCGAGAGCGAAGCGCAACATCCGGATTATGGATGGCAAGGTCGTAGCAGATTATGAAAATGAAGAAGGAGAAGAGACATGAGTGACAATATCAAGCAGGAATCCATAGAAATAGCAGAGACAAAAGAACAGGTGGATGAGAACGCAGCTAAGAAAGCTCTCAAAGAAAAGAAAAAGAAAGAAAAACAGCCGGCAGATCCGGCAAAGAAGAAAAAGCGCAGAAAGATTATTCTCTTTGTGGTGATCGGCGTACTCGTTTTACTCTTTATTCTGTCAAAGCTCTTTGGCGGAAACGGGGCAGCAGCTGTGGTAACTACGACACAGGCACAGATCGGGGATCTTCAGCAGACGATTGATACGAGCGGCACGGTGAAGACCGAAGAAAGTAAAGTTTATTTTTCCGATGTGGATGTGAAAGTAGGAGAAGTGAAAGTACAGGCAGGCGATGCGGTAAAGGCAGGCGATGTGCTTCTTACCTATGATGCCGACGACCTTGCAGCAGCCAGGGAACGGGCAGAATTAAAGAAACAGTCTGCCGAAGGAAGCTATCTGAATTCGGTACAGACCAATAATGAGAAGCTTGGGGACTTAAGTGAAGCAAGCACCAATCTGGAAGTACTGGATCAGCAGATTGCGGACACCGAGGCTTATATTAAGAATCTGGAAGCCAAGATTTCCAAGAAGAAGAGTGATCTTGCCCGTGAAGGAGCTCTGTTACAGATCAGCCTCATTGACTGGCAGGATCAGCCGGATTCCGATGAATACCAGAACTTACAGAAGCTGGTACAGTTAAATAATTATGAACAGCAGAACAATGAACAGATCAAGAGCTGGCAGGACGAACTGGACGTTTATAACGACATGTTGTCCAAGTATAAGGAATACCGCTCCGAAATGAAGTCCCAGAAGAGCTCCGCAGAAGCCGGCAAGTTAACCGGTGGAGCAAAGGAAGAGCTGGAAGCCAGCAATAAGACACAGACGATGGATGTGGAGGATTCCCTTGACAGCCTTAGTTCGGTAGAAAACGGCATTGTGGCAGAATTTGACGGTGTTGTTACCGAAATGAACGCCGTGGAAGGCGGAGCAACCACGAAGGGCGCACAGCTCCTGAAGCTTGAAAGTACCGAAGATGTGATGGTTCGGATCAGCGTGACGAAATATGATCTTTCCAAGATTAAGGAAGGACAGAAAGCTGTTGTAACGATCGGCAGCAAGGAATACGAAGGAGAAGTATCCAAGATTAACAAGATGGCAGAGCAGAATAACAGCGGTGCAGCCGTTGTCGGTACGGAAATCAAGATTTTAAATCCGGACAGTGATGTCATTCTTGGTGTGGAAGCAAAGGTTGTCATCAATACCGAAAAGGTGGAAAATGCTGTTCTGGTGCCGATTACGGCAGTGAATGTGGATATGGATGGCGAATTTGTCTATGTGGTTGAAAACAACATTCTCGTAAAGAAGCCGGTTACGACCGGAATTTCCACTGATACCATGACACAGATCGTAGAAGGATTGGACGGAGACGAGCAGATTGTCACAAGCGTTACGACGGATCTTTATGAAGGCATGACCGTTGCGGCAATGCCACAATAAACAGGAGCGGATGATATGGCACAAATTTGGGAATATATTAAAATCGCTCTGATGAACATTAAGAGCAATAAGGGAAGGTCCATACTCACGATGCTTGGTATTATCATTGGTATTGCTTCCGTGATTATGGTGATTGCAATTGGAAATGGTGTCCGCGGACAGGTCAATGATGAACTGGAAGGGCTGGCGGGCGGACAGATTGCTTTTTATGTAGACAGTACGAGAAAGAAAACCACAGTAACCTTTGACCAGTCGGATTTTGATGCAATTGAAGCGAATATTGCACATGTAAAAGGGGTTACCCCACAGCTGTCTGCATGGGGAACCGCAGAAGGACCAAAAGGAAATTTTGACATTAGTATGACAGGTGGGCATACTGGTCTGCAGTATACATCTTCAGAACCGATTGTAAAGGGCAGATATTTTTCGCAGGAGGACTGTGATGCGGGAAACAATGTCTGTGTCATCACAGAAAGCAGCGCGGTAGCATTGTTTGGAACAACGGATGTGATCGGACTTACCTTTGAGGCGACCTTTGGGGGCGTGACTCAGGAAATGCGCGTGATCGGAATCCGGAAGGACAGCGCATCTTCCATTATTACCATGGGAAGCGGCGATCAGACCGTACAGGTCGAATGTCCCTTAACCTTTATGGGAAATAAATTATATTATTATATTGATGATTTTTCTGAGTTTTACGTGATTGCGGATAACAGTGCTTATTGTACGCAGGTAGCACAGGATGCCCTGAATCTGCTCGAAGCGCGTCACGGTGTCCGTGGCGAGAATCAGATTATGATGCAGAGCTTTACCGATGTGTCCTCACAGTTTGACTCGATCCTCAGCATCATTACGGTTTTTGTGTCCTTCGTGGCAGCAATTTCGCTACTGGTTGGAGGAATCGGCGTCATGAACATTATGCTGGTATCCGTAACCGAACGTACCAGAGAAATTGGGATTCGTAAGGCCTTGGGGGCAAGAACCGGTTCGATTCTGTTACAATTTCTTGCAGAAGCAGGAATTATTACCCTTATGGGTGGAGTGATCGGAATTGTTCTTGGCATTCTTGGTGCCATGGGAGTCTGCTCGATTGCGGGAGTTACAGCCAGCGTGGATCCTGCGGTTGTGATTATTGCAACCCTCTTTTCCTGTGGTGTGGGTATCTTCTTTGGAATTTATCCGGCAAAGAAGGCAGCAAAATTAAGCCCGATTGAAGCCTTGCGGCACGAATAACAAAACTTGTTTGCATGTTCTGAGATTTTTAGTATAATAGGATAGAAGAAAAGCATCGGCTTTCCTGCCGGTGCTTTTTATGTAAGGTACTTAATGAATGCGAGTCGAAGACGTGACATGAATTTAGTGCAGCAGGTAAGGCAGAATATTTATTAATTAAGAAAGATTTGGAGAAGCAGCATGGAAGTTTCTTTTGATGTAAAGATTACCCCCGGGGTCTTATATGATTATCTTTTATATCATACTTATACCGGAACCACGGGGCTTTTAGGAACCATAGCAGGCGCACTGCTTGTTGTGGCATATTTTATGGCAGGCAGTATTTTATATCTGATTTTTGGCGTGGTGGTGCTTGCGTATCTGCCCTGGACATTATTTATCCGGTCAAAGAAACAGTACCTTGCGAATCCTGCATTTAAGGAGCCGTTGCATTATACCTTTAATGAAGAAGGAATGACGGTTTCCCAGAAGGACACCAGTGAGCAGATCGCATGGGGGAACTTATATAAGGCTGTATCTACGCCGAAGAGTATCGTAATATATACGTCACCGGTGAATGCTTCCATTTTTCCAAAGAAGGATTTAGGAGAGCGCAAGGCAGCATTGATTGAGGTGATTTCCACTCATATGCCGCCGAAAAAGGTAAAAATCCGTGGGAACTGACAGGAGAATTATGAATAGCGGACAGGATATCTTACAGCAGTTGATTAAAAAACAAAAGATGATTTCGGAATCTCCCGAGGATACCTTTGCATTAGGAAAGCAGATTGGCGAGAGTGTGGCACCAGGCAGTGTATTGACACTGGTTGGTGATCTTGGCGTTGGAAAGACCGTATTTACACAGGGACTGGCAGAAGGACTGGGGATCGTAGATGCGGTGAACAGTCCGACCTTTACGATTGTGCAGATTTATGAAGAGGGACGGATCCCGCTGTATCATTTTGATGTGTACCGGATCGGGGATATTTCCGAGATGGATGAAATCGGATATGAGGATTATTTTTACGGAGATGGGGTGTGCCTCATTGAGTGGGCGAACCTGATCGAAGAGCTTCTGCCGGAACAATATGTGGAGATCCGGATGGAAAAGAATCTGGAAAAAGGATTCGATTATCGTGAAATTACGGTAACACAAAAAGAAAACCGATTTTGAGAGGAACCTGAAATGAAAATTATTGCAATTGACAGTTCGGGACTGGTTGCTTCCGTTGCCATTGTAGAAGATGACGAAGTAATTGCAGAATATAATGTCCAGTATAAGAAAACGCATTCGCAGACCTTACTGCCCATGCTGGATGAATTAAAGAAGATGGTGGAGCTGGATTTACAGACCGTAGATGCCATTGCCATTGCGAAAGGACCTGGTTCCTTTACCGGTCTGCGGATCGGTTCTGCGACCGCGAAGGGACTGGGACTTGCCCTTGAAATACCTATCATAGAGATTCCAACGCTGGATGGTCTTGCCTGCAATCTGTATGGCACAGACAAGCTTGTATGTCCGATCATGGACGCCAGACGGAATCAGGTTTACACAGGACTGTACTCTTATAGGGAAGAAAGACAAAGTGAGGAGCAGCGTTTTTCCTATACGCTTGTTCCCATTCTTCCCCAGTGTGCCGTTTCCATTCAGGAAATTGCAGAGAAATGTAATGAACAGCAGAAAGAAATCATATTTTTAGGTGATGGAGTTCCGGTATTTGCGGAGCAGTTAAAGGATCTCATGAAGGTGCCGTACAGCTTTGCACCGGCGCACATGAACCGGCAGCGGGCGGCTTCCTTTGCTTTCCTTGCGTTAGAAAAGCTTCGCAAAGGGGAAGTTGTTTCAGCAGCAGACCATGCACCGGAATACCTGCGTCTTTCCCAGGCCGAGCGTGAAAAGGCAGCCAAGAAGGAGAAGCAATGATTACGATACGCCCTTTGGAAGAAAAGGATGTGGCAGCAGTGAGCGCCATTGAGAGCCGGACGTTTTCGATGCCATGGAAGGAAGCAGACTTCCTTGAAATGGTGAAAGCAGATTATGCTTATTATTATGTAGCGGAAGAAGACGGTGTGATCCTTGGATGCTGCGGACTGCGGAATATGGCAGGTGAAGGAGAAATCACCAATGTGGCGGTAGATGCACCCTTCCGGAGAAGAGGAATTGCCAGAAAGCTTCTTGCATATGCCCTGAAAGAGGCACCACAGCATGGAATCGGGGACTGTACCTTAGAGGTGCGGGTCAGCAATACACCGGCCATCCGTTTATATGAAGAATTCGGATTTCAGGGAGAGGGTATCCGCCCAAACTTTTATGAGAAGCCGAAAGAAGACGCACTGATCATGTGGAAAAGATAGACAAAACATGAAAGACTTACCACTGGTTCATAGAAAAAGTTTCTGTATAATGGTATTGTAAGGAGGAGAAACGATGCGTATTTATATGGACGAAGGGAAAAACACTCTGAAACAGGTGGTATGTAACCAGTGTGGCAAAGTATTAAAAATCAAAAATGGAATTTTAATGGAAGGTGTTTTTGAAGGAAACCAGCAGTTTGGTTACTTCAGCAATAAGGATGGAATTCGTCATTCCTTTGACTTATGTGAGGAATGTTATGATAAACTAATAGAAGGATTTGCCGTAGAGGTTACGAAGGAGGAGGTACAGGAGCTCCTCTGAAGGTAATAAGCGGTAATCAGGGAGGAACAGGTTAAATTATGCTGGATATATGCTTATTGGGAACAGGCGGAATGATGCCGCTCCCATATCGATGGCTTACATCCATGATGGCAAGATATAATGGGACGAGTATCTTGATGGACTGTGGGGAAGGAACCCAGATTGCAATGAAGGAAAAGGGGTGGAGCCCCAAACCGATCGATGTCATCTGCTTTACCCATTTTCATGCAGACCATATCAGCGGACTTCCGGGAATGCTTCTCACGATGGGAAATGCAGAACGGACAGAGCCGCTTCTTTTGGTGGGACCGAAGGGTCTGTGTAAGGTTGTAGCGTCCCTGCGGATCATTGCACCGGAGCTGCCGTTTGCCATTGACTGCCTCGAGCTTACTGAGCCGGAGCAGACCATCCACATGGACGGTTTCCGGATTGAAGCCTTTAAGGTAAACCACAATGTTCCCTGTTATGGTTACAGTATCGCGATTGACCGAATTGGTAAATTTGATATTGACAAGGCTGTCAGTTTGGGGATTGAACGACGCTACTGGAACCGCTTACAGAAGGGTGAAACCATTGAAATTGACGGAATGACATATGTGCCGGAAATGGTTCTCGGACAGGCACGGAAGGGCTTGAAGGTAACGTATTGTACCGATACCCGGCCGACGAAGGGAATTGTCGAGCATGCGAAGAATTCCGATCTTTTTATCTGCGAAGGAATGTATGGAGAGCCGGATAAGCAGCAGAAGGCCAAAGAGAAAAAGCATATGACCTTTTATGAGGCAGCAGAGATTGGCAGACAGGCAGATGTTGAACGGATGTGGCTGACCCATTACAGTCCGTCACTCAATCATCCGGAGGAATATCTGGATGCAGCACGGAAGATTTTCCCAAGGGTCGAAGTCTGCAGGGACGGCAAGACCATTGAACTGAACTTTGAGGATGGAGTCTGATGTACGCATTCGACGTCCATATTTGAGTAGAGCATTTAGCGAGGTTGTTTCGAGCTTAGTGCGAACCATACAAGTTCACTTGGCGAACCAAAGGTGAGTCTAGTGAAGCTTGTTGTCATAATTTGCATGGCTCTGAACAGTTACAAGCTGAGAATAAGAACAAAAACTCGAAAATACAGAGAATTAAGAAAGGGAAAGGAGGAATCATATGTCGCAAAAGGGGCGCGAAGCTTTAAAAGGAATCCTGATCGGACTGGTGTTGATTGCACTGGTAGCCGGATATTACTTTTATTTATCGAACCGTAAACCGAAGGAAGCAGCGGAAGATACGGAAACGACCGTATCAGTTGCACAGCAGCTCTTATTAAAGAATATTGATGATGATTATCCTCCGACTCCGAGAGAGGTCCTGAAGCTGTACAGTGACATTACCGTGTGCTTTTACAGTGAGGAATATACCGATGAAGAACTGACGCAGCTTGCCCTGCAGATTGAGAAGCTGTATGACGAGGAGCTGATTGCCAACAATACGCCGGAACAGTACCAGAATAATCTTCGCTGGGACATCCAGACGATGAAGGATAAGAATTTCCGGGTGACCAGCTACAGCGTTGCATCAGCAACGGATGTGGATTATTTTGATGCCGACGGAAGAAGCTGGGCAAGACTCAGTTGTACCTATACGATACGATCCGGTAAGGAAGCCGGACTTACCAGGGAAATGTTCCTGCTTCGCAAGGATGACAAGGGACACTGGAAAATATACGGCTGGAAGGCCGTAGAAGAACAATAAGATTACTGCTTACACAGTAATCTGATAAGTGAGGACGGAACATGGAAAAAGATGTTTACATATTGGCAATTGAAAGCTCCTGTGATGAAACGGCAGCAGCCGTTGTGAAGAATGGGCGGGAGGTGCTTTCAAATGTGATTTATACACAGATTGCACTGCATACCGAATATGGCGGTGTGGTTCCGGAAATTGCATCCAGAAAACATATTGAGAAGATTAATCAGGTGATTGAACAGGCACTTTCAGACAGCGGAAAGAAGCTTAATGAAATGACGGCGATCGCGGTAACCTATGGTCCGGGGCTTGTAGGAGCCCTTTTAGTCGGAGTATCCGCAGCCAAGGCCATCAGCTTTGCAACAGGAATACCGCTTGTCGGCGTACACCATATTGAAGGACATATCAGTGCCAATTATATAGAGAATAAGGAGCTGGAACCTCCGTTTATCTGTCTGGTGGTATCCGGAGGACATTCGCACCTTGTTGTGGTTAAGGATTACGGGGAGTATGAGATCATCGGAAGAACGAGAGACGATGCGGCAGGAGAGGCGTTTGACAAGGTGGCGCGTGCCATTGGATTAGGCTATCCGGGAGGCCCGAAGATTGATAAGGTGGCAAAAGAAGGAAATCCTGATGCCATTCATTTTCCGAGAGCCAAGGTCGGAGATGCCGTCTATGATTTCAGCTTTAGTGGTCTGAAATCCGCCGTGTTGAATTATCTTAATTCCTGTGAGATGAAGGGAGAGACCATCTGTGTACCGGATGTGGCTGCTTCTTTCCAGAAAGCAGTTGTCGACGTGTTGGTAGAGCATTCCATGGATGCTGTGCAGAAGTATGACTACAATAAGTTTGCGATTGCGGGTGGGGTTGCCTCGAATTCGGCACTTCGTGCAGCCTTTGAAAAAGCATGTGCGCAGCGGAATATTACATTTTATCATCCGTCACCTGTTTTTTGTACCGATAATGCAGCAATGATCGGAGCAGCAGGATATTATGAATATTGCAAAGGGGTACGCCATGGTTACGATCTGAACGCCGTACCTTCGTTAAAGCTGGGAGAGCGTATCTGAATGAAGATGGATAAATCATACCGAACGGCGGCAGTGGTTCTGGCAGCAGGAAGTGGAAAGCGCATGAATGCCGGCGTGAAGAAACAGTACATGGAGATTGTGGGTAAGCCGGTTCTATATTATTCCCTGAAAGCTTTTGAAGAAAGCTTTATCGATGAAATTGTTCTGGTTGTTTCACAGGATGAAATCGAGCAGACGAAAGAAAGTTATGTAAACCGATATGGTTTTCATAAAGTAGCGAGGATCGTAGCGGGAGGCAAAGAACGGTATCATTCGGTTGCCTGTGGGTTACGGGCCGTACGTCCGGACTGCGATTTTGTATTTATTCATGACAGTGCGCGGCCGATGCTTACACAGGAGATTTTGCAGAACGTTTACCGGGAAGTGCAGAAGGAAGAGGCGTGTGTCGTTGGCGTCCCTTCTAAGGATACTGTGAAGATTGCGGATGAACAGGGCTATGTTTCCGTAACACCGAACCGGAGCCTTGTGTGGAATGTGCAGACACCGCAGGTTTTTTCGTATCCACTGGTTCACAGTGCCTATGAGGAACTGTTGCAGAAGGAACAGGAGCTTTTGGAGGCAGGAGTGCAGATTACGGATGATGCGATGGTGGTAGAGCAGCTTGTACATCACAGGGTAAAGCTTGTGGAAGGCAGCTATGAGAATATCAAGATCACAACCCCGGAGGATGTGCAGATCGCAGAGCGCTATTTACAGAGCCGGCAGCCGGATTCATGAGACAGTGCCGACTGAGAGAACTGGAAGTATTGATGTTGAACGTATATGAAGTGATATGATAATAGAAAGAATGTAACTATTCAGTACAGGTCGAAGCATTTGCTGCTGAGACCGTAAGAACATGATT
>CAVERH010000028.1:22323-35363 GCA_963618065.1 bacterium | reverse complement strand
GTGTATCCTTAGCCTGGGATAATACAATCGAAGGCGCCTTATTTTCAGATGTTACCTTTATACTTGCTGTATATAGCTTCTGATATCCCGGAACCTTATATTCGAGCGTTCCCTTTGCATTAATTTTCTTGCTATCCACATTGGATCGAAGCTGAATTCTGTATTCCGTATCAGACCCCTCAACCTTTGTCAATGTGTAATCACAATCTGTCAATTGTAAATCGGTAATTCCAGCCGGTGCCGTAACGGTTAAAAGTCCGTCTCCTTCTGTATCTGTATAGAACAGGTTGACTTTCTTTGTCTGTTTAAATGTAACAACAGGCTTTGTTTCCTTTACCGTTACTTCGATTTTAACAGTATGGTTTTCTGTCTGTTCATCTACACTTACCGGTACAGATAAATCTACCTTGTACTTTGACGTCTTGATTTCGTCATTCACAGGTTGGATTTTAATGCTTACCTTTTGAACCTCTCCGGTTGCCACTTCCTTACACTCGCTAATGACAAAATGCTGCTCCTTTTCAACCAGTTTGACACCATTTACGTCTATCGGCGAAGTACTATCTGCATATAGTACAATTTCTGCACTGTTATTTACCAGCGCCTTATCAATCGTAACCTTATCATTTTCAATTTTGGGAGCTACATCTTTCCACTCTTTTCTGATGCTGATACTGCTCTTGGCTTCATCCGCAGCAGTTATCGTCAGGTAGGATATACCCGGTTTCAGATTCTTATAGGCTACCGTTGTGATAACATAATCCTTATCTTCTTTAACCTCTTTGGTTGCTATTTTTCCAAGCTTTAATACCTTCTCGTCAGAACTCTTAAATGTCAATTTGTAATAATCGTCCTTCAGTACCTTGAAAGAAAACTCACCATCTGCTGCTGTATTATTATGTGCATCTGTGTCCAACTTTTCCCAATCCATTAAATTTCCGTTCAAAACAGAAATCTGGGCACTTGCCTTCATAATAACCTTGTTTGTATTCTTATCTACCAGAGAAAGGGTAACTGCCTTCTTTTCTTTCTTGCTGTCTTTTGTAACAGAAAATCCAAGGCTGTCCTCCCAATAAGAGTCCAATCCTTCCTCTGATAATGCTACGTCTTTATTCTTGCATTCCCACTTCACTTCAAACTGTTCACGGCACTTCTCCAGGTCTGTTACATCTCCATCTCTATTACTGAAGTTATACTGTACTCCAAGAACAATCTGATCGCCTTTCACAAGCTCCTTCGGCACAGCATAGGGAAGGCATTCTGTTTTACCCTCCTCTTCAAACATTGTAAGGGCTGTAATACTGATACTATCAATCTTTACAAATCTTACATAAAGCATTCTGGAAACAGATCTTCCATCCTTTGCTGTGTATACTGCCGGGAAATTATACCCCTGTGCATCACCATAATCAGCAAGCTTCGTTGCCGGTATTTTCCACATCCAGCCGTCAGGTAATGTTACATCAGCCAGAGTCTTGTCAAAGTTTAATACCGCATAAAGATTATCCATTTCATTCATGCCTATGGTGTCATCCGTAAGTGGCTCCTGTACCACAATCGTACAGGATGCTTTTACATCTGTATCCGGATAAACTGCTTCAATTACTGCTGTTCCGGCTTTGCATACCTTAAATTCACCGGTGTTTTTACCTTCTTCATTAGTAAGCAGCTTTACAACATCCTCACCATCAACACTCCATGTCAATTCAGCAGGGTCAACTGCTGCTGTTGAAGGATTGAATCTCACATTGAGATAACCTTTCTTCTGATTCTCCTTCTCTTCATCAGATATGTTTGTATCGTTATCATCCGGAAGAACCATTACCAGCTTATTCCGGTTAAATGAGATGCTATCGATGCTTGCCTGCTTAACCTCTCCCTTCCAATAATCCACATATGTAACCTTATTCTTTACATAAGTTGCGGAATAATAGAAAGCATTATCAGGATCTCCCAATATAGACATTTCACCATCTGCAGAAATATCTGATACTACTCCACTACTATAGGACTTCCAGGTAACCTTCATTCCCTCATAATCCGGATGAACTGCCCTCAGAGAAACCGTCCGGCCCTTTTCAAATTCTACCGGCTGTTCTTCACTATCCAACGGTGTTTTCCATGTAACAATGTTATATGTTACATCCTTTTCCCAGTTATCAATATTTCCGAAAAACAGACTGTAATTTCCATCTACTTCACTATACTCAAAGTATAAATACCTATCCACGCCGCCATTCTTTAATACAATAACCTGATTCTCATCCGGATTCGGATCCCCTAATACTGAGTGAATTCTGCTTCCAAGATCAGCCTCCGGATTTACATATACCTGTAATCCGACTTCACTTGCATTCGCCTCAATTTTGCTCTTATTAATCTTAAAGGTTACCCCCTGATTGGCTACAGGTGTAAGAGTCATGTTAATTGTAATATCCTTAGACGCTTCCCCCGGAGCTACCAGATTCAGATTCAGATCATTCTGTAAATATTGGGCATCTGATTCTTCTCCTGTCGTCACTCCTCTGGAAATGCAGAATACAAGTTCTCCCTCCTCACCTAAAATCTCCCTTAATGCATTAATCATTCCTTTTGGAATGGTATATGCGGTAGCTTTGGAAGCACTGTAATCCTGATCCACAGTAATATGTGAGAATGTTCTTTCCTGCCCTTTATAGTAATTGACCGTGTTCTGAATATCTTTCTCACTAAACTGTGCTTTATCTATATCATCAGCTTTAAGATACAGATTATTATCCTCTACTCTTCCCTGATATCCATCTACAGCATATTCTGCTCTGGATTCTAATTGATCAATATTCGTAATAAGAATTGCCATCTGTTCAGGATAGGTTTTACTTTTAGTATAGTAGTAATACTTACCCGTTATCTTATTCATCCCACTCCATGCTGTAAACTCACTGCCCTTTGCAGTTCCCATAAAGCTCTTTAAATCTGCGAACCCTGTGGAATCATTGTATTTAATAAAGGTCACGTCCACATTCTGAGCCGGATATTGACATGTATTGTTTATATAATAGGCTCCATTATTTTTCGCTGAAAACTCAGGAAGTACCCCATTATCAATATCAGCATCTATTGTTTCGGGAAAATGTAAATCCAATGCAATAACAGAGTTGTCCTCACTCTTATAACGATATTCCATTTGAGTAATTACAACTTCATTCGGATCAGAGGTCTCCTTCTGCCGGAATAACCTGCAGGCAGCATTATGTACTTCTGCCGGTATTCCCCATTCTTTTGACTGGTCAAACCATATCCGTACTTTGTTGAAGCTTCCACTCTTATTTAAATTTAAAATATCAACCAGCTCTTCATTCGTATATTCACCCGAAGAGTTATCAACAAGAAGCTCTCTCCAGCCATTTGTTTCCGTAATTGTGCCGCAATACGATGGCCTCTCACTCAGAATATACTGCACACCGGCTTCTAATTCCGTAATGTCATCAAAATATAAGATGGCAAAATAATTATTGCCGTCAAATCTATAAAATGCAGGCACACTTCCGCTTCCATCTTCTTTTCTCGCTGCAAGGAGCTTCGATTCCTCTCCCAGAATCGCTTTCATCCTTTCAAATCCTATGTAGTTTCCCTTGTACGAATATCCGTGAATTCCTACCTGTACTTTCTGTGCCGGAATCTCTGTTGTGTTCACACTGAATTTAACAACACCATCGATCTTTTCGAGATTAGCCTCCACCTCAATATCAGCAGTCATCTCCTGAGGATCATATATTGTCCACCCCGGGGAAAGATCGGTATCATTTTCTGTAAATTCCCAGTACAATATCTTCTGCCCCTTCAGCATGTTACGCGCCTTATTGGTTACACTGCTCCAGATTATATTGGTGTCGGTTTTTTCCTGACAGATGTTAATATTGGTAAACGGTCCCTGTGCTTCATTTACTTCCAGAATATTCAGTAACTGCTCCTCTGTAAATGACTTTCCATCAACCTGAATTTCTAAGCTCTTATTCCCATTATCACCTTCCCAAATCGTACCCAGATACCCTCTAATCTGGTATTCAGTATCATTTTGAAGCATCTTATAATAAGAATTATCACTGATAGATAGATAGATGTCTGCATAATTATCCACCTCAAATTTTCCCATATCGACGTAATCATTGATCTTCTTTCCATTCATATCATAGATACTGCAGGTAGGATTCTCTTCACAAAAGTGATTCAGATTTTCATATACTTCCCTCGATTTTGGAGCCACGAGTCTTACTGAGCAGACGCCATATTTAGTCGGGAGTGCACTTTTCGCCCCCTTAAATTTTAATGCGGATTCGGTTATTTCATAGGAAAAGGATGTATCAACTTCCTTTGAAGTCTGAACAGGTTCATAAATTGTCCATGTCACATCCAATTCATTCGAATTGCCTTCTCTGAACACGCCAATAGCAGCATTATGTTCTTCCTCCTTTAAAAGACTTACCAGCTGATTCCATACGGACTCCGATATCGTCTGCGTCCAGTCTCCGGTAGTTCCATCAAGAAAGATACACATAAATCTTGTATCTTCCTTCATTCTTGCTTCCAGAATCTTTAATACATTCTCAGCACTCCACTCCAGATTATAAGCCTCCATACTATTCTGCGTAATGACCAGGCTGTAATTTCCATTATTATCCCACTCATTAATGTCTCCTAAATAAGCCAATTCCTCTGCCTGAACCAACGGTTCAACAGACGGAACCGGACTAACAGAAGGAGTTGCCTCCGGTTCTTCTGTCGGTTCACCTTCCGGTGTTGTGGACGGAGATGCCTCTTCTTCCTGTTCCGGTGCTGAAGATGCACTCTCTTCCAGAGTCGGTGATGTCTCCTCCGATGTCGGAGTCGCACTTACTTCCGGTGACACTTCCGGTGTTGGTTCCTCTTCTCCCTGTTCCTCTTGTTCCTCTTGTTCTTCTTGTTCTTCTCCCGGTTCTTCTACTTGTTCCTTGGCTGCTTCCAGGTTATCTGCAACTGTCTCTGCAGCATATCCGCTTATCGGAACACTCAGCATTCCGGAAGCAATCATCAGTATGGCCAGAATGCCTGCCAGCCATCTTTTTCCTTTCGCACTGTACTTCTTCATTGTTTCCCCTCTCTTTCATTTATCGTTTTAATTGATTATACAGATACTATTTTTAGTATATAACAAGTTGTAGCCTGATCGCAAGACTTTTATATGGTAATGCACTAAAATTAATACATTTTGTCAGCGCTATAATTTCATTCCGGCATATACATTTCTTCCCTCGCGGTAAATATAGTATTTTTCACTGCTATTAAGATTCCTTACCATAATTCCCTGCAAATCAGGTCTTCTGAATAGTGCCGTAATTTTAATAATCTGTGTGCTGTTAATATTTCTTCGTGTATTCAAAATGACTGTAAAGGAACTATCCTGTGTTACTGCAGTCAAATTACCGGCGAGTGCAATGGGGTTTCCTTTTTCAATCAGGATGGAACTATCCTTCTTATAATCAATCCGGTTTACTTTCAGGGTTCCCTCCATAGACAGCTTTGTTTCTTCCTCCAGTTCAAGCATATATATGTCTGCATCCCCGCAAATTGTCACCTGATCTTCACAAATCAGGCTCATTTTCCCGGTTTTGAGTACCTGGCCTTCCTGTTTATATCCCTTTCCGGACTTTTTATATGTTATCAGATTTACATTTTTGAATACCACTTCTCCCTTGATTTCCATTCTGCCGAGATATGACAGTTTTTTCGCATCCAGGCTTAAGCCCGTTTCCCCTTCTATTATGATTCTTTGAGCCATGGAGGGGATTACAAGACTTTTATACTCCTGTTTTACGTTTCGAACCTCCTGATCCTTTAATAATACAATACGGTAGACTGCATTTTTTTCTTTTCGATTGTTGATTTCCGTCATAGCGTCTTCTATTCCCAAAAGAACAGTGCTTCCCCGGAAAAGAGTATTTTCTTCCTGAGTTTCGTTCTTCAGAACAACTCCCATTTCCCCGGACTCTGTATAATAGATTCCACCATTTTTCTTATACAGCATTACTGTTGTTCCGGAAGGTTCCTGCTCCTTTGGCCGGAACATACTACTGTCAGCCTTCTTTGCAGCAAGCAGCAGCATGTCCTCCTTCCACAATACCGGAACGGTACATTGCCTGTTCTGCATCAATTCAATATAAAAGCCCTTCGTGGAATCACTTCCGCCGTACACGGCACCGTCCACCGTAATCTGTGAAATACCCTTTGCATTTACTTTTGCGATCAGATCGTTCTCCCTGTTCTGATCCTCTGCTGCAATCAGTTTGTTAACCTTCAGTCTGCCACTATTGGCTGCATCATTAACAGCGGCTTTCACCACACCTCCATTCATCCATGCTTCCTCTCCAATTGTAATATTGGATGCCTCAAGCAGACCCTCGTTTAATTCCGTCCTTTTTATTGAAATATCTCCGGCTGCGCTGAGACCGGATTGTGTCAGGTTCAATTGGTAACCATTTACTTTACCGGAAACTGCAATATCCATATTTTCAAAAGCAAGTATTCCGCTCTTTCCCTCAAAGCTCAGATCACCCTTCACCACCAATTTCATCCTTGTGCTGTCGCCTGAATTGGTTACCAATAATTTCTTAACATTTGAAGGGATCTTACCTCCGATCGCCTGATCAATTTCTTTTAAAAATATAATCTGATACTCCTTTTGATTATCCTTTCCCAGCGTAAGATCTCTCTTTACCGAAGCAGAGACTGCCTCCAATGCAGACTGCCAGCTGCTGAAATATCCAATGTAATCATCTGTCATTCCTCCTGAAGATGTCACCTTAATGACCGGGCTTTCTTTTATGAGATAAATTCCATCCCCCTGAGTAATCAGATGTCCTGTATTCTCCTCTATCTTACTGCCGTCTCCGACAATTAATTTTATCCGTCCGTCAGCCGCATTTCCTGTAACCTTCATGAGTCTTTTCAGCAAAGATGGTTTTTCACCTGTTAAAAGCATGATTTCCTCTGCTTCATAATTCTCTCCGGTATCTTTCACCATACGAAGCTTCACTTCTGCATTACCTGCTATTTCTCCCGTTACTGCTATCTGGGACAGTTGGATCATCTGTTTTTTGGCATCCTTACCCTTATACCGGCTCGTGGTTTCCAATATAACCTTTCCGGTCTGATCCAGTCCTCTTACATTTTGAAGGTTTAGTTCTCTCTTAGCCTGAACTGTATTTTCCCCCTCATTCACAAACAGGTTCTGAATATCCGCTTTCCCGGCCAGGTCTATAGATGAATTTTCAAGTACCAGACTCCCTCTGGGAGCTGTAACTGTTCCCAGCTCTATCTGCTTTGTACCAAAATCCTTCAATGCAAGGGTTCCTGCATTTCCAATCCGGATTCCACACGTTGTCTGCTCTCCCTTATTGTTTACCTGCATAAATGACAGGTTGTTCCATTCCAGAGTTAACTGATCCGGTATTTTCATATCATCCTTATAAATTAATTCAGCTGTTACATTTTCAGCATTGCAGATAATCAGTGTTCCCTTTACTTTAGACGGAAGGCGCAGCGTGTCCGGCTTTTCCTCTGCCTTTTTGCTGTCCCAGCCGGTATAATATACTCTGCTTTCCAATAACTGCAATTCATATACCGGATAGCTGTTTCCCATTTTATCCAGATCACGAACCGCCTGATACCAGTTTTCTGCGTAACTCTTAAATTCGGTTCCATCCTGCTTTCTCGCCTTAATGCATATTGCAAAATTTTCTTTTTTGCCTGCATAAATATATCCGGCAGCGTCTTTATAACGAACAACATCATTTAACTGCTTAATCGCATATCCGGCTTCCGTTTCTTCCACCTGTGCCGTGGTAATGATATCTGCCGAAAGACCGGGAGCCTGAATTAACGGTATTCCCTCTGTCCGGTCTGTGAATGGGGTATCTTTCCCGGCTACCCGCTGACGATACAGATTCACGGATGTAATATCCGGTCTTAATACCAGAACTGTCAATGGTGCATCTGTACTTCTGTCCGAAGCTCCGGTCACCTTTCCCAATGGAGCCGCATTTTTCGCAGATGTCTGTCTGATAACAAGGACTCCGTTCTGTCCATTTAATTTTTCGGCAGTCATCTGACCTGTAACAATTACAGCAGAATTCTCCAGACTTCCCGGTACGGATGAACTGATATTCAACAAACCTGCGCTTAATGTTCCGGATACGAACAGCCTGCCATCTCCGGCTTCCTGTTCATCCTCATCTGCTCCGATGCAAAGGGTTCCTATCCCCTTTACATTACCCGCTGCCGTGATTTCCGTATCGTCTGTGAGGCACAACATGGTCTTCTTATCACTGCCTGTAATGTTCCTGAACAGCGTTAACACACTCTCCTCCTGCTGAACATGTCTCAACAGAAGGGTTCCTTCTCCTTTTTTATTCGATTTCAAAGTGAGATCTATCTTATCATTCTGTGGAAGCAGATAAAGCTCTTCAAGGATATTTCTGTTATTTACAACATCTACCCTGGCAAATGAAACCTTATGATGATTTCCTTTAACGGTAAAGGAATTACATTTATTCATAGCCGGCAGACTGAAAACGCCTGTCGTTTTTATCTCTTTTCCCTTCTCATCCAGTCGTTTTGTATAAACAATGTCTGAAAGAACAGACATTTCATAATCCGCCTCTGAATTGCCTGAATAATTTATTTCCTGAACGGCCTGATACCAGTCAATATAATAGCTGTAATTTTGAGAATTATTTTTCTCTTCCAGCTTCACCTGAATAAGTCCATTCGCAATATTCTCCTGTGTACCTTCATAAATTCCCTTCGCATGCTTCACACCAACAGCATCACTATTTTCAAAAGCAAATGTGGACGCTGCCGCGTTCTCAGCAATAAGATATTGGTTTTCCTTCTTAATATCTGACAGCTTCTCAAGCTCCCGGGCTCCTTCTTTTCCGATAAGCAGCCTTCCTTCTTCCTGTGAGGACACTTCTCCCTTAATAGTCACTCCTGCATTCATGCCAACATACAATGTGGATTCACCACCCTTGCCCTCATAAGGTATATAATCCCTGATGTTGGTAATCACCGTATTCTGACCCATTACTTTAAGAGCTGATGCCGTTCCTAACTGTAATGTACCGATATTGGATTTTCCCCAGATATCAAACGTACTTCCTTCCTGCACCGAAAGACCGGCAAGATTCACATTATTGATCCGGGAGCCTTCTGCCATTTCAGAATTGCTCCAGAATAAGGATTGCTTTGTACCGGAAATATTCATTGTTTTTGAAGAGGTGATCACCTCAAACTTTATTCCTTCAAAAACAGTATCTGTTTTAAGCGTTATGGAATTATTTAACCGTATTTTTATAATTTCATCCGCGTTTCCGGATCTTAAAGTGACAAACCCTGCATAGGTTGGCAGATTTAATTTCATACCCTTTTCATTGCCAATATCATCATATAAACTGATCATATAAGATGCCGATTTATCTTTTCTTCCATCCACATATTTTACAGCCTGCTCCAGATCCGTGAAGTTTGCAAGTGACTGTTCTTTCCCATTTTCTGACAGGAAAACTTCAACCGGCGCTTCTTTTGAATAATACACATAAATTCCGGTGCCCTTCTTCATCAGCCTCGGCCGGCTCTCTGCGCAGTTCTGTTCAGAAGGACAAAAGCTCACAGCATCTGCCTGACCGGCATTTACCAATATTCCTGCTGCTGCCGGTGAATCCTTTAACCACGGATACCCCTGTTCATTTAATACACTGATTTCTATCGGATTTTTATCATCATCCAGCACCACTGCCTTATTGACACACAGATATACACCGATCACACCCCCGGCCGTATCAAGCTTCTGACAGGTAATCAGCTTATTATCGGGAGTTCCACTTACAAGTGTTCCGTTAATCTGAAAATTCTCATATCCCTTGATTTCCGCATAGAACATATCTGTATTATTCAGATAAATACTATGTGCTTCCAATCGGGCCTTCTCTCCCGCTTCCGATCCTCCGTTTAGTTCTGTTCGTCCATTTACCTCAAGCTTCCCCCGAATGTCACACTGACTGCCTTTCTCTATCCTGAAATCCTCTGATGTAACATTTCCTGATACGCTGACATTTCCATATACGACAATTGCAGTATCTCCGGGCACCTCATAAAGGCTTCCCTGTATTGACAGATTTCTGATTTCCAGATCAGAATATCCTTTTATTTCCTCCTCAGCACCGGATTTTGTTATAAGCTGTACCTGATCCTCAGAATTCAGAGGACCTGTTATCATAAGCTTTCCGACATTGTCCGGAAGCTCCAGTCCGCTCTTAAGCTGCGCATCTCCCAATATTTCAATAATATACTCTTCATTCTCATTACCAATGGCTTGTAATTCCTGTATTGCAGCATCTACCGATGTGTATTCTCCCAACAAAGCGTTGCCTTCATCAGATATACGCTGATATAAATTTACAAAAGGATCCATATCCACACTTTCCGTAATAACATTCATTCGAGGTGTATAGCTTCCTTCACTGCTTTCATATAAATCAATGTAGTATGGATTATATTGCTGTTTCGAAAAACTTTCTCCCGGCTGTGCAGCATTTACACTTTCATAAACATATTCATCTCCATTCGACATGCTAAAGGTTTGATCTGCAAAGATTGCGACCGACTTATTAAATGAAATCACAACAGAAAACCAATCACCTTCTTCCACGAATACTTCATTTTCAAATTCTATGGTATGATATCCCGCAAATGAGGTCGCTCCGCATTCTTCCTCTTCCCAAACCGGTTCTCCACTGGTTGGGTCTTCAATAACACCATCTACCATTTTCGGATTCTTATATATCTGTATCTGATATTCAACATCGGCGCTAAGTGTATGAAAACCTACGCTTTTCACAACTTCCGCACCATTCTGGTTAGCTTTTGCCTCATAGCATTGGGCAATGCCGTTTGAATATATATATGTACCATAGTGTACCCCACCACTATAGTAATAGTTATTTTCCCTCTCACCAGCCGCTCTTCCGTTAAAGGCAGCCACGTTCCCATTATTGAAAGAAGAGTCATAATAAGAAATATAAAAATAACCGGACATTCCAAAATAGGATCCCCAGCTATTTTTACATAACCACGCACCATCCTGTTCCGGTTTCACTTTAAAATTATCCTTGCTGTAATCATCGTCCCAGCCAATCACTGTAATTGCGTGATTTTGGCGGGTTTCTGTGCAATAATATGCTGCCGTTTGATAATTATAATTGCTGTCCAGGTGATAATAACTGCCATATACACTTCCATTTGCCATAATCAGCTGCTTTACTGCTGTCCGATCCTCTGCAGGTGCCATGTAGCAGTCCTGTAAATGATATACAGTTCCCATCCATGCATCATCCGGAGTCAAAGCTTCTCCCGCTGCATCAAGTGTCTCACGGTCACTGTTTCCCGGATAATCCGATTCTCTTGCCGCCCCTTTCCAGTTAGACAGCGCTACTGTTGCCATCAACGCATTGCCACCAAGCTCCATATATCTGGTCCCGGATTTTTCCTTCACATAATCCCCGGTTGTATTGCCAAGTTTATCGGAACCGCTATGTGTCGCAAAATATGCTAAATGCCATTCGGATAAGTCTATACTGTCTTTATCCTCCACACCCTGCATCAAAAGACTGCTCTCTAATGAAGCAATCGATGCATAAGTCCAGCAGGAACCATACGGAGACTGATTTCTGACCTCCGCAGCCACGTATCCATAATCTCTGGAATCATACTGGCTCGGAGTCTCCGTCAAAAAATTAACATAAGCATAATAATCTTCTACAATTTCTTCCTCAGGTAATTCCGGCAGATAAGCAGGCACAGCTTGTTTCTGCTTTTCAACTTCTTCCTCTGTCATCGGACGGCCCAGGATATAATCAAGGTCTCCGCCCTCCGGTATAGATGACGGTGTTGGTACTGCTGTTGTTGTTTCCTCCGGGGATCCGGACGGAGATGCTGTTGCTGTCTCTTCCGGGGATCCGGACGGAGATGCTGTCGCTGTCTCCTCCGGGGAGACCGTTGGCACTGCAGCTTCGGTTGCTTCCGGCAACTCTGACGGAGATACCATTGCAGTTTCCTCTGGGGATTCCATTGGCACTGCTGTTTCAGTTGCTTCCGGCAGCTCTGACGGAGATACGATTACAGTTTCCTCCTGAAGCTCTGACGTCGTTGTCTGTGTCACTTCCTCCGCACGCACAATCGGAGTGGGTGTCAGACATCCCACTCCAATTGATATACTCATAAACAGTGCAAGTAATTTACAAAATCTTCTGTTTTTCATCCTCAGTTGTCTCCTGCTTACTCTTTACTCCACCATTTCATACTCTGTGATGCAATACTGAAACTAATTACCTTCGTTCCTCCATATTCACCTTTTCCTCTAATTGTAACCTTAGCCGTGCCTTTCTTTATATTGCTGACATAACTGTCTTCCACAATTTCAAATTGGTCATTCGAAAGAACTGTTTTTCCCATTTTAACTATGATGTCTTCTTTCCTTAAGGTAACCGGCTCACCTGTATAATAAAACTTTGTATTATAAGCCACTTTAGCAGATGAAATATTCATATTCTTTGCAATAATCCGGAATGTTGTACTGCAGGTTCCTTCATAATTGCCTTTTCCAGTTACCGTCACCTTAATTACAGCTCCAGCCTTAGGACAATCTTTCTTAGAAAGAATCGTTCCATTTACATCCTCATAAGTAAACTGTGCTTCATAGTCTTTTCCTTTTTGCAGTTTTTTACCGTTCAAATCTGTTAATACCGGCGTACTGAAAAATTTTCCTGCTGATTTATTTTCCACCATATCGGGTGCAGTCATCTGCATCATTGCAAGATTCTGCTTTTTAATCGAAAATTCAATTGTTCGCTTTCCAGTGAAATTTTTCTTTCCCGTCACAGTAATAAGCGGGTTTTTCTTTGCATTGGAGGATTCCGATTTATTATTAGCATAAGCTAAGCTGTAATCCTTTCCCTCCTGTAAGCGAT
>CAVERH010000028.1:0-22313 GCA_963618065.1 bacterium | reverse complement strand
GGCTTCGCTCCATCTTTTTCATAGCTTTGATTACTGTCTCCATTTGCAAATTCAATACAGAAATCTGAATCATTCGTTATATTACAAGATTTGATTTTGCAATTTTTCGTAATCGTTCCCGTATAAGATCCTATTCCTGTTATGATCACTTTGGCTGTTCCGGCATCACAGTTCTTTTCATAACGAACCGTATAATCCTTTCCCTCTTCCGCAACAGGATTATTTTTTGCATCCGTTACAACTATCTTAGGAGACTGATACTCACCATTATAGACAAGCTCCGGTACCGTCACCTTCCAACCTTTTATGGATTGCCCGACAATCTTAAATTTAACCCTGCGCTCTCCGCTATAGATTCCTTTTCCTCTGATCAGAATTTCATGTGTGCCAATTTCCGTGTAATCGTCCCGATCAGAATAAACGACTTCATAGTCCTCCCCCAATACCAATGATTCTTTTTGGAACCTAAGCTGAAGCTGTTCTCCGGTAAATTCAATTTTCTTTCCCTGATATCTCTGATCCGCAATCTTTCCTATCGTAACTTTACTGAGCAGACGCTCCTGCACCGGATCTGTAATATGAAAAGATATGCTGCGCTCTCCCGAAAAATTACTTCCGGCTTTTGCTTTTATTACAATATTATAATCTCCGGGTTCTGCATATGCACCTTCCCCACTATCCGGATATTCAACTATATAATCCCTATTCTGTGCCAGTTTCTTACCATTCCAATATACTTGTGGTAATGCTTTGATGTATTTTCCCTTATTATAGGCAGCCGACAAATTATCAATGATAATATCTTCATCTGAGATATTTTTAGGTGCTATTTCGAAATTGCATACCAATTTCCCTGCAAAATTTCCCTTACCCGTTATCTGGATCGTTGGCTTTTTATTATTTAAACTTTCAGTTGAATTCAGGTATGCCCTGGTGTTGTTCTGATAAGTAATACTATAATCCGTTTTGGGATCCAATAATTCACTGCCATAATAAATATCTATCACAGGCTTTATTGCTTTTCCTGTATATTCCTGTGTAGGGATAACATTATCCTCTGAAGCTCCTTCTGACTTAAACCAAAGTCCCCGTTCATCTTTCCATTTTGCATATAATGTCAAATCGCCCGTGCTTCCGCTTTCAATGACAGAAATACTGTTTCCGGTAAAATCTTCCTTTTCATACCACCCAACAAACTTATACCCATCACGTGTCGGTTTTTTTAATTCTATGGCAGACGATTCTACCGTATAAGTACCCGGATTCTCCGATTCCATAACTCCATCATTCAGTTGATAATCAATTTTATACGTGATGGTTTCATACTCCGCATGAATATCCAGATCCTGCTGAATATTTGTATAATCCTCTTTCCAACCTATGAATTTGTATCCATTGGGAACATGAAAACTTCCTTCCTTAGGTGCAACCGCATCTCTTCTTGCCTTAATAGACTGAACGCTGATCGGAGCAGCATTCTCATTTCCAATGAAACGCACTGTATAAACCGGCGCTTCTACCGTAACTTCTATCTCTGCTGTGATAATACGATCTTTATGATCGCTCACCTTAGCTGTAATGATTGCAGTTCCTTCCCGCACTGCTGTAATCATTCCATTGTCATCCACTGATGCTGTCTGTGGTGCATCGGAGCTCCAGGAAATATCCTTTTCCTCTCGTAATGTCGGTATCTCTTTTACTCCGATGCTCTTTTGTTCCCCCTCCAGCATCGTTATACTATTTTGCTCAAGCAAAAGATTATTCGTACAAACCCGATACTCTGCTGTTACTACTTCACTCGGATCCTCATTTTCCAATATTGCCACAGCTTTAATCACTGTATCCTTTGTCAAAGAAATGGGTTTATCATATTTCTTTGTGCTTTTTGTTACTTTTAACGCCGACTCGCTTCCATCCGTCGTATAATAAATATCTGCACCTGCTTCCGAAGCAATCGTGACGGTTTCTCCATAATCAATCGTTCCTGATTCAGGATAGAATACCGGATTATCTGTTTTGTGGCGTACTGTGACCTTACAGGAAGACTGTTTCCCATCTACCGTGGCTGTGATTGTACATGTTCCTTTTCCGACGGCTGTAATCATCCCCTCTTCCACAGCAGCAACATCCGGATCACTGCTCTGCCATTCTATAGCACGTCCTGCTGCTGCCGAAGGAAGAATCTGTACCTCAAGCTCAAACTTTTCTCCCATTCCCAATGACAGCTCTGACGGATTCACTGTTATTTTCGATACCGATACTGCATGATCATTTAATAATTCAGTTGTTAAAGGTGTCTCTTTAACAGACTGGTATTGAGTATAAAGAACATAGTACACCAGACCATCCCGATATGTAATTCCATATACCGATCCGGCTGTTCCGCTCAGCTTCTCTGTTTCCTGTCTTAAGTCATCTCCGTCACAGGTAATACTATACACATAATCCGGTGTATTGAAGTAAAGCCGGTCTCCCAGTGCAAACAAGCCCGAATAGGAGGCTGTATAATAACTTGACGGACTATTTGTCGGTCGCCACGTATCAGAAATAACATATATGCTGCTTTCTTCCCCTGTAGTATATCCTCGCTTCGTAATTTTCTTAGTATTTCGATTCACATAATAAAAATTATTATCCTTAATGATAAAAGGCGAATTAATGTCAACCCAAAACGCATCATCATATGTTGTGTCGGCTGCCACCAAATTAATTGCCTGATTTCGATAGGTAACTTCCCATTGATAATGGTTCCGGCTGGATTGAAATGCTTCATCACTGACAAACATATACCGATGCTGCGCATAACCAAGTCTGTCCTGCAAAGGATCATCCCAGGTAGTATCAACCTGATAGTACTGTCCATTTAATTCAACTAAATTCCAGGCATGACTCATTGCACTGCTTGTAACCATATAGCAATCAATACCTGCCTGATTCAACAAATACTTATAAGCCAATGCATATCCCTGACATACTGCTTTCCGATCTACCAGTACTGCATATGCATCATAAACCGTATCCGGATATGTGTTGGAATCTGTATAATACTCACAATTCAAAACCAGATAATCATGTAATGTGATCGCCTTCTGCATGTCATCCATATTGTAGTCAAGACTGCTTAACGCCTCATTTACCGCATCCTGAAAGACTGCATCGTCATATCCGGCATTATATGTTGCTGCAATTTTCACGCAATATCCGGATGATGAATAATAGGTATAGGTATTCCTTACATCAACCGCATAAAGATCCGGATGTTCGTTTACTACCCCGGAAACAAGTGTTCCTGCATAGGAGGAGGGAATATTATATTGAGACAGGGAAATATCTGTTTTTCCGGCCCTGAACTGTTGATATAAATACGCATCAATCTGATTCCAATCAATAGCCTGTACCAGCCCCATTGGATCCGTAGAAGAAGGAGCATTATCTTCAACTACATCAAATGCACCTTCCTGGTAAACCGGACCGGCATTTGCGCTGACATATTCCTCCTGCACTTCCGGTATGCTCTGCGGAGCTGCTGACGGTGTCGGTGTTGCTTCTGTGTTTAGTTCATTGTCCGTGTCTTCACCGGTTATATCCGTTGTCTCCTGTGGTATTTCAGGAGATGTCGTGCTCTCCGGGTCTGATATCTCCTCGTCTTTCTCATCCAAATTTTCATTCGGAGTTTCTATTGGAGCATTAGTTGGCACTTCACTATCCATGTTCCCTTCACTTTGCTCAGGCATTTCTGTATCCTTGCCCTCTGTATCTTCTGTATCTTCTGTATCTTCTGTATCTTCTGTATCTTCTACATCTCCTGTATTTTGTTTATCCTCTCTGCCTGTTGCGACTTCCCCCTCAGGAATATTGGCCGCAGTCACTGCTATCGGCTGCATCAAAAAAGATTGAATCATTAAAACAAGGAGCAGCAGATAACTGATTTTCTTCTTCATATTCTTCCCCTCTCTCATTCTGTGTATCACTCGACTCTGTTAATAGAAAAGACGTATCGGTCTGACACGTCCTTTCCCTGTTGCTATTTTCTCACGGTTACATCTACCTTGAAGGTTGTTCCTGTCGAATTTTCTAACTGATTTTTACATTTTGTCTCCAGTGTAATTGTATACTTTTTATTTAATACCACACTTGCAGGATTAACCAATTTAAGAGTAACCTCTCCGTTTGAGGAATCGTAAGATACACGATATGCCTTTTTCACATTGTCCGGTGTATTCTTAGCAAATACCACGTTTGTAATCTCAGCCTCCGGTACACTTGTCTGCGTTATCCCAATGTTAACCGTCTTCGCTCTGTTCTGTCCTGCATATAAATATGCACTGGTACGATCTGTTTTGATTTTAGGCAATGTCTGCACCGGTTTAATCGTAAATGCCTTCGTAGTAACCTGATATTTATCCGGCACTGCTTCTAAGATATACGCAATTTTAATACGGTACTGAGTGGATGCAGTCAAGGTTACTCCCTGTTTTGCAGTCACAATGGCATTATTTCCATCCAGACGCACCTCAAAGTGTTCCGATATTCTGTTTTCCGCCTTTTCACCAGTACCATCGTAATAGTAATCACCATTACTCTTTAATTCCCAGATCTTCACATCCTTTATCGTACTGTTAATGTTACTGATTTTAGCCGTATATACAATCTGGCTATTGGGATTAACCGGGTTGATCGTTCCCTTACCCGATACAGAAATCACAGGGTTCTTATTCACGCCACTTACTTTAATCTTGAATTTCTTCAGTGGAATATCATTCCCATCAATCCGTATCTTAAGGCCATCCACATAATATTCATAAGAGAAAGCCTTAGTCGGTGTTTCTTCTTTGAGTTGTGCTGTAATCTGATCATTTTCGATAGTCAGATTGATATAACGTTTAGTATCAAGCGCCCCACTATTATTGGTTTGAACCGGAGTTAATTTCAGATCATCTGCCTTAATCTCATATGACATTCCCTCCGGAACATTCAATACACTGTATGCCACACTGACTTTTTCTTTTCCCGGATAGACTACATTCAATGAAAACGTATTTTTCGCAAGTTTTATTTCCGGATCATTACTTTTAACCGTAACACTAAATGTAATCTGATTACCATAGTAGTCTATGTCTGAGCCCTTATATCGGATCATGGGCATCACCTTAAAATTATAGGTCGTTGCCTGAACTGATTCCTCCGGAAGAAGAACTTTAAGTCCGTCACTATCTCTCTTCATTGCATTCATCAAGCTTTCAGCAGCATCCTTATACTTTTTATTTCCTGTATAAGTCAGTGTCTTCATATCAAAGCCACTGAATATAGCGTCTTCTCCGGATACCGACACACCTAAGACCGCCGCCTGATTTTTACACAACGTATTTAATATCAGCTTATTTGATACTGCTTTCACTGTTGGATGCTTGGTGGATATTTTTAAGTTAAATGTATACTTAAGCTCACTATCCCAGGTATCCATCTTGACGTTAATTACAGCCTTTCCTGCTCTGGGTTTTCCATTAATTTTAATTAAAATATTACCGTTAGCCAAATCATCGTCCAAACGTCCCCCGTCGAATAATTCCTCTGTCGTAGTATTGAAGTCAAATGAAAGCTCCGTGCTTTCTGTTAATGCAACCTTGTTCTTTGTTTTCTTATCTCTCAAATATACCGTATACTCTTGATCTTCACGATATACGCTGGCAGTTTCTGTTCCCACTGATAATTCATAATTGGGTTTTACATTACAGGTAGGTACTGTTATTTTCTTCTTAATGGGCTCATTATAGCCTTCATAATAAATATACAGATATCCGGCAACAACATTCTTTCCATTTTTTTGTACTAATGATTCTCTGTTACTGCGGGTAATCAGTGCACTGCCATCTGTCTGCGTAACAACATTAAAGTTGGCAGCAAAGGAATCCTCTGCTTCCGATCCCTCTTTTTGATAATTAGCCTCTGAAACAAGTTGGTATTTTGAAACCTTTTCATTCTTAATATTTTGAGTAACTACGACACTTCCCTGCTCTGAAGGTTCTGCATTACTATTATAAAAGAGGTTAATCTTGCCCTTTATCTGTATAGACGGATTTAATGCTTTATTCGTAATGGTAAGTTCCGGTATTGGAACAATAAATGTATCTCCTGTTCCATCAAACTCTCCCTGAAGATAA
The DNA here is from genome assembly GCA_963618065.1 of bacterium. Classification (GTDB taxonomy): domain Bacteria; phylum Bacillota; class Clostridia; order Lachnospirales; family Lachnospiraceae; genus Suilimivivens. Next base: position 16,152 of record CAVERH010000028.1, on the reverse strand, counting down.
AGCATATTGTTCCCTTTATAGGTAATGGTTTTGCCGGCAGCCAATGTGAGATCATTTGTTGCCTTTATGTAATAATCTCCGCTTGTACTCACAACCGCAAGCTCATCGACAGGTTCATACTGAACAATCCCTGATGATACAACTCTACGGCATACCTTTAATGTACTATCTTCACTAATTTTATAACCATAAACCGGTACAAGATCAAACAAAGTTCCCTCTGTTGACTGACTGTTAATTACTATTTTGCTATCAGCCAATCGAGGGGTTGCATCTACGACCCGGATAATAAAGCTCTGTGTACATACTGTTTTATTTGAATCCTTATTTTGGACGGATACGGATATTAGTGTTTCTCCTTCAACACCCTTTTTTACCGTAATGGTATTTGTATTATCCGCACTCTTTTCACTCTTAACACTGGCAATACTGTTATCTATGCTTTTCCAGGTAGAGTTCACAAGTAAGTTCACATCACTGTCCTGCTCAAACGCCTTGAATGAAACGTTAAAGCTTCTTGCTTGTGATGCTAAAGTCGCTTTGTTATACTCAATAACCGGATAAACGATCGTATTCCCATCTTCGTCTTCAATTTCTTCACTTTTCAGGGTTGCACGGGACGGTTTTCCCAAATTCAATTTCAGTTCATTTACAACCGCATCTTCTCCGACGTTCACTTTAAAGCTGATCGTCTTTTTCGAGTCATTTCTTAAAGTCGCTGTGATCGTTGCAGTTCCCTTACCCTTTGCACAAATCACACCCTTATCCGATATTGTAGCAACATTTGTATTATTGCTCTTGTAATTCAGCATCCATGAGCCGATTTTATCTTCATTAAGCTTCACAAGAAGAGCAGTTTCCTGTCCTGTCTTTTCCAGTGTCAACTGATTTTTCTGTTTATCGAAAGATCCGATATAACCATTCACACTCTGGAACTCATAGGACATTGTGCCCCCTGTCACATCCTTCGCCAGGGCTACCGAAGCAGAAACTGTTGCCTCGCCGTCTGGCATGAAGAATCGGAATATGCTCTTATTGCCAGATGTACTTACCAGTTCAGGTTTAATGTTTGCCACATCGCTGGTAACTACAAGTCCGGTTCCGGTAAGACAGTAGCCATTTTTAACGGTCAAGGTAACTGTCATTTCCTCTCCCGATATTCCTTCTCCTTTATCAAAATTAAAATCAACGTTGCTGTTCTTAATGTAGTACAGCTGATACTTTTGGAAAAGGCTCTGGTACTGATATCCACGGCTTTCCGCATACTCCTGAACCTTCCCGTCATATCCCTTCATCGTCACTTTGGAATTATCAGATTTGTTGGGAAATGCACTCTGCGCAATTGTAAAGTCATCTCCTTCCGGCTTGGGATTCAGAATACTGATTTCTGTCAATGCTTCGCAGCCTTCAAATGCTCTGGCCTGAATCTTCTGAATCTTCTCAAATATAATAATTCTCTCTAACGAATTACAACCGGAAAACCCATCTTCACCTATTGATACCAATGAATCGGGCAGAGTAATCGTCTTTAGAGAGGTACATCCTTTAAACAATGCCGTCTCTATATTTGACAGGGATCCCGGTAATGTTACTGATGACAGCTTCGTACAGCCTTCAAATGCTCTGGCCTCTATCGTAATTCCCTCATTTGTTACAGAAGACATATCCAGATCAACAAACCCGCATCCCTTAAATGCCTCTTTTCCAACTGAAACAAGTTGACTGCTCCAAACCATCCCACTGTTTAATTTCGTACAATACTGAAATGCTCTGGTTCCTATTGTCACAAGCTTAGGCATTCTTACTTCCGTCAAAGAAGAGCAATTGGAAAAAGCACTGTTTCCAACTGAAGTTATTTCCGAACCGGAAATTGACTCAATTGGTGTATCACTAAACGCTTCTTTACCAATAGATGTAACTTTGCCTTTCAATGTAATCTTAGACAAATAAGAATTTTTGAATACTGCATCTTCAATACCGGTCACCCCTTCGGGAATCTCTATGGAAGTTATTCCGCAGCCTTCAAAGGCTCCGGCATCTATTTGCTCAAGCTGGCTTCCCTCTTCAAAAACAATGTATTTTACAGAAGTTTTTTCATTGAAAATTCCAGAAGGAATTCTCTTTGCTTCTTTAGGTATCTTAATGGTGGAACCATAAAGTTCCTTCCCCTCTTTAATTCGAAGCACGCCTTCTTCATCCACTTCCAGAAAGTCCTCGCTGCCCTGAACCAGATCCAAATTAAGATTATCGGCCTCTATCGACGGAGTGGCAGATGGAACTACGGACGGGCTCACGGAGCTTTCAGGATCCATTGACGGCGTTGCATCCGGTGACTCTGTGGAATTCGGAGATATTGTCGGAACTGTCGAAGGTGTTTCCGATGGATTCTCGGTTTCCTCCGGAGTCTTGGTCGGTGTCTGCGTCGGTATTAGTGTGGGTTCCTGTGTTGGTTCCTGTGTCGGCTCTTCTGTTGCCTCCGGTTCATCTGTTTCCTGCGGCGTCGCTGAAGGACTGGCAGACGGCTCCAGGACTTCTTCAGATTCCTGCTCCTGTTCCTGTTCCTGTCCCTGCTCCTCTAACTCGTCTTTGTTTTCTCCCGCTGCTGCCACATCATCCTGCATCTGCACTTCCACATTCTCCGATGTACTGGCAAGCACACCCATGCTAAAGCTTTCTGATGAAAGTAACATTGCAGAACACAATATTGCAGCTAATGCCCTCTTTATTCTCACTGGTATAACCTCCTGTTATCTAAAGTATCTGTGTTTATCCATAATTATATATAGTTAAGTATGACATATTACATGGTATTTTGCAATTATTACTGTGATATAAATTTATATTGTAAGCGCAAAAAAACAGACCTGAGCGTTTCAGGCCTGCCTTCTTTCACATTATTCTCCTTTAGCTGCACACCGGTTAATTATTTTTTGTTTCTTCATTTTTTAATATGATCCTGGCTAATGCATCCGCATAATTCTGGCGTGCCTCTGCGGTCAGATGAACTCCATCCTCCAGATATTTATCCGCACCATAAGCATCTATTCCAAGATCATCATAGCTGTTGAAGAATAAGGTCTGCTGCTCCCCTGCAATATACTCACAGGTTCCCATATAATCACGTAATGTGCCGGCCCCTTTATCTGTGACATTGCTATCGCCAACATAACGATCTCCGTTATAAAATACACAATAATGGGGTGGGCATAAAATGATCGTACAATCCGGTGCCAATTCCCTTAAATTCGAAATTGCATTCCGAAGAGCTCCCGAATACGTATATGCACTGTACGGCTGGTCATCATAGCTCCTTGGAGCTCCTTCGAAGTAATCATTAATTCCATATTCAATAATAAAATAATCGGTCTTTGAAAAATCAATATTGGGATTATCCAGAATTTGCTTTGTTCTCGTTCCTTCGAAAATTGTAGTAGGAATTTTCTTCTGCATAGCCTTTACCACTCCCTGCAGGCCTGTAGACTCCCATTTTTCATCTTCTGCCGACTGTGTTAATTTGATGGTAGCTGTTGTTCCTCCAATTGCAAGATTATACACATCTGCGTTACATTGAACAGCAGTTAAATATGGTACCCCTGTACCATCACGATTATTGTCAAAAATACTGTCTCCCAGAAAAACCAGCTGTAACTCATTGCCCTGCGGTTCTGTCTGATCTTCCTCTGTAATCACCTGCTCATGCTCCGGGAACACAATATCGTCCTCATTGGTCGGAGCCGGCTCATCTGAGGGCGTAGGCGAGGGTGTTGGTGTTGCCTGCTCTGATTTCATCCTTTCAAGAACTTCCTGAAGATTAACGGTCTCGCCACTTTGTGCCGAATCCGTTCCTGTCTGATTGACATCCTCTGTCGTTTTCGTACATGCACAACACAGTATAGCCACTATAATTACAAATGCAATTTTCTTTATTTTCCACATAAACGCCTCACCAACCTTTATCTGTATTAATTGGTTTTAGGATAACATATTTTTCATAATAGTAAAGTTACTTAAGAAATAATTAAGACTTTCTTATATAAAATATGCGATTTTCCATAAAATATTCCAGTCACTTACAAAGCCATATAAAATCAATCAAGTCTTGAAAAACCCCGGATAACCAACTATACTTTTATTGAATAAATGCTTATGGAGAAAAAAATGAATTCTTTTAAATCAATGTCCCTGAAAGAAAAAATCATATATCTGCTTACCTTAGTATATTTGTTACCTTTTTTTATTTTAGTTGCAGCAAATATGCTTTTTTCAATGTTCCAGACCACCTATATGGAGCTTTATCTTGATACGGAAAAGCCACTGTACAAATCCGATCAGCCTTTATTACTGCTTGTACTTGTTTTACTCCTTATCACCGGATTAACATACTGTTTTAAAAAGAAAGAAATTACAACCGAAATCTGTTCTGCTTTCGAAAAATTTTCCTTAATCTGGGCTGTTTTTATCAGTTTGTTCATTATCTTTCTTTTTCGTGTAAGAGTAGCATGTGACAGCGCATATCTGAGTGATATTGCCATTGACTTTCTGAACGGAGACTATTCCTCTCTTACCGGAAACGGCTACCTGGTCCATTACCCTCATCAGCTTGGTATGATTGCCTTATTAGAAGTCACCTATGCTGTTTTTGGTATTGAAAACTATACCGTTCTGCAATTTCTGAATGTAATCGCTATTGTTTCAACCGTATATTACCTGCACCGCATTTCCGATGAAATGTTTCACAAGCCTCAGATCCAGATCCTGCTTTCGTTATTATGTATCGGTCTGATTCCTTTATATTTATATACAACATTTATATATGGCGATATTCCTTCCCTGGGCCTTATTGGTCCGGCTATCTATTATATTGTCCGTTATTTAAATACGCAGAAACGGATTTATTCCATCCCTGCGATTGTTTTAATGACCCTTTCGATTCAGTTAAAATCCAATTCCTCAATTATTCTTATAGCTGCAATTATTATTCTGTTCCTGCATATGATCTGCCACAAGGATAAGTTTGTTGTCCTGTTCCTGTTACTTCTGATCGGCACTCCATATATCATGAACACTGCAGTAAATACCTACTATGCCCACGCTGCCGGTCTTGAGCATATTCCCTCCGGCATCCCCAAAGTTGCCTGGATTGCCATGGGGTTACAATCCAATGACTATATTGAAAATGGCTGGTACAACTCATATAACTGGGATGTTTATACCGAAAATAACTTTGATACCTCCGCAACTACCGATGCCTGCATCAATTCCATTAAGCAATCCGTTCAGGAATTTGCAGACCATCCTAAGACCTGCCTGAAATTCTTTTACAGGAAATTTATTTCTCAATGGAACGATCCCGGATATCAGGCACAGATCACCATCGAATGGTATAGCCGCCACCGGGATGACCAATCTGATCTGGCATTGTATTTCATCTATGGAAACGGACGTTTTATCTTAGAAGCCATGATGAATTTTTATCATTTCACCATTCTCCTTGGCAGCAGTATATTTGCCTTCTGTAGCTTAAAGAAACACGAATTGACCAATACGCTGCTTTCCCTGTGTGTATTCGGCGGTTATTTCTTCCACCTTTTCTGGGAAGCCGGAGGTCGTTACGGATTATGCTATTTCGTTTTATGTCTTCCTATGGCCGCATGGGGATTCTGGAAACTAACCTCAAGGCAATAACGTAACCGATTCCAACCCATAAAATCTACAGATTCCTCTGTTTTTCCAGTCATCGGAATTTTGTTCGATGTCTGTAAAATACAGTAATGCCGGTTGGGTTGGAAGTGGATCCACTTCTATGTTCTTCTCTCCACTTTCATATAACTTCATTCTTTCATTGAGTGCATTTCCATATGCCTGTGCACTTCCATTGGCCAGATCAGTTATCGCGGACGACATAACAAAATAATGAGGATCCGGAATGACAGTTAATACCGAAGCTGCTGCAAAGAATAGAATACATCCCGCCACACACCATGCCTGTGCAGGTGAAAAGTCTTTTTCCTCTTCTTTTCCCTTAAGATACAACCGTTGACGCAGATATCCAATCACATATCCCTCACATAATGTAAGTATCAACAGATACATTGTGTAGGTTAAAGCCTGCAGTCTTGCTGCTTCCATGCTTCCCACGGCAAACAACGGAGGGGTCATCATAGCTGAAACAAGACAATATCCAAACCCAACTACAATCAATGGACAGGGAAAACGAAATGTTGTATTTCCCAATGCCTTCCAGAATAATGGAATCAGTATGATGACTAAAATTGCAACGGGCCATCCGGACCACTGATCCATACAATAATCCAGACAATAATAAAAGGAAATGAAAACAGCTTTTAAAGGATTCATTCCATTCGTTCCCTCTGCCCTGATCCAGTTACCCGGAGCTGCTACATTTAATATAAATCCCAGCAAGGAAAACGCAATGGGAATCAATAAGAGCTTATACTCCTTCCATTTTTTTAAGACCACTCCAAATCCAATAACAACCAGCATAATTACCGTTACATTTAATGCGGTCATCTGATTGCCCCCGCCTACCAGGAAGCCAAGAATGCCCGCAAGCACCAGGTCTGCGATTCTCCTCCTTCCACGATCGTAAACAGCCGCAATCAATACGCCAAAGAAGAACAGGCTCAGACTGTGTATTAACATATAGTTAGCTGCTCCGGCATACCAGTAAAAGGCTTCTACTCTTCCTTCCATGCATTGTACTGTAATAAAAAGCATGCACATAATAATACTATGGGAAATATATTTATCCGCTTTAAATACCTTCACAAAGATATTTCTCAGTAAATACCATGTCGAGAAGCTGAGCATGAAAACCATGATCCATACCGTCAATACATAAAACCGTTCTCCAAACACACTGGGCGGAACAGCCATCAGAAAATTGGAGGTAAAATATCCCATCCAATTTACCCAGTCCTCGGCTGCTCTTGCAATTCCGGCACCGAGAACAGCGAACAGGTTATGACTGTTTACCCATACCTGCCTGCAATTACTGCCAATAGAATAATCATCTGCGCTCGGATAATTGTACCATCCAATCCACAAAACCGGAATCAGGCTTCCTAAATATACAATGGTCAGGAAAAAAGCGATTCTTTTGGGCGTTATCCAATGTGTTATTTTTTCTTTCATCATAAATTCTCTATACTTTCCTCTTTTTTCATCATAAATTATCTGTCTTTTCCCTTATATTGGTTACATGCGTCAATGACCATTGCAACCTCCTCATCCGTCATTTCCGGAAACAGCGGTAAGGTTACGCAATGCTTCGCAAGGTGCTCTGCATTGGGACAGTCTCCCTCTTTATATCCCAAATGCGTATAGGCCTTTTGCAAATGACAGGGAACCGGATAATGCTTATTACACTCCATCCCCTTTTCATTCATGTATTCAATCAGGTCGTCCGGATCCTCCACCGTAACAACAAACAAGTGAAACACCGGATCTGTATTTTCAGGATGAGACTGCATCGTAAATAACGGATTCGTAATTTCCCGTATATATCTCCTGCCAATTACTTTTCTTCTCTGTGTCCATTCCGGCAGGTATTTCAGTCCGACACTGAGTACTGCGCCCTGCATTCCTTCCAGACGATAATTATATCCAATCATGTCATGATAATAACGTACATGGCATCCCTGATTTTTCATGGTAGTCATACAATCATAATACTCTTCTTTTTTACAGGTAACACTTCCTCCTTCTCCAAATGCGTACAGGTTCTTACCCGGATAAAAGCTGAAGCACCCCATCTCTCCTAATGTACCCACTTTCTTATCCTCATATAATGCACCATGTGCCTGTGCACAATCCTCTACCACATACAAACCATATTTGTCTGCAATTTTCTTAACTTTATTAAATTCAAACGGCTGACCATAGAGATGAACTCCGATAATCGCCTTCGTTTTACCGGTAATTTTCTCTTCTATTTTATCGGGATCGATTTCCCATGTATCCGGGGTGCAATCTACAAATACCGGAGTTGCTCCTGTATAAGTAACTCCCCATGCGGTAGCAATATATGTATTCGCAGGTACAATCACTTCGTCTCCGGAACCAATTCCCAATGCTGCAACGGCACAATGCAGCGCACTCGTTCCGTTATTCACGCCAACCGCATAAGGCACTCCGCAAAAAGCAGCAAATTCTTTATCAAATTTATCTGCATACTTTCCGCCGGAAAAAGCAGCCTCCTCACACACCTTTTTAATTGCTTCCAAATATTCTTCTTTGTGCTTCTGATAATCTCTGGTTAAATCAATTCTTTTTAGCACGTGCCTTATCCTCCTGCCTGAACGCCTTTTTTAATTTATAAATTCGTATAATATAATTTTTAATGGTTTTCCAGACTTTAACGGTTGTATTATAATCCTCCTGCCACTCCACCGGCATATCATAAATGTTCATATGATTCCGCTCTGCGCGAAGCAAAAACTCAACCGTATAAAACCAGCCATTATCATCACTGCACTCCTTCACTAACTGTTCAGCTGCGTCCTTTCGAAGGAAGGTAAATCCACACACAGCATCTGTTGCTTTCATGTGAAAGAGTGTTTTCAGCAGAAAAACAAGCCCCATGGATGTAATCTTTCGATACCACTTGCGTCCTCTGGTATTCGATTCCCTGCTGAATCTGCTTCCATTAACATATTGGAGCTCCGGATTTTTCTGAAACAATTCTATCGTTTTACTCAGATATTTCAGATCTGTTGATAAGTCAATATCCATATACCCAACTATATCACTGTTGTTTAGCTCAATTCCTTTTCGAAAGGCAACGCCAACACCACGCTCATTTATTCTTACGTAGGTCACCTCAGGATACTTTTCTTCCAGTTCCCGCCCGATCTGAGGCGTCTCATCATCCGAACCATTATCAAGAATCATCAGGTGAAAAGGAATTGTCACATTCTCCTTTAAATATGCCATAGATTTCTCAATGCCATTGCGCAGCCTCAAACGTTCATTCAAAACCGGAAATAAAAGATTAATGCTCAGCTCATTCTGATTCATGCTTCATGTACCTCTATCATCAGCTTATGTTTATCCCCGCCATAAGCTTCTTAGTTTTTAACCACCTTTTCTATATCTGCTACAAGATATCTTTGCTGCCGAAATACCAGGTTTAATAGTACTGACAGATATTTGAGAATAATGGTAAGCAACGCAAATACTCCAAAAAAGCCCAGTGCCAGAAAGCTCATGGTTGAAAGCCAGCCTTCCACCGGCTTGCTGGAATTAAAAAAGTCACTCATGACATAGATTCCCATGCCTATAGTCAAAAGCAGGAACACACCGCTCAATACTGCTGACAATTTCTCCATTGCATTGGTAAAATAGATAAAGGAATCTAACGCCAATGCAGTACGTTCCCGTGTTATCGTTTTATTCTTTATCCTAGCCATTCTATCCTTACTTTCATAGGCAATGGTCGCATTTTTAAGTCCACAATTCATATATACTGCTTTACGGTAAGGAATATATTGCCCCATAGACTTAATTCTGTTGATTGCACGCCTTGATATAATCCGAAAGGTTTCAGGCCCTATTCTGCCGCTTGTCCGGCTGGTGCTGTTGTACAACAGATAAAAAAGTCTGGAGGTCCATCTGACCCTTCCCTTGCTTCTGGCTGCTACAATATCATTTCCTTCCAGCAGTTTCTCATAAACCCTCATAATTAACTCAGGTTCATAGTCCACAAATGTGTCGTCAAATTCGAATACAAAGTCTCCAATAGCAATATCACGTCCGGCATTCATCGCACTTTCCAGTCCCTGGAAGAAGCTCATATGAATAATATTCACCATTGCCTTTATCTGATTATTCTCAATATACTCCCGCAGTTTGGGAATTGTACTATCCGTACAGCCGTCATCCACGCAGACTATCTCAAATTCCTGAAAATGGCTGTTACATATTGGCAGAACTTTATCCAGAAAATAATCAATATACCCTTCAACATTATGAAGATACACCACTACAGATATAAATTTCTTCTCTTTCTGCATCTTATTCCTTATTCTCCCATATTTACATTAAATATTCGTCCAAATCATACACTGTATTTATCTTTCCGGAAAGTACGCTGATAAAAACAGGCGCTTCACTGAGCACCCTGATTGCTGTGGGTCTGGAATCATCTACCTCTGAGGATTTCAGAATAGGTTTCATAGAATACAAGGATTCTCTATAAGTATAGGTATATTCATCTTTCAAATACTTATCTGCCAGATGTGACATATATGGCCACGCTGAATCCGGTTTATGAGGACATCTGTTACAATTTCCCAAATTATCCTCCGAACACGTAAAATTCGAACTCTGAATTCCTCTCTGACATTTAAAAGAAGGAAATTCATCGTATGAAGTCACATGAGGCGTAAAGGTTACCGATGTCAATGAATGAAGTCCTGTCCTTCCAAAAGGCATGATAGAAAAGAACGGTCCATCCATCACTGTAATTCCGGCACCTTTAAGAGCCTGAGACGGCTCACAGAGAATAATTTCACAAAGCTCATATTTAATATCAAAGAATGTATGATCCAGCCCTTCGAGCTTATTGATCACCTGATTTACAGATGCATAGGTTGCATTCAGCACAAACGGAGCCTCCATTCTGACATCACCATGCAGCCATACCTCAAATGAATTATGCTTTTTAATGATCCTTTCTATTCTTGCTCCATAGACGATGGTAACATTGGGAAGCTCTTCCAATTCCTGCTCATAATATTTTTGGAGAATTTTGGCATCATAAGTATATTCCTGAGTCAGAAAAGCCCCATCACACATTCCGGGCTTAAAATAGCAGGACGGAGATATCTCATCACACCGAATTCCGGCCGCCTTACAAAAATCCATAAATTGCCGGGCATTCGTCCAGGAAAACTTATCTGATGTAGCGTATACCTGATCGAACTGATCATAAATACAAAATCCAAAATCCTCTACAAAACGCCTGAAATAGCCTGCCGATTTTACTGCGGTTGTCAGGCTTCTCGGATAATGATAGCCCATGTGAACTCTCGCCTGATTAATATAAGTTGCACGCTCAAACGGTGCCTGATCGTATTCCAGAACTAAAACCTTTTGTCCCCGCTTTCCGCAAAACCCGGCCGCATACAATCCATATAGACCTGCTCCAATAATAATTCTGTCATACATTTCTCCCATAAGCTTCACTCCGGTTTTATTCCTCTGTTTTTCTAAAAAAGGCAAACTCTGCTCCATTATATTCAAATGTCTCATGAAGATAAAAGTGGTCTGTCAGTCCCGGATATTCACATTGCATATAATAAAGACTCGCGGTTGAACAGAAAAACCATTCTTCGTCCTCCAGATCCTTTCGCACCATTTCCATCGTATCAAGAGGAGTGTTCCGGTAAGACCATTCCGTCGTGTGCAAATGAGTATCCCTGTCTATCAGTGCCATCAGTTCCGGAACACCTTCTCCAAAAGATTTGGCATTCGGCGGAATTTGTATCCAAATATACTCTGCGAACTCAACAAGCTCATCCCGTTTCCATATGGTCTCAGCCGATTTTTTCCATGCAGAAGGCATAGAATACAGGCTGTCGAAGGCCATAATAAACAAAATAAATGTAGTAATAATTCGTAATGAAAGAAACAGGAACCGCTGTGGTCTGGCAAATAATGCTTCTTTGCTTTCTTTCCACTCCAAATATACCTTCTGGCTCTTTTGAAGAATAATTGCCTGTATGATCAGCATCAGAAACATAACAATAAACATACAGCCTTCCACAGGTCGATTAATATAATACAGCATTAATCCAAGACACATGATTCCCAGAAGGAAATAATACGGCTTTTCTCCCTTTTCCTCTCCCTTTTTGGGCAGTAACAGGTAAAACAAAGACATAACCGTAATTGCAAGGAACAGGACAGCAGATCCAATCCATGTATGTGTCACATCAGGAAGCGGCAGCTCTATACTGCCAATATATCCCCTATCTGAAATAAGTGGGAACATAAATTCTTTGAAGTTCAAAATACTGCCACCTGCCAAAAGATTATATCCATTAATCACACCATAGGCCAGGGCAAATGGCAATAATACATAAATAGCGCCCTCTCTGAATAACAGCCCTGCTTTACGGACTGAAAACTTCTCACCATCCATGGTATACCATGCCCAGCTATACGCTGCATAAGCCAGCATAGTAACAATTCCCACTTCTGTTGACCAGACAAAAGACAATGTCAGCAAAATAACAGAAAGCACGTGATACCGCTTTTGTTTTCTATGTTCGAGTAAGGCAAGTGCTGCTACAGCAACCGGGAATATCATTCTATGAGGATGCACCTGCATATATACACCCCCCTGCATCAGCATGAAATACTCCTCACCAATGGCAAACAATCCCAGATAATAAATCACATTGCTTTTAGCAAAATAATTTAAAATATATGCAAACAACAGGATCGATACCCCTGCAATCACGGCGGTCACTATCCAGATTCCCGTCAGATAGTCCACATGAAGAAATCTGTGCAATGCTTTCAAAACCGGCATATAAAGAATCGCATAATGCCCATATAAGGATTCCATATGATGGCTATATGGTATAAGCCAGCATGCATTTATAATACTGTTGGTATATGCATGGCTGTGATATGTTCCTCCCTGAACATCCTGAAAAATATTCGGTGCATAAAATTGAACCGATGTACCAATCGTAAACAAAACTGTAATTACAACCCGTACAATCCTATTCATTCCATATACTTTTTCTGTTGAAGACCTCTTTAAAAGAAAAAGACATACCACCGTTCCGCCAAGCATCAGCGTTATCCAGAGCGGAAAGGGAAATGTTCTTCGTATCAGTTCATCTGCATTCAGCGCCTGTTCCGTATTGGTTTCATTAATATAAAATAATATCATCCAGATAATGAGTGCTCCAACCGGTAATACACACCATATTTTTTCTGCTTTGTCAGACCATTCCGGCTTTAATCTGCCTGATATTATGTAAAATAATACTGCCGCTATCACGAAGACCGTACAGGCCACAACAAAAAATCCGATATTTCTTAATGGGACAAAACAGCGTAGCAATGCAAAAACAAAGAAACTAATACTACCTACAAAAATACTTTTTCCACGTAATGACATCTCTCATTTTCTCTTTTCCGGTTAATATAACATACACAACTCTGCCTTTTATAAAGCAATTAATTATATCATTTTGCCTGATCAGCGTCAAATCAGCATCCCACGGTTCAGCCTCTATCCTTTCTCATTCTTCAGGGCAATCCGGTATATTCTATATTCTTCGCCACGAACTGTAGAGCCTTCCGTCTCATAAATACATTCCTGTCCCTCCAGCTTCTCCGGATCCGTAATGCACGAGTTGCTGCCCTGTATAAGATAAATATAATCTTTCTCCGGAAAGCTTTCTTTGCACCATGTAATTATCCGGTTCCATGATATTGTCTGACTCTGCTCTTTACTCCAATCCGCATAGGAAGTAACCTTTCCACTTCCTGCATAATAAAACCGGTAATCCTTCAAATAGGCCAATATCGTAGATTCCATTGGCACATCCGTTGAAAGTATAATTTCATCAGGCGCAATCTCCTCCCGGATGAACTCTGCCGCATTCTGTCCGTCTGAATAGCTTCCATAGAATGCCTGCTGAAGATTCGATGGCTCCGCCTCAGAGTTCCAATGCAGGAGCATTGCCACTGCAAGAATTCCGGTCAGAACCTGCAGCACCCCTGCCGCCACCTGATAAATCCTGTCCTTTTCCCTTTTCTTTTCCTCGGCAGTCTTTTGCATTGCCCACATCATCCACAATAGTGTAAAGGCAAGGGAAAGATAATGCCAGATATGAAGCTGATAGACCATTACACTGAACACACACTGAAACAGATAGCTAAGCAGCATAACCATAGCAGCTCCCATGTTGCGCAGCCGGTATGAAACAATCACTGCTGCCAGCAGAAGAAGCACAAAAAAGAGAGTACACACAGTCTGGCTGAAGCCGGTCAAACGTATCAAAATGATATAAGCATAGTTGCGGATTTCACAAAGCAGTTCACGTGCTCCAAACTTTTGAAATTCAAACATCGGGCTGTCTGAAACCTGATAAAACTGCGCAATCCAAAACAAGAGACTAACAAACGGAATCCAGATTCCCTTAAGACAATTCCCTAAATGCTTCATAGATCCGGTATGAATTCTATTATAAGCATTTTCGATAAACCAGACTAATGCAATCATACCTGCCGGAGCAATGGCAATCGTATCAGCCTGAACTAACAACCCAAGCAATATTCCATAACGAACCGGATGTGCATTTCTCTCTGAATAGTTCCAGGCCAGCAGGATCAAAATCAAGGCTATCAAACAGTAATTCCGAGCAATCGTCGGATAGAAATAGGTAAATACCGGTGAAAATACAACTAATGCCTTTATTCCAATCCACTGTGGTCCTTTCCACAAATAGATCCCCGCTGCCACCGTCATAACTATGGTGCTGATAATCCCTATCGTACGAAATGGCAATCCTAATTTAGCAAATGGCATAACAAGAAAATACCACAGGCAAGGATGCCCCTGGTATTTAATCTCTCTTAATAACTGCAACGGACTTAAATCACGCGCCATAAGCCAGACATTTGCCTCATCCCGCCATGGTGCATGAAAGCACAACAGTACTACATTAAATATTACATATACTGCAAAAATCAAACTGATCAGATATGGCTTCGCTTTTTTATACATGGTCCCTTCCATCTTTTCTGGTCTAACTAATAAAAAGTCTGTGCCTTTTTATAGAACTTCATAATAATCCGGGCAATCCACTTTGCCCAAAACCTGCATAACAGCTCGTAGTCTTCCTCACTTCTGCGGCCGGAATTTCCAATAAGTTTCGCCGTTGCTGTCTGTTCATGCATTCTGTGGAAGAAAAGAACTTCATCCACATAAACAAATCTCCCCGGCTGCTTGGAAAGTCTCTCCCACAAATCCCAGTCCATTGCGGACCTGTACTGCTCCCTGAAACAATCCTCCGGCATTTCCGACTTAATATACGTCACACTTGGATGCGTGATCGGATCACCTAAGCATTGACAGAGCCTCTTCCCGAAAACCGTGTTGCTCAACCACTTGATTTTCATGGGCCATAACAGAAAGCGCTTGATTCGTACCATTTGGGAATCTGCTTTATCTATCGTCGTTCCATGCATTTCCTTATAATCCGTGAATGCAATAATTGGTCTATCCGAATCATTAATCGCTTCCAGACTTTTCTTTACAAAATCAGTGTGCATTAAATCATCCTGATGTGCCATAATGCAAACAGGTGTACTTGTCCTTTGGATTGCAAAATTATAATCCTTTGCATGTCCACCATCCGGATTGATCCACACTTCTAAATGATACTTCTCTGCCAATCCATTGATAAAATCATTCGGAGTAGATGTTGAAATGACCACCCTGGTCTTTACACTTTGATTTATCACTGACAAAATGCTTTCTTCCAGATACTCACATTCCTTATAAGCACAAACTACAATTGTCACATCTTCTCCACTGAATGCCTGCTTTTTCACTTTACTTTGCTCCCATAATACGATTTATTCTCTCAGGATTTCCCCATACTTTGGGGGAATCGTATTCTCTATCCGGATATGCTCCATACTTCAGTGAAATATTAAGCTTCTTATCCCGGATAAACTTTTCTACCTGATCTTTTAAAGGAACCGGTATCCCCGAACACACATTAATGATTCCCTGCTCTTTATCCTGTATACTTGCATGGTAAATTTGTTTTGCCAATTCATCAATATGGATAAAATCATACTGGTTTTCTCCTGAAGTAAATGGGAATTCTTCTTTCCCATCTTCTGCTGCCTGTACGATTTTCGAGAATATGGAGCTTCCCCGCATATCATCCCCATAAATATAATACGCCCGTAACCAATGCACTGCAATATCACTGTTCCTGGTTTTTAATAGCAGAGCCTGTCTCAAAGCATTTTTAGCCACACCATACATTGACATTGGGTTGCATGGAGTATTCTCATCAATCGCGCCTTCCCAGTAGCCTACTTCATGCATGCTTCCCATAACGGATATGCTCTTCAAGCCCCCTGCCATCA
>CAVERH010000027.1:0-35534 GCA_963618065.1 bacterium | reverse complement strand
TTCAGTACAGGTCGAAGCATTTGCTGCTGAGACCGTAAGAATATGATTCAGTAATGCAAAATCCCATCGGCGAAGCCGATTTGGAATGGATTTTGCATCGTAACTGTGAGGGTACTGAACAGTTACGATCAAATATTATGGAGGAAAATAAAATGGCAGATCAGGTTAAAAAGCCGGTTGGAATTATGGAAACCGTTCTTCGTGATGCACATCAGTCTCTGATTGCAACAAGAATGCCTACCGAAATCATGCTTCCAATCGTTGACAAGATGGATAAAGTTGGCTATCATTCCGTAGAGTGCTGGGGTGGAGCTACTTTCGATGCTTCCCTTCGTTTCCTGAAAGAGGATCCGTGGGACAGACTTCGTAAATTAAGAGATGGATTCAAGAATACCAAGCTTCAGATGCTTTTCAGAGGTCAGAATATTTTAGGATACAGACCTTACGCAGATGACGTTGTATATGCTTTCGTAGAGAAGTCTATTGCAAACGGTATTGATGTAATCCGTATTTTCGACTGCTTGAACGATCTTCGTAACTTACAGGCTGCAGTAGATGCAACTGAGAAGATTAAGAAGCAGGAAGGCAGAGGTGAGGCACAGGTTGCTTTATCCTATACCTTAGGTGATGCTTATACCTTAGAGTACTGGGCAGATATGGCTAAGAAGATTGAAGAGATGGGTGCTGATTCCATTTGTATTAAGGATATGGCAGGTCTGCTTGTTCCTTACAAGGCTGCAGAACTTATCAAGGCAATGAAGGAGAACACCAAGCTCCCGATCCAGCTTCATACCCATTATACCTCCGGTGTAGCTTCCATGACCTACTTAAAGGCTGTAGAAGCTGGCGTTGATGTGATTGACTGTGCAATTTCTCCGTTTGCACTGGGTACTTCCCAGCCTGCAACAGAGGTTATGGTTGAGACCTTCAAGGGAACTCCTTATGATACCGGATATGATCAGAATCTCCTTGCAGAGATTGCTGATTACTTCAGACCTTACCGTGAGCAGTGCTTAGAGAGCGGCTTAATGAGCACCAAGGTTCTTGGCGTTAACATTAAGACCTTATTATATCAGGTACCCGGCGGTATGCTTTCCAACATGGTTAGCCAGTTAAAGGAACAGCATGCAGAAGACAAGTATCAGGATGTGCTGGAAGAGATCCCGAGAGTTCGTAAGGACTGTGGTGAACCCCCTCTTGTTACTCCTTCTTCCCAGATCGTTGGTACACAGGCTGTATTTAACGTTCTTATGGGCGAGAGATATAAGATGGCAACAGGTGAGTTCAAGGATCTGCTTCGTGGTAAGTACGGTCAGACTGTTAAGCCGATGAATCAGGAAGTAATTGATAAGGTTATTCCCGGTGAACAGAGATTCACTTCTCGTTCTGCAGATGCAGCAGGCTTAACCAACGAAATGGATAAGTTAGAGTCTGAAATGAAGGAATGGAAGCAGCAGGATGAAGACGTATTATCTTACGCATTATTCCCGCAGGTTGCTACCGACTTCTTCAAGTATCGTCAGGCACAGCAGGAAAAGGTAGATCTGACACAGGCAGATACCAAGAATGCAGCTTACCCGGTTTAATTTATTAAAATTTACCGATTAAGGTTATTAAGAGTTATGTAAAACATGCATTTTGTTTTACATAACTCTTTTTTTATCCATATCTTCTGTAATAATTCACAAAAAAGGGGGGCTAATTTTGTGTACCTGTACAAAATTTACAAAAAGCGCAAGAAAACAATATTATTAGCAATTATGAATGGTGTATAGAAGAGTTAATGATAGTATATTTTTAAGTATAACAAAAGGTTATAAATAAAGTTATAAACAAGGTTACTAATAAAGTTAAAGGAAGGTTATCTGATGAGCAGCAAGAAAGTTCTCGTAGGAACAATCCTGATGGGAGTGTTAGGAATGGTACTGACAGGATGCGGTAATAAGGGGACAGAAGAGAACGGAACTTCGGAATTTGAACCGACGGTGCGGCTTTCCTATGAAGCAGAACAGATGACCTTACAGGGAAATGTAAAGATTGTTTCCGATCCCCAGGTGGATGGGTTTTCCGGAGAGACGTATGTGGATGGCTTTGAAGACGATGGAGATGCCTGTGAATTTGAGGTGGAGATTCCGGAGGATGGCTTTTACGATCTGGATTTTGTGAGCGCATCCTGCGGAGGAGAGAAAACCAACCAGATTCTTGTAGACAAAGAAGCGGTTGGAACGGTGAAAACAGAAGAGGAAACCTTTACGGATGCTGTTTTAAAACGGATTTATATGAGCAAGGGAAGTCACACCGTTGCGTTACATAAGGAATGGGGATGGATTTTGTTAGACCGGCTGGTTATTACGGATTCCGAACCTCTTGACCAGAGCATTTATCAAATTGATACACCGCTGTGTAATCCGGAAGCTTCGGACGAAGCGAGGGCATTATACAGTTATTTGTGTGATATTTACGGAACAAAGATTTTGTCCGGACAGACCTGCGATCAGGGGCCTTACGGAAAGGAAATTCAGGCGATTAAGAAAACAACAGGAAAGCTTCCGGCAGTCATTGCCATGGACCTTATGGATTATTCCCCGTCGAGGGTGGCGCACGGAACCACGGGTTATACCACCGAATATGCACAGACAGCATGGGAGAATGGACAGATTGTTGCCATGCACTGGCACTGGACGGCACCGGAGCCTTACATTACCGGTGACTGGGGAGGAAGCTTTTATACATCGAATACGAACATCGATCTTGCAAAAATCATGAACGGGGAAGATGAGGAAGGCTACGAGCTTTTAATGAGTGACATGGATGTGATTGCGCAGCAGTTGACCATTCTTAAAGATGCCCATGTGCCGATCCTGTTCCGCCCCTTACATGAAGCAAGCGGAGGATGGTTCTGGTGGGGCGCAGCAGGATCGGAGAGCTATAAGAAGCTTTACATCGCCATGTATGAGAAGTTTACGAAGGAGTATGGACTGAATAATCTGATCTGGGTATGGAACGGTCAGGACAAGGACTGGTATCCGGGAGATGAGTACGTCGATATTATCGGAGAGGACATTTATCCGGGAGAGCATGTATATACCTCCCAGATTTCCAAATATCTGAATGCGGCAACGAATTACAGTACCGGACATAAGCTGGTTTACATGACAGAGAACGGCTGTGTATTTGATCCGGAGCTTGCCCAGAGAGACGGAGCCATGTGGGGTATGTGGTGTACCTGGCAGGGCGAGTTTGTTGTAAAGAGTATGTCGATCATCACACTGGATGAAACGTATACCGAGGAAGAGATGCTGAAAAAAGCATACAACGATGAAGATGTGATTACGTTAGAAGATCTTCCGGATCTGAAAACCTATCCCATCCGGGAGGGCTTTTAGATGATACAGGAAGAGAAAAGGGACCGCCGCAAGGAAGAAAACGATCCCTATAAAATTAAAAAGAAACCTAAGCCGTTTGCACCGGAGAGTCCATTGATGTATTACATGACGAAGGCCGGCTGGGTGATTATCTTAAATATTGTATTTCTGATTTCCTGTCTGCCGGTGTTTACCATCGGGACAGCCGTCACTTCGTTTTATTATGCGATGATGAAAAGCATACGGAGGGACCGGAGCTATCCGCTTCTGGAATATTGGTCTTCTTTTAAAAGGACCTTTGTAAAAGGAAGCCTTATTACGGTCGGGACAGGGATCTGGATTTCACTGATCTGGTATCTGTGGAATATAGCTGCAGTTTCGGGGGAGGAGACAGGGTTATTCTTACAGAAGTTTTACATAGGCCTTCTGGTAATAACAGGGGCCATTCTGATTTATCTCTTTCCCGTGATGTCACGGTTTACCATGAAGCTCTCTTCCATGGTAAAGCTTTCTTTTGTTATGGCGGTACGGTTCCTGCCGTATACGGTCATATTGCTGGCAGGACTTTTACTACTTGTGTTTGTCTGGTTCCGTTACCTGCCGATCCCAATGATTTTTATCTGGCCGGGAGCGTTTTGCTTCGCCGGCACATTCCTGATAGAAAAAGCACTTCGGAAATATATGCCTGCACCCGCTCCGGGTGAAGATGCATGGTACTATGAGTAATGAGAGATTCCCATTAATGCATGGAGGTAATGAGAGGGTATGAAACTTCGAGCAACTAAGAAAAAATGCATCGCACTGTTAATTACGGCGGCGGAGATTGCAACATCGTTGCAGCTTGGCAGTCTGCAGGTTTCTGCGGCAGAGGCGTCTTTAACGCAGCAGGAAGCAAGAGAGATTGTCAGTACATATTCCGTGACCGATGAAATTCCCGGCTTCATGGAGTATCTGAATGAGCATGCGGGAGCTGCTTATCCGAAAGATATAATTGAGATCAATGCTTCGGATTACATCAGCTATATGGAAGGCGACAGTGAAAAGACCCCGGAGATCTATTCCGATTATGAAGGAATGCCGGGAGACAGCGTGCTGACCAGTGAAAACGGTTATATTGAATTTGAAGTGGATGTTCCTGCAGAAGGAATGTATGAGCTTCAGGTGGAATATTATCCGGTAGAAGGCAAGAACTCCGAAATTCAGAGAAGCTTCTTTATTGATGGAGAGCTTCCTTACGGAGAGCTTTCCCTGATTGAGTTTTCGAGAGTCTGGTCTACCGATGTGGCACAGGAGAGCTTCGCAAACGGAGTATATGACATCGCCTGGAAGAAGGACAACCAGAATAATGACATGAAGCCGACTTCCGTGGAAATTCCGGAATGGGTAACCGCAAGCCTGTATGACAGCAACGGTTACATCACGACGCCGTTATGTATTTATTTCACGAAGGGAACGCATACGATTTCCATAAACTCCCAGAGAGAGCCGATGCTGATTCATAAGTTATATCTTAAGAATTCAGAGGAAGTGAAGCCCTACGAAGAAGTAAAGAAGCAGTGGGAAGCAGAAGGAGCCAAGGCAACGACCGATGTGAACCTTACCATTCAGGCAGAAAATGTGACGAAGACTTCCTCCCAGATGCTTTATCCCAAGCAGGATCAGTCTTCACCGGCGGTTTATCCGGCAAGTGCGAAGGAGCTTCTGAACAATACGATCGGCGGAGAGAGCTGGTCGGATGCAGGACAGTGGATGGAATGGGAATTTGAAGTACCGGAAAGCGGTTACGTCAATATTTCCCTGTTCGATAAACAGAACTTCATGCGTGGTATTTATGTATCACGAAAGATTACGATTGACGGGGAAGTTCCTTTTAAAGAGATGGAAGATTACGGATTTACCTACGATTCCCAGTGGAGATGCGATGTGCTTTCCGATGCAGACGGAAACCCTTACGACTTTTATCTGGAAAAGGGAACCCATACCTTACGAATGGAAGTAGTGCTTGGTGATTTCTCCGAAGTCATTTCCAGCGTACAGGATTGTGTTTCCCAGTTGAATGCCATTTACCGCAAGGTCATCCGTATCACCGGTGTATCACCCGATACCTACCGTGATTACCAGATTGAAAGCTCACTTCCCGGACTGAGCGCAGAAATGACGGTCGTAAGGGATCAGCTTGATCAGGCGATTCTGGATCTCCGGGCAGCCTCGGGACGGACTTCTGATAAGGAAACCGTACTGATCACCATGCGGGATCAGCTCGATTATCTGATTGCCGATGAAGAACGTTTTGTAAAGGTCGTATCCACCTACAAGCAGAATGTACGTGCCTGCGGTACCTGGATTACACAGGTTATAAAGCAGCCCCTGCAGATTGACCGGATTCAGGTGTATTCACCCGATAAGACAAATAAGATCGAACACAATTCCTTCTGGGATAAATTCGTATATGAAATCCGCAGATTGTTCTATTCCTTCATTATTGACTATAACTCGTTAGGAGCAACGGATTCCGAAGAGAGTGATGCAACGACCATTACACTCTGGGTTGGAACCGGACGAGATCAGGCGAATGTTATCCGGTCTCTGATCGATGAGTCCTTTACCAGTGTGTATGGCATCAATGTGAATGTGCAGCTTGTTGATATGAACACCCTGCTTCGTGCAGAACTGGCAGGAGAAGGACCGGATGTGGCAATCCAGGTTGCAAATACCAACGGTATTGCCGGAGCGGTTTTGAATACCGGTAACGATACGCCGGTGAACTACGGACTTCGTAATGCCGTGCTGGATCTGACGCAGTTTGAGGACTTTGACAGTGTTTCCGAACGATTCTATGACAGTGCACTGACCGCGTTTGGATTTGATGGTTCCGTCTATGCACTTCCGGAAACACAGACCTTCCCGGTGATGTTCTACCGGAAGGATATTTTAGCAGAGCTTGGCATGGAGATCCCACAGACATGGGATGAAGTAAAGGTCACGATGTCCGTGCTTGCCAAGAACCAGATGGAATTTGGTATGCTGCCGACCGAACAGGTTTACGCGATGCTGCTTTACCAGAACGGTGGAGAGTATTACAACGAGGGAGGAATTTCCTCCGCACTGGATTCGGACATTGCAGTCAATACCTTTAAGGAATATTGTGAGTACTACACCGATTACGGTCTGGATAAGACAACGAGCGTGGAAGAGCGTTTCCGTACCGGTGAGTGCCCGATCATCATTGCCGATTATACAACGTATAACAATTTGGAGGTTTCCGCTCCGGATATTGCAGGACTCTGGGACTTCACCGTAGTTCCCGGAACTGTAAAGGAAGACGGAACCGTAGACCATTCGGTTGGATGTACCGGACTTGCCAGCATGATCATGGCGGATACGGAAGAAAAGGATGCCTGCTGGCAGTTCTTAAAATGGTGGACCTCCGCAGAGGTACAGACCTTATTTGACCGGGAGATGGAATCCTTAATGGGATCCGCGGCCAGAGTGGCAACGGCCAATCAGGAAGCCTTTGAGAACATGCCGTGGCCGGTGGATACCTACGAAGCACTGTCCGAAGCCTTTACCTGGGTAAAGGGCATTCCACAGGTGCCGGGCGGTTATTATTCCTGGCGTAATGTAAACAACGCATTCTATACGGTAACAACAGATACCGATACCGCATCACCGAGAGAAGAGCTGATGGATAAGGTACTTTACATCAATGATGAGATTACCTATAAACGAAAAGAATTTGGTCTTGCGACCTTGGAAGATCTGCAGAAGGAGGGCAAATAAATGGCGTCAAGTGAAGCTTTGGCGGTAGCAAAGAAACAGGGAACGCTCCGCTACCAGATTAAAAAGAATAAAGCCTGCTACATCATGCTGGCACCTTACTTTATTTTGTTTTTCCTTTTCACGGTCCTGCCGGTTCTGACCTCCATCTGTTTGAGCTTTACCTACTTCAACATGCTGGAGTGGCCGACCTTCAACGGCTGGAACAATTACATCAAGCTGTTTTTAGAGGATGATATTTTCCTGATTTCCTTAAAGAACACCCTGATCTTTGCTGTGGTAACCGGACCGATCAGTTACCTGCTCTGTCTGTTATTTGCATGGATCATCAATGAGTTTTCCAGCAAGATCCGTACGGTGCTTACCCTGATCTTTTATGCACCGTCTATCTGTGGTAATGCCTACATGGTATGGAGTCTCATTTTATCCGGTGACCGTTACGGTTACTTAAACGGTATTCTTTTAAAATGGGGAATCATCAATGAACAGAAGCTGTGGATGCAGGATGCCAAGTATATCCTGCCCTGTCTGATCGTGGTTCAACTGTGGCTCTCCTTAGGTACCGGTTTCCTTTCCTTTATCGCAGGTTTACAGACCGTAGATAAGAGCCTTTATGAAGCCGCTGCGCTGGATGGCGTCAAGAACCGCTGGCAGGAATTGTGGTATGTCACACTTCCGGCCATGAAACCGCAGCTGATGTTCGGTGCGGTTATGCAGATTACCCAGTCCTTTGCGGTAGCGGATATTTCCATACAGCTTGCCGGTAATCCTTCCGTGAACTATGCAGGTGCAACCGTAGTAACCCACCTTCTGGATTATGGTTCGACCCGATTCGATATGGGTTATGCATCCGCGATTGCAACGGTTCTTTTCCTGCTCATGGTTGGCACCAATAAACTGGTTCAGAAATTATTAGGAAGGGTGGGAGAATAGATGGCAAAAGATTATATGAAAAAGAAAAAGTATCGATTCTTCAAACCCAGACAGAAGAAATTAAACCGTTCCATGGCGGGAAACAGCCTGTTATTCTTCGTGATGGCAATCTGTGGCGTGTTTATGGCACTGCCGCTTGTCATGATTATCAATAACTGCTTAAAACCGCTCGATGAAATTTATCAGTTCCCACCGAAGATTTTTGTGCGGAACCCTACACTGGAAAACTTCACGGATTTGTTCTCGATTATGAGCGATTCCTGGGTGCCGTTTTCCAGATATATCTTAAACACGATTATCATTACCGGATTCGGAACCGTAGGGCATGTCATTTTAGCATCCCTGGCCGCTTACCCGCTTGCCAAGCATGAGTTCCCGGGAAAGAAGCTTTTGTTTAACATGGTTGTCTTATCCATGATGTTTTCCTGGACGGTTACCCAGATCCCGAACTACATGATTATCAGCTGGCTCGGTATCAACAACAATTATCTGGCATTGATCCTCCCGGCGTGCTCCTATGGTATGGGACTTTATCTGATGAAGCAGTTTATGGAGCAGCTCCCGACCTCCCTTATGGAATCGGCGAGACTCGATGGCGCTTCCGAATATCAGGTATTCTGGAAGATCGTTATGCCGAATGTAAAGCCTGCATGGCTGACACTGGCCATCTTCCAGTTCCAGCAGATGTGGGGCAATACAGGAAGCATGTTCCTGCGTGATGAACAGTTAAAGCCGTTACAGTTCGCACTGCAGCAGATCGCAGCAGGTGGTACGGCGAGAGCCGGTGCAGCAGCGGCCGTTACCTTTGTTGTGGCGGCAGTACCGATTATCTTCTTCCTGGCGTGTCAGAGTAATGTCCTTGAAACCATGACAACGTCCGGTATGAAAGACTGATGTAAGGAGGGGCGAGATGAAGAAAACAGCAATCATAAAAAGAACAGCCGCTCTCCTTGGTGCAGTAGTGGTAGCAGCAACCGGAGTTTCCGTGAATGCTTATGCGGATGAGCTTCCGTATGATACCTATAATTACAATTATCGTGAATATGTCGTTGAGACACCGGCAGCCTATGTCCCGAACGGCTCCGTGACCGGACAGAATGTGGGAACCACAAATTTTGTGGAGCCGCAGGATCTGTGTGTGGCACCCGATGGCGAGGTGTATGTGGCAGATACGAAGAACAACCGGATCGTTGTTTTGAACCACGAAATGACACAGACCGTCCGGATCATTGACCACTTTTCCAATAATGGAAAGGAGGACAGTTTCGACCAGCCTTACGGCGTATGTGTTTCCGAAAGCGGAGCGCTTTATGTAGCAGATTCCATGCACAAGCGGATCGTTGTTCTTACACCGGAAGGAGAGTTTATCAAGATCATTGATAATCCGCAGTCCGAAATTCTCGAAGAAGGATTTGATTTTATTCCGATTAAGGTAACGGTAGATTACGCAGACCGTGTTTACGTTATTTCCCGGAATGCCTTCGAAGGAATTCTTCTTTTTGAAAGCGATGGAAGCTTTACCGGATATTACGGAACGATCGAGGTTAAGATCACCCTCTGGGAAAAGTTCTGGAGAAAGATCGCAACCAAGGAAGAGCGTTCCAAACAGCAGCTTTATATTCCGACCGAGTTTACCGGTATGGATGTAGATCCGGGCGGATTCATCTATGCAACCAACATTGACTCGGAAGGAAAGCAGGCCGTAAGAAGACTGAATCCCCAAGGTAAGGATGTGATCCAGAAGGGCGAAAACGTAAATGTCGGTGGAGACCTCTGGGTGATTGCAAATGGAAAATATGGCGGGCCGAGTGAGATTACTGATGTGGTTTACCGGGATAAGGGAATTTATTCCCTGTTAGACCGTAAACGTGGCAGAGTCTTTACCTATGATAAGGAGGGAAATCTTCTGTATATCTTCGGGGGACTTGGAACGCAGGAGGGAACCTTTACAACACCGGTTGCCATTGAAATGGTGGATGATGAGCTGATCGTTCTCGATTCCTATTACGGAGCGATCATGAAGTTTTCCGCAACGAAGTACGGAAGCCTCATCAATGAAGCTGTGGGCTTACGATACGACGGAGATGAAACACAGGCCATTGACATCTGGCAACAGGTATTGAAGCTCGATGAGAACAATGAGCTTGCAAACAGCGGTATCGGTAAGGCTTACCTGACCGCAGGCGAGAATAAAACCGCGATGAAGTACTTGGAGCTTGGCATGAACCGGAAATATTATTCCGTGGCATGGAAGCGTTACCGGAATGAGATCCTTACCGAGAACATGAATGTGTTTATGACGATTCTCGGAATACTCATTGTATTCGGACTTGTTTATAAATATTTCCTGAAAAAGAAAATCAAAGCCTATCGGGCACAGAAGAAAGCAAAACAGGAAGGAGGGCTTACCTGATGAAACAGTTATTCTCCAGGGATAAATGGAAATATGCGTTCTATACCGTAAGTCATCCTTCGGACGGATATTATGAAATCCGTCACAGGGAACGGGGAAGCGTTCCGATCGCCATCTTACTGGTCATCCTGTTTTCCTTAAGCTTTTCCATTAACCGGATTCATGCAAGCTTTATTGTAAATGACGTGGATCCCCTTGATGTCAGTGCGTTAACGGAGCTGGGAGCGGTCTTATTGCTTTACGTTCTGTTCTGTATTTCCAACTGGTCCATCACCTGTCTCATGGAAGGAGAAGGGCGGCTTAAGGATATTTCCATAGCGGTTGGTTACGCCATGATTCCTCTGATTTTTGCTTACAATCTGGCAACCATAGTCAGCCAGGCCGTGGCACAGAATGAAGAAGCGTTTTACTATATGATTCTGGGAATCGGAATTGCCTATGGCTTATTCATGATTCTGATCGGGATTATGCAGGTACATAATTATACCTTAGGCAAAACATTGGTCACTATTTTCCTGACATTTGTTGCGATGTTTATTATTATCTTCGTAGTGCTGTTGTTTGCAGACCTCATCAGCCAGGTATACAACTTCTTTTACAGCATCTATCAGGAACTGATTTACAGAGTCTAGGAGGAGGAGAACATGCAGAAAAGTAAAAAATTATTATACAGCATTTTAAGTCTCATCCTTCTTATCATTGTGATCTGGGTTATTTACTTCTTTGTACATTTTTATTCTTATAATAAATACAGGGATTACGTCAGCACCTATGATTATGAAGAGGGCAGTGAGTTTGCTCCCATCAGGGAAAGCAGCAGTGACGTGGATGGTATGGTACTGGCCGCCGAGAACAATAATCTGAAGCTGTATATCAATGAAACAGACGGTGAAGTTGCTTTCTATGACAAGCGTAACGGGGAAACAGTTTACTCCAATCCCGTAAATGCCGAAGAAGACAGTATTGCCAATGTGACGAACTTAAATTACATGAAGTCCCAGTTGATTGTGGACTACTTTAATACCTCAAGGACACAGGGAACCTATGATTCTTATAGCTATTGCGTGGCGAAGGAGCAGCTTTCCGTAGAGAAAATTGACAACGGAGTCCGGTTCCTTTATACCATCGGGGATCTTTCAAGTGCGACCGGTATTGTACCGCAGTACATCAGTGCACAGACCCTGCAGCAGGTGATGGAACAGCTCCCTGCAGATGAAGCGAAGTTCGTAGGAAAGAAATTTGTGGAAAGTACCGTGGCAGACGGCTACATGGAAATGCTCGAGTCCACGGTAAAAGGAAAGTCCCAGCTCCGTAAGCTGAACAAGTACTTTGAAAATGCGGGCTTTACCACGGCCGATTACATGCGTGAAATGGAAAACTCCGGTGTGGAGGGTGTTATGCCGATTTCCTTCCTGATTCCGTTAGAGTACCGACTCAGTGAGGATGGCGTGGAAGTATCCATTCCCATGAAGGGAGTCGAGGAAAACGGAGGCGGTACCATCTTCCGTATCCAGATGCTGCGTTACTTAGGAAGCGCAGGAACCGACGAGGATGGCTACATGCTGGTGCCGAACGGCTCGGGCTCCCTCATTTACTTCAATAACGGCAAGAGCACGGCAGCAAATTATTCCGAGTATATTTACGGAATTGATCCGTTAGCAGCAGAGTATGTCGTTATGGAGAACACCGAGAATGCGAAGCTTTCCCTGTTTGGTATTTTCCGTGAGAAGAGTGGGATCTTTGCAACCGTAGAAGATGGTGCGTCACTGTGCTATCTGTCCGCAGGGGTATCCGGTAAGATTAACGATTATAACTATGTATATCCGACCTTTACCCTGCGTGGCAACGATAAGCTGTCCATGTTCGGTACAACCGGTAACGAAGCCGACCTTCCCATTGTGGAAAAGAGCTTTTACGATTCCAATCTTTGTGTGAAGTACACCTTACTCACCGAAGAAAATAACGGCTATGTGGGAGCCGCCAGCTATTACAGGGAACGGCTGGTCAGTGAAGGTGTTCTGACCGCGAAGGAGGAAGAGAGCCACATCAAGTTTTATTATGATGTGTTAGGAGGTGTGGATATGTATAAGCACTTTCTTGGCACGAAATACAATGGCTTATATGCGATGACTACCTTTGCTGAAGCCGAAGAAATATCCAACGATCTTAAGGAAAACGGCATCAGCAATCAGGTAATGAACTTTCAGGGCTGGATGAACGGAGGCTATTATGCCGATGTCCCGGATAAGGTCAGGGTGCCGTTAAAGCTTGGCGGAAGGTCCGGACTTGAGGACTTAAGCGCAGCGGTAGCGGCAAACGGCGGAAGCTTTTATGCCGATGTTGCGATCCAGAAGGTAACAACGATCAGCAAACGGTATTCCTCCACCAACGAAACCTCCCGTTATTACGGCGGTGGTTATGTGGCAGAGTTTGGCCTGGTCAATCCGGCAACCCTCCGTCAGACTTCCGGACTTGGTTATGAAGAGAATCATTATTATCTGGTTTCTCCGAAATTTATGGTGCGTTACGCAGAGAAGTTTGCCAATAAGATTAACAAATATGATATTGACGGAATCTCCTTAAGAGATCTGGGAAATGAACTTCATTCGGATAAGAAGAGAACCAATGTCATCAACCGGGAACAGGCGCTGGATGTGGTCGATGCAGAATTCAAGAATCTCGAAAGCACCGGTAAGAACCTGCTGGTCAATAACGGAAATGATTATTCCTTTGCATATGCCGATGATATTATCAATGCACCGCTTACGGATAACGATTACTATATTGTGGATGAAACGGTTCCGTTTTATGAAATGCTGATCCACGGCTATATTGATTATTCCGGCAGTGCCATTAATCTAAGCGATACCTATGACCGGAGTGATCTTATTTTGGAACTTGTGGAAGCAGGAGCGAGTCCGCATTTCATGTTCACCTATAAGGATGCCAATGAAATGAAGAACACGGCTGTGAACCGGTTCTATGCAACCACTTACGAGAACTGGAAGGACGATGCTGTTTCGATCTATAACGAGGTGGACGAAGCTCTGGCACCGGTGAGCGGGGCAGCCATTGTGGATCATCAGATCTTAGGCGATGGAGTAAGAGTGGTAACCTACAGCAACGGTGTAACGATTACGATTAATAAGAGCAGCAAAGAAGTCAGTGTGAACGGTGTTAAGATACCGGCGAAAAGCTATGTGACAGGAGGGGCGAAATAATGAATAAGAAAAGAAAAAAATTATCCCTCACCACAAAGCGGAGCATTAACGGCTACCTGTTCATTCTGCCATGGCTCATTGGATTTATCTGCTTCTATGCAAGAAGCCTGTTTATGTCGATCCAGTTTTCACTATCGGAGCTTACGGTAAATCCCGGTGGCGGATATACCTTAAAGCTTGTCGGACTGCAGAATTTTATTTATGCGTTCCGCGTACATGGTACCTTTAAACAGGTGCTCACCACCTCCGTGGGAAACATGCTGATCGACGTACCGCTGATTACCTTTTTCAGTTTGTTCATGGCAATTCTGCTGAACAAGAAGTTCAAAGGAAGAACCCTGGTACGTGCGATCTTCTTCCTTCCGGTAATCCTGAATTCCGGAGCAATCATGGATGCCATGGACCTTGCAAGAACCATGATGAGCGGCGGTATCAGCAATGCCAGCGCAGACCTGGCAGAAGCGGTAAGCGGATCGGGAGTAGGTCTCGAGTATTATTTCCAGATGTTCGGAGATCTGGGAATGCCGGTCATTGTCATTGAATATATTTCCGGTGCGGTAAACCGGATCAGCGACATCATTAATGCATCCGGTGTACAGATCATTATTTTCATCGCAGCACTGCAGTCGATTCCGGGCTCCATGTACGAGGTAGCGAAGATCGAAGGTGCAACGACCTACGAAACGTTCTGGAAGGTAACCTTCCCGATGGTGCTTCCCCACATTATTACGAATGTGGTGTACACCGTGGTAGACAGCTTTGCAGAGTCCGATGTTGTCGATCTGGCATACAAGACTGCATTTACGGATAATAACTACGGACTGAGCTCGGTCATGAGTCTGGTGTCCACGGTGGTGACCTGCCTGATCCTGATACTTGTGTGCAGGTTCATACAAAAACGAACGTTCTACTATAACTAGGAAAGGAGAAAAAGAATGGATAAGGTGAAAAATCAATCATTGTCAGTCTTAAAAGAGCAGTATGAAAACCTGAAAAACGATACCCAGTTTGCCAATGACCGCAAGCGTTGGACATCGAACATCAGGAAGTTCATCCTTGCGTTGTTTAAGACGGTTATCCTTGTTGGAATCTGTTACGTGATCTTAGGACCCGTAATTGGAATTATCAGCAGTTCCTTTTTCTCGGATTCCGATTATTACAACACCATGGTTTATCTGATTCCGCAGGAGCCTACCTTAGAGCGTTATAAAATGGCGATCAAGTATATGTCCTACGGAAAGACCGTTACAGCGTCTTTGCTTTATTCCCTTACGCTGATGCTGTTACAGGTATTTGTCTGTTCCATGGTCGGTTACGGATTTGCAAGATATCAGTTCCCATTCAAGAAGCTGTTATTCGGCTGTGTTGTCATCATGATTGTTATCCCGACACACACCATCATGCTTCCTCTGTACATGACCTTTGCGAAATTTGATATCTTTGGAATCATAAAGGCAACGACGGGGTCTGCTGCCAACCTCTTATCGACACCCGTACCAATGTACATTCTGACATTATTCGGCTGTGGCCTTCGTTCCGGGCTTTACATTTACATCTTTAACCAGTTCTTCCGCGGGCTTCCGAAGGAAATCGAAGAAGCAGCATTTGTGGATGGAGCAGGTACATGGTATACTTATTTCCGTATCATGCTGGTAAATGCAATCCCCTCAGTAATTACCGTAGCGATTTTCTCTATGGTATGGCAGTACAATGATACTTTTTATGCGAAGTTATTTTTGATCAGCGATAACATTGTAATCAGTAAGAAGATCTCGACGATCCAGGCAACGATTTCGAATGTGGAGAAGATTTATGATCCCAAGATTCAGGAATTGTTCTTAGACGCCGGTGTCGTACTTGTTATGATTCCAGTCATCATTATTTATGTTGCGCTGCAAAAATACTTTATAGAAGGAGTAGAGCGTAGTGGTATCGTAGGATAAACCCGCGCGAAAAATTCAACTAAAAGGAGGATGAAAAGGTTGAAAGCAAAAAAAATTGCCGCTTTATTATTAGCCTCATCCATGGCATTGAGCCTTGTGGCATGTGGCGGTAAGCAAGCAACACAGACAGACAGCACTTCTGCAACAGAAGCAGAGGAGACTGCAGATGCAGCTGCAGGGGATGCAGCCAAGGAGGAGGCGGTAGAAGAGGCTTCCTCAGAAGTCAGCATTGACTTTGAAGACGGAGCATTCGGCTTTGTCGGAAATGACAAAACCGTAAATTCCGCAGCAGGAGATTCTACATTTTCTGTAGAAGATTACAACGGAGGAAAGGCATTAAAGATTACTTCTTCCGGAAAAGCAATTTATGCCGGTATTCAGGCAGATGCCATTCTTGGTGATAAGGCATCCGACTTAAAGACGGTAGAGATGACCGTTGGAACCGAGAACCCGGATGGAACCTTCTATTCGACAGCAGGTAACATTTACGGATTTACCGGTGAAAAGAACAACAAGAGCAACGCAGCATGGAGTGTTTATCTGGAAACTGCAAACCCGAAGACCATTTCCTATACCGTTCCTGACGGAGAAACCTTTGGTGCAGGAAACTATCTGGTACTTTCCTTAGAGAATGATACCGGTAAGGACAAGGGCGCGACTCCTGCAAACCTGTATGTTGCAGACATCACCTTTAAGGATGCATCCGGAAATGTTCTTGCAGCAGATACCTCTGCAGAATATGTTGCAGCAGATACCGGATCCGATCGTTCCAACCTCTGCGCACTTACCGATGTTGTAGAGTTTGAAGGCTTTGCAGTAAGCGGAGACGGATGGAGCCAGGCAGGCTTCACCATGCCTCAGGAAATTCTTGATGCCTTAGTACCGGGCTCCGTTGTAGAAATTACCTACAGCAGTGAAAACGGAGATATGTGGGTAGTTATGAATGAAGCAGCAGCCGGCTGGATGAGAGTAGGTCAGGGAAATGCCGATGGAAGCGGATCTGATTCTGCATTCATCAACAACAGTAAGACCACTGCACAGATCACCTTTGAACAGATTGCAGCTCTTTGCAGTGATGACGTATCCACATGGGGAACGACCATGCAGTGTGAAGCATCCGGCGCATGGGAGGTATATTCTGTTAAGGTTGGCAAGAAGGCTCCTTCTTATGCATTAACCAATGCCGTAGAATTCCCTGACTTTGCGGTAAGCGGAGACGGCTGGAGCCAGGCAGGCTTTACCATGCCTCAGGAAATCATCGATGCCTTAGTACCCGGATCGGTCGTAGAAGTTACCTATAGCAGTGAAAACGGAGAAATCTGGCTTGTTATGAACGAAGCAGCCGTAGGCTGGAGCCGTGTAGGCCAGGGCAACTACGATGGAAGCGGATCCGATTCCGCTGTATGTGACGGAAAGACCTGCCAGGTAACTTATGAGCAGATCGCAGCAATCTGTGGTGACGATGTATCCACATGGGGAACCACAATGCAGTGTGAGGCATCCGGCGCATGGGAAGTTTACAGCGTAGCAGTAGGACAGTCCGCAGAATAAGGATTTTAGGAGGAAGAAAAGTAAATGAAAATGAAGAAATTTCTTGCACTTGGATTAAGTGTGGCAATGATCGCAGGATGTTTAACCGCATGTGGCGGTTCTACGACAACCACAGATAATACTACAGCAGATACAACAGAAAGCACAGACGCAGCAGAGGGTACCGCAGATGCATCTGGTGATGCAGCACCGGTTGTGAACGAAGGAGAAACCAGAACCATCCGTATCGGTACCTGGTACGATCATTATTATGACAGCACTAACACCGATATCCATGATGATCCGAGTGTGTCGGATGAAGAGCTTGCACAGCAGCACTTCGATATCGTTAAGGAAGTAGAAGATAAGTACAATGTAAAGATTGAGTTCGTAAACTTAACCTGGACCGGTATTCAGGAATCCATCAATACCTCCATTCTGGCAGGGCAGCCGGACTGTGATATTTACGAAGTAGACTTAAGCTTTGGTATTCCCGCAGCATTAAACGGCTATGCAACCAACCTTCAGGAGATTCTTCCTGCTGATCAGGATCTGTTCAATGATCAGATGGTATTCAGCCAGGTAGATATCGGTAAGGATGACGGTGTGTATCTGTTCCAGTCCAACAGTGCAGAAATGGTACTTGCAAATACTTATATGTTGGCTTATAATAAGCAGATTCTTGATGAAGCAGGTCTTGAGGATCCGAACGCTTTATACGAAAGAGGCGAGTGGACCTGGGATAAGTGGAGAGAATACATGGTAGCACTTACCAAGGATTCTGACGGTGACGGCGTCATTGATATGTATGGTTACGCTTCCCGTTGGGACTTCCTTGTTTACAACCTGACCATGAGTAATGGCACTGTAATCGCAGGAAGCGATAAAGAAAACCTTTCCTCTCCTGAGGTTACCGAATGCCTGGACTTCATTTACAATATGTATAATGTAGATCATGTAGCAAAGCCCTGGAACTCCGATGACTTCGATTCCAACCAGAACGCTTACTTAGATGGTAACATTGCATTCTGGATTGACGCAGCATGGATTTCCTCTGCAAACAACGATGCAGGTCTTGACTTCGATGTTGTATGGTGCCCCTGGCCGATCGGACCTTCCGGAGACGAAGCAACCAACAGGTTCAAGAACGTATCCTCTGGTAATGCATGGATGATTCCTGCAGGTGTTGATAATCCGGAGCTTGTTTACAACGTATTCTATGACTGGCAGAACTGGTATCATGGAGATACCGATCTTCGTGACGGCGATCTGACCTGGTGGGAAGACTGTGCAATCACAGAAGAGAACTATGCAGTTATGGAATATATGGGACAGAGAGGCGCATTTGACCTTTGGAATGCACTTGGTCTTGAATGGGATTGGTCCGCACTTTTAAATGGTGAAATGACCGCAGCCCAGTTCCAGGAAACATATAAGCAGAACGTTCAGGATGCACTTGACTCTTTCTATAAGTAAAGATAAGTAAAGAAAGGTAACTATTCAGTACAGGTCGAAGCATTTGCTGCTGAGACCGTAAGAACATGATTCAGTACAAAGAAAGTAATTAAATGGCTGGATGAACATATGGCGCCCGTACCTTTATGGGTATGGGTGCCATATAAAAAGGAGTTTCCATGTTTCAGAATGACAGCTTGTTTGGCAGATTTATGAATCTGATGTTTGATGTGATCTGCATCGGACTTATGTGGATAATCTGTTCCATACCCTTAGTTACCATGGGAACAGCAACAACAGCGGCATATTATACCATGGCGAAATGCGTACGGTATAAATCCGGTTACGTTACAAAGGAGTTTTTTAGTGCATTCCGCAAAAACTTCAGACAGACGATAGGACTCAATGTACTCTTTTTGTTTTTGTTTCTGATGCTGGCAGTGGAGCTTAGGTTTGCCTGGGAACAGGAGGGAGGGCTTGGAAGCAGCCTGTTTATCGGACTTGTATTTGTGTTATTTCTGGTGATGGGGATTTGTATGTATCTCTATCCGGTATTATCCAGATTTTATATGAATAACCTGACTTTGATCAAATTATCATTTCTTATGATGTTTAAATATCTGCCGGTTACCCTGTTACTGATGCTGGGACTGGCGGTGGCATTACTTGGAATTTATTTTATGAACTGGGCGGTTTTCTTCCTGCCGGGGCTTTGCATTTACGGACTGACCTTTCCGATGGAATGGATGTTACGGAAAATGATGCCGAAGGTTCCGGAGGACAGTGAAGAGGCACAGAAGTGGTATTATCAATAGAATTTTGGGGTGTATTATGGCAAAGACAGTGAAAATGCAGGATATAGCGCAGAAGCTTGGTGTCAGTACCATGACGGTATCCAAGGCATTGACCGGGAAAAGTGGTGTAAGTGAACAGACCAGACAGCGGATCAAGGAGCTGGCTGCGGAAATGGGCTATGTCCTGCCTGCCGGAGAGCGGGAAGGGGAGCGGCGCAGCTATAATGTCGGTGTAATCCTTGCGGATTATTATTCCTACAGCATGGCAACCTTTTACTGGAAGCTTTATCAGGAGATCTGTACCAATGCGGTTCCGCAGAACTGCTTTGTGATGCTGGAAATGATTTCCCCGTCGGATGAAGAGAATGAAAATCTTCCGAAGATGGTCAGTGAGAACAAGGTGGATGGCGTGATCGTGCTTGGCAGCATGAAGGCAGGCTATTTAAAGCGGCTCGAAAAGACGAAGATCCCGGTGGTCTTCATGGATTTTTATAACATGGATATCTGTGAAGACAGCGTGATTTCCAACAGCTTTTATGGAACCTATAAGATCACGAATTATCTGTTCCGCAAGGGGCATCGTGACATTGCTTTCGTCGGAAACATTCATGCGACCATGAGTATCATGGATCGTTTCCTTGGGTATGAAAAGTCGCTGATCAGTCATGGCGTGAAGCTGCGTGAGGATTGGATGATTTCCGATCGTGAAAGTGAAAGGGAATGCTATGAGGACATCACCCTGCCGGATCAGATGCCGACGGCATTTGTCTGCAATTGTGACCAGACGGCAAGTACCCTGATTAATTGTCTCAAAAAAGCAGGCTTCCGTGTCCCGGAGGATATTTCGGTTGTGGGATACGATGACTACCTGTATCCGGGACTGTGTGATGTGGGCATTACGACCTATGGGGTAAATATGACCTCAATGGCACTTAAGGGAATCCGGCTCATTGTAGAGAAGGTTGAGGATCCCCGGCATAAAAAGGGCACCCACATTATGGACGGGTATCTGATCGAGCGGGACAGTGTAAAAGAATGTTAATAAGGATAGAAAGAAGCATATAAAAGAGATAAGCGTTGTATTTTTCCTGAAATACAGCGCTTTTTTGCTGCTCACTCCTGATTCATGTTCTTGCGCAGCCTGACAGCAGGTATCAGGCTGCAGTATGAACAGTAACCGCAAGGTTTATACATGAACAGTAACCGCATGGATTCATCTTGACAGACCGAAAAGATCACTATAAAATAATAACATGCGTTATACAAAAGAACCGGAGGGGTGGGTATCTATGGCAAGAAAAGAATCCATAACGAAAAACGATATTCTGGATGCGGCATTTTCGATTCTTCAGGAAGAGGGAATCGAACAGGTAACGGCACGGAAGCTGGCAGCGAGAGCCAACTGTTCCACGCAGCCGATTTTCCGTATTTACAAGAACATCAACGAACTGATTGAAGAGCTGTTTTTTAAGTCCTGCGAATTTTTCCAGGATTATTACCGCGCATTTCCACGGCAGTCGGTGACTCCGTTTGTAAACCTGGGATATGCGTACATTTTATTTGCACAGAAGAATAAGAAGATCTTTGAATTTGTCTTTCTTTCCAAAGATCGTCATGGCAAGACCTTATATGACCTGATTAACGGGGAAGAAGGCTATGTCAGCCGTGAAATCCAGTTGGCAGCGTCCCAGGGGTGTAAGCATGCAAGCGAGCTGTTTATGAAGATGTGGATTTTTATTCATGGAGCGGCGAGCATGTCGCTTACCGATGACTATGATCTGAAAGAAAACGAAACGATTGAAATGCTGAAGGATGCGTATCAGGCATTCCGTTAGGAGTAGGGAAAGAAGAACAGGCAGGACGAACAGAGGTAGAGCATGGATATTATTACCCGTATGAACGATAAATTTATCAAGATGAGCAAAGGACATAAGGCCATTGCCACCTATATTTCCGATCATTATGAGCAGGCGGTATTTATGACGGCTTCAAGGCTCGGGGAGCAGGTGGGCGTGAGTGAATCCACGGTGGTCCGCTTTGCCATTGGATTAGGCTACGAGGGCTATCCGGAGTTTCAGAGGGCTCTTGAGGAATGGGTGAAGAATAAGCTGAATGCGGTACAAAAGGTGGGAGCAAAATACGGAAACAGCACTCAGGCCGAGGTTCTGCAGTCGGTTCTGACCGCAGATATTGAAAAGATCCGGGATACCATGGTGAATGTGGATGTGGCAGCCTTTGATGCCGCCGTCGATATTATTCTGGAAGCAGAGACCATTTATCTTGTTGGGGTGCGGAGCTGTGAACCGCTTGCGGATTTTCTGCATTTTTATCTGAATATGATCCGGGGAAATATTGTTCTTATTAAAACAACGAGTGTGACGGAAATGTTCGAGCAGATGATCCGGATCAACGAGAAGGATGCTATTATCGGAATCAGCTTTCCACGGTATTCCATGCGTACACTTAAGGCGATGGAATTTGCCAATGACCGGAATGCGAAGGTGATTACGATTACGGACAGCATCCATTCTCCGATGAACCTGTATTCCTCCTGCAACTTACTTGCAAGAAGCGACATGGTGTCGATTGTAGATTCCCTGGTTGCCCCCTTAAGCCTGATTAATGCGCTCGTGGTGGCGCTTTGCCTGAAACGGCCGCAGATGGTAAAGCAGAATCTGGAAACCCTCGAAGAGGTGTGGAACAATTATCAGGTTTACTTAAATGATGAAATTAATTTCGTGGATGAGGAACCGATGCTTAATTATTCCTTAATCAGAAAGGATTATCCGGAAGAGACGGGACAGGAAACAGAATGAAAAAGGTAGTTGTGATTGGGGCAGGTGCTGCCGGCATGCTGGCTGCGATTACCGCAGC
The DNA here is from genome assembly GCA_963618065.1 of bacterium. Lineage (GTDB taxonomy): Bacteria > Bacillota > Clostridia > Lachnospirales > Lachnospiraceae > Suilimivivens. Next base: position 13,229 of record CAVERH010000027.1, on the reverse strand, counting down.
AAAGTCGGGAGCATCTGTCATCTTAATTGAGAAGAATGAAAAGAGCGGTAAGAAGATTTTTATTACCGGAAAGGGGCGCTGCAACGTCACAAACGGCTGTGAGCGCGATGAGTTTTTTAACAATATTGTAACGAACAGTAAATTCTTATACAGTGCGTATGCCGCGTTTGATAACCGGAGCATGATGGAGCTTTTGGAGGAAAACGGATGCCCCCTCAAGGAAGAGCGGGGCAAGCGGATTTTCCCGCAGTCAGACCATTCCTCGGATGTGATTGCTACGTTGAACCGGTTATTGAAAAAGGAGCGGGTGAAGATGCTTTTTCACACGGCGGTGAAGGAGCTCATGCTGGAGAAACTTTCGGAAGCAGAATGGTATGGAAACTTGAAGGATCCGGTTAAGCAGAAGGCCTGTGGGGTACTTCTTGCGGACGGAACGACAGTAAAGGCGGATGCGGTGATTGTTGCAACCGGAGGGCAGTCCTATGAAGCGACAGGCTCAACCGGAGATGGCTACCGGCTTGCCATGCAGGCAGAACATACCGTGAAGGAGGTGAAGCCGGCACTTGTGCCCTTTGTCATTAAGGAAGAATGGTGCAGGCAGCTACAGGGACTTTCCCTAAAGAATGTTTCCTGTCTCATTAAAAAGGATAAGAAGAAAATTTACGAAGGCTTCGGCGAGATGCTGTTTACGCATTTCGGAGTAAGCGGACCGCTCATGTTAAGTGCAAGCAGCTTCTATGTGAAGAAATACCGTGGGGATGAGGTGCAGCTTTCCATTGATTTAAAGCCGGCACTCACAAAGGAACAGCTCGATGCGAGAATCCTTCGTGATTTTGAGAAAAATACAAACAAGCAATTTAAAAATGCGCTGGATGAACTGCTTCCGGCGAAGATGATTCCGGTCATTTTGAGTCTGTCCGGCATTCCGGTTGAAAAACGGGTGAATGAGATTACCCGGGAGGAACGCAGCCGTCTTGTGGAGCTTTTGAAAAATCTGACGTTGACGATTGTCGGGACGAGAGGATTTTCAGAAGCCATTGTGACACAGGGGGGCGTGAATGTCAAAGAAATCCTTCCGGCGTCCATGGAATCAAGAAAGGTTCAGAATCTGTACTTTGCAGGGGAGGTTCTGGATGTGGATGCCTTGACCGGAGGCTTTAATCTTCAGGTGGCATGGTCTACAGGTTTCCTTGCGGGGAAGCATGCAGCAGGAGAAGGGGAATGAAAAGATAGAATGAAAAGATAGAATGAAAAGATAGGTGAAAAGTTTGATTGAAATATAGCAGTAAGGTATGTTATAACTATACAAAAGAAGAAAGCAGGACAGATCAATGAGTTATCAGATCGCAATTGACGGACCGGCCGGTGCAGGAAAGAGTACCATTGCAAAGAAGGTTGCCCGGTTAAAGGAATTTATTTATGTGGACACCGGAGCAATGTATCGTGCCATGGCATATTATCTTTTCTCAAAGCAGGTAGATCCGAAGAATGAAGAAGCAGTTTCCAGGGAATGTCAGGGAGCCCATATTACCATTCAGTATGTGGATGGAGAACAGGTCGTACTTCTGAACGGAGAGAATGTCAACCCTTATCTTCGGACCGAAGAAGTCGGAAACATGGCATCTCTTACCAGTAAGAACCCCAAGGTGCGCGAGCACCTTACCCAGTTACAGAAGGAACTGGCCAGACAGAATGACGTTGTGATGGACGGACGTGATATCGGGACATGCGTGTTGCCGGATGCGGATGTGAAGGTGTATCTGACCGCAAGCGTTGAAGTGAGAGCGAAGCGCCGTTACGATGAGCTTACCGTGAAGGGCGAGAACTGTGATATTCATCAGATTGAAGAAGATATCGCAAAGAGGGACGAGCAGGATATGAACCGTGAGATTGCTCCGCTAAAGCAGGCAGAGGATGCGGTGCTTGTAGATTCCTCCTATATGACCATTGATGAGGTCGTGCAGACAATTCTTACTCTTTGTAAATAAAGGAGCGCAGATATGGAAGTACTGCTTGCGAAAAGCGCAGGATTCTGTTTCGGAGTAAAGCGGGCTGTTGAGCAGGTGTATGAGCAGATTGAAAAAGGTGGCTCGATCTATACCTATGGACCGATCATTCATAACGAAGAAGTGGTGAATGACCTTGCCGGGAAAGGCGTACAGGTAATCAACAGCGAAGAAGAACTGCAAAGCCTTAAGGAGGGTACGGTGGTAATCCGTTCCCACGGAGTTCCCAAACGGATTTATGACCGGATTGAGGAAAACGGGCTTACCTGTATTGATGCGACCTGTCCCTTTGTGAAACGGATTCATAAAATCGTCCGTAAGGAAAGTGAAGAAGGACATCCGATTGTGATTATCGGAAATGCCGGGCATCCGGAAGTGGAAGGAATCATGGGATGGGCACAAAGTCCCACATTTGTTATAGAATCCGCAGAAGAAATCGAAAAAATACCGGTAAAACAGGATTCGACACTGTGTATTGTGTCACAAACTACGTTTAACTATAAGAAATTTAAAGAATTAGTTGAAATATTTGAAAAAAAAGGTTACAATATTATCGTTGTGAATACTATATGTAACGCAACGGAGGAACGACAGACGGAAGCAAGGGATATTGCTTCGAAAGTCGATGCTATGATAATAATAGGTGGACGGCACAGTTCCAACACACGAAAGCTGTACGAAATTTGTCGAGAACAGTGTTCCGCCACGTATTTTATACAGACACTGGATGATTTGCATTTAGATTTACCTAAAGCTACTTCTCTGGTGGGTATTACCGCAGGGGCTTCCACCCCAAACAATATTATTGAGGAGGTTCAAAATTATGTCAGAATTAACTTTTGAACAAATGTTGGAAGAATCATTAAAGACAATACATACAGGAGAGGTTGTTGAAGGTACAGTCATTGATGTTAAGCCTGAAGAAGCAATTCTTAACATCGGTTACAAGTCCGACGGTGTATTAACCAGAAACGAATACACCAATGAGCCGAACGTGGATCTGACCAATATTATCAAGGTTGGCGATACCATGGAAGTTAAGGTTCTTAAAGTAAACGACGGCGAAGGACAGGTTATCCTTACCTATAAGAGACTTGCTGCTGACCGTGGCAACAAGAGAATTGAAGAAGCCTTCAATAACAAGGAAGTATTAAAAGCCAAAGTATCTCAGGTGCTTGACGGTGGTTTGAGCGTTATTGTGGATGAAATCCGTATCTTCATTCCTGCAAGCCTTGTATCTGATTCCTACGAGAAGGATTTATCCAAGTATGCAGGACAGGAAATTGAATTTGTAATCAGCGAATACAACCCGAAGAGAAGACGTTATATCGGTGACCGCAGACAGCTTCTTGTAGCTGAGAAGCAGGAGAAGCAGCAGAAGCTTCTTGAAAGCATCCATATTGGCGATGTCGTAGAGGGAACCGTTAAGAACGTAACAGATTTCGGTGTATTTATCGATATCGGCGGCGCAGACGGACTTCTTCATATTTCTGAGATGTCCTGGGGAAGAGTTGAGAATCCGAAGAAGGTATTTAAGCCCGGTGATGTGGTTAAGACCTTTATTAAGGATATCTCCGGAACCAAGATTGCACTCAGCATGAAGTTTGAAGATGAGAACCCCTGGAAGGATGCAGCAAACAAGTTTGCAGTTGGTAATGTGGTAACTGGTAAGGTTGCAAGAATGACCGACTTTGGTGCTTTCGTGGAATTAGAGAAGGGTGTAGATGCACTGCTTCATGTTTCCCAGATTTCCAAGGAGCATATCGAGAAGCCTGCTGATGTATTAAAGGTTGGTGATGAAGTCACAGCTAAGATTGTTGACTTTAACGAAGCAGATAAGAAGATCAGCTTAAGCATCCGTGCATTACTTGCTCCGGAACCGGCTGAGAAGAAGGAAGAAGCCAAGGAAGAGGATACAGACGTTGTTTCCGTAGACATTGATGCCGTGATCGCTGCAGAGGATGCGAAGGAAGAATAAGCTGATTCTGGATTTTGGAATGAATATTTGAACATTTAGGAGCCAATCATGAATTTTATATTTTGTGATTGGCTCTGTTGGACTTTATAATATGAATTCAGGAGGCAGCGCGTATGACATGGGATTATGAGCGTTTTAAGACAGCAGTGCTTCAGCTTACGGGAATTGATCTGAATGCATATAAGGAACGTCAGATGAAGCGGCGCATTGATGCATTGATTTCCAAGAATGGGATTAATGATTATGAGGCGTATATACATTTGTTAAAGACAGACAAAGCAAAATTTGAGGAATTTGTGAACTATCTGACCATTAATGTTTCCGAGTTTTACCGGAATCCGGATCAGTGGGAGGCCATGGATAAGCAGATTATTCCGGAAATGATTCAGAAGTTTGGCAGAAATCTGAGAATCTGGAGTGCAGCGTGCTCCACAGGGGATGAACCGTATTCCCTTGTAATGGCTTTGTCAAGACATCTTCCACTCAATCAGATCAGGATTATTGCAACCGATATTGATAAACAGGTCATTGCGAAAGCAAAGGTCGGATTGTATAACGAGAAGAGCATTGCGGCCGTTCCGGATGATTTGAAGAAAAAATATTTTACACAGATCGGCCCTTCCTATCAGATTTCGGATCAGATTAAATCAAGGGTAGAATTCCATGAGCAGAATCTGTTAAAGAATGATTATGCAAACGGATTTCATCTGATTGTCTGCCGTAATGTATTGATTTATTTTACGGAGGAAGCAAAAGATGAAGTATTCAGCAAGTTCTATCAGTCACTTGCGCCGGGAGGATTTTTGTTTATCGGAAGCACGGAGCAGATTATTAATTATCGTGAGATCGGCTATGAACGGAAGAGTTCTTTCTTCTACGAGAAGCCCGGAAAATAAATACATAAGATTGGATAAAAGAAAGGAATGTGCCATGAGACACATTCCTTTTTAGATTCTTTAATCCTGAAAGGCAATGGTATTTAATATATGACTGGCATAATCGGAGAACAACTGCCGGTCCTTTTTGATGTCATCGGTCAATTCAAAGAACAGATCCCTGCTGTCGTAGTCCCGCTTGAAAAAGGGTTCTACCATGACCTTCCACTGGGGAAGATAGAGGGAGATCTTACGGGTATAACAGTTCCGGGCCGTGGCCTGCTCGCGGTAATCCTTGTCCACGAAGGAAGCGATAGACTTATGCAGTGCCGTATCCTCTAAGGGAAGATAGTAGTAATCCTTATAGTTGGCGTAGTAATATTTCAATTCCTCTTCATAAATCGGAATAACCAGTGTTCCTTCGTAACCCTCGGCCTTGAAGTGGCATCCCTTTCCCATGAAGCTGATCGCAACCGGAAGGGGAGAAACAAAGATTAACTGGATAATCAATTCTTTGCGCGGAACGCCGTGCATATCATTATAGTAGTTTGTCTGTGCCTTGCTTGCTTTGATGCTGCAGTTAAACAGATCATAGTAGGAGAGAATCGGAAGTGCCTCCAGCATGCCCTTCATGTCATCTGCATTATGAAGAATCAACGAGTGATAAAGATCATAATCATGGGAGTTTGTATAGTCGTGATAAACCTGGATGAGCTGTCCTCCGGTATAAATGTCTTCGCGGTGGATACCGAGAAAGTTCTCGATCGTTTTCAGCTTGCAGTCCGGAAGCTTTAAAAAGTTCTTATAGGGAGTGATTCTCCGGAAAATATCCAGTCCTTTCTTGGAGGACAGGGTATAGGGAATGCCATATTTATCTGCCTTCCTGCGTAGGAAAGGAAGATCAAAGGTGTTGCCATTATAGTGGATTAAATAGGAATAAGGCTCTGCGAAAGTAAGGAACGCAGATAAAATCTCACTTTCTTCATCGGGCGTCTGTGCAAACCACTGACGGATTTTCCAGTTGCCATCCTCATAATAGGCACAGCCGATCAGATAGATGCTGGAACTTCCGGTTAAGAAGCCGGTAGTTTCGATATCCAGAAACAAAATATCGGGAAGCAGGGCAAGACGCTCCAAAGGGTATTTCAGTTGAAAATTATTTAAAATGATTTCTTCTGTTTTCATAAAATAACAATCCATTCATTTGATCATATTAGTAGGAAATTTTAGTAACTCCTGTATGCTTTTTACAGTTACCAATTTTTACAATCACTCAAGAATAGTATAACACATTTTTCAAAAATACTGTAGTATTTTATCGAAAAATTTAGTATAGTTAAGACAGGTTTGTATTTATTAAGAATACGTAGTAGAAAGAAGGTAAGATATGGCAAGATTAACGTTTTCAGGGGGAATTCACCCCTATGATGGCAAGGATATGTCAAAGTCGAAGCCGATTAAGGATGTTGATCCGAAGGGTGAGCTTGTCTATCCGTTATCCCAGCATATCGGGGCGCCTGCAAAGCCTGTTGTTGCTAAGGGAGACCACGTACTTGTCGGTCAGTTAATTGCAGAAGCGGGGGGCTTCGTTTCGGCACCGATTTATGCCTCAGTATCCGGAACGGTGAAGGGCATTGAATCGCACAGAGTGGTGACCGGTGACAATGTGATGAGTATCGTGATTGAGAATGACGGCGCGTATGAAGAGATAGAATGGCCCAAAGCCATGGACTTTGATTCCGAAGAATATGCGTCAATGACGAAGGAAGAGAAGATTGAACGGATCCGTAAAGCCGGTATTGTCGGTATGGGTGGCGCCGGATTCCCGACGGCAGTGAAGTTGTCTCCGAAGGAGCCGGACAAAATCGAATATGTCATTGTAAACTGTGCAGAATGTGAGCCTTATCTGACATCCGATTACCGGAAGATGTTAGAGGAGCCGGAGAAGCTGATCGGTGGGTTGAAAATTGCATTGAGTCTTTTTGACAACGCACGGGGAATTCTTGCTGTTGAAGATAATAAGCCGGACTGTATTACGAGATTAAAGCATCTGACGAAGGATGAAACGAAAATTACGGTGAAAGCATTGAAGACGAAGTATCCGCAGGGGTCGGAGCGTCAGCTGATTTTTGCAGCAACAGGACGTGCGATCAATTCCTCCATGCTTCCGTCCGATGTGGGATGTATTGTGAACAACGTGGATACCGTAATCGCCATTTATAACGCAGTCATGGAAGGAAAGCCTTTGATGTACCGTATTGTTACGGTGACCGGAGATGCGATTGCAGATCCCCGGAACTTCCGTGTAAGAATCGGAACGATATATGAAGAACTGGTGGAGGAAGCAGGAGGCTTTAAAGAGCCGCCCGTGAAGATTATTTCCGGAGGACCGATGATGGGATTCGGTATTTTTGACCTGAAAGTACCGACGACCAAAACCTCCTCAGCACTTCTTTGTATGACGAAGGATGACGTATCGGCCATGGAGCCTTCTGCATGTATCAATTGTGGCAAATGCGTGGAGGTCTGCCCGGGGCGGGTAGTTCCGAAGAAGCTTGCGGAATATGCCGAGCATTACGATGAAGAAGCCTTTGTAAAGAACAATGGCATGGAATGCTGTGAGTGCGGCTGCTGCAGTTATATCTGCCCCGCCAAACGGCCTCTGACGCAGACCATCAAGTCGATGCGCCGGATGCAGCTTGCCAAGAAAAAGAAGTAGAGGAGAGAAGGAAATGAGTCAATTAATGAAGGTATCATCCAATCCCCATGTCCGCTCCCATATTACGACAAGCAATATCATGCTGGCGGTAATTATTGCATTACTTCCGGCTGCCGGGTTCGGTATTTACAATTTCGGACTGGATGCGCTGATTTTAATTTTAGTTACGGTAGCAACAACAGTGCTTACCGAATACATTTATGAAAAACTGATGCATAAACCGGTGACAATCGGAGATTATTCTGCAGTTGTCACAGGACTTTTACTTGCATTAAACCTGCCGTCTACCGCACCCTGGTGGATCGGTGTTGTCGGCGGTATTTTTGCAATCCTTGTAGTGAAGATGCTGTTTGGCGGTCTGGGACAGAACTTTATGAACCCGGCTCTTGGTGCACGGTGCTTCCTGCTGATTTCGTATACATCCATCATGTGTAATTTCAATACGGATGCCTATAGCGGTGCGACACCGCTTGCCCAGTTAAAGGCAGGAGAGAACGTGGATATCCTGAAAATGGTCATTGGTAAAACCGCAGGTACGATCGGAGAAACCTCGATGATTGCCATTGTGATCGGTGCCTGCTTCCTGATTCTGCTTGGAGTCATTGATTTAAGAATACCGGGAACCTATATCGTGACCTTTATTGTATTCTTGTGTCTGTTTGGCGGACGCGGATTTGACCCGGCATTCATCAGCGCACATTTAGCAGGCGGTGGTCTGATGCTGGGGGCATTTTTCATGGCAACGGACTATGTAACACGCCCCGTCACGAAGAAGGGACAGTATCTGTATGGTGTGTTGTTAGGTATTCTGACGGGTGTTTTCCGACTCTTTGGACCATCCGCAGAGGGTGTTTCCTATGCCATTATTCTCGGCAACCTTCTTGTGCCTCTGATCGAGAAGATTACCATGCCGAAGCCATTTGGTAAAGGAGGGGAGCACGCATGAAAAATATGATAAGGGATGCGGCAATCCTTTTTGCGATAACGCTGATTGCCGGATTTGTTCTCGGATTTGTTTATAATGTAACGAAAGAGCCCATTGCTCAGGCTGAAGAAAAAGCAGCAAAAGAAGCCTATGCAGAAGTTTTTCAGGAGGCATCGGATTTCAATGAAATTGTGATCGAAGAGGACAGCGCATACATAAGTGAATGGGAAGAAGCCGGATTTTCCGATGTGGATGTGGATAAGGCGCTGGAAGCCGTTGATGCAGATGGAAACGGATTGGGTTATGTATTAACATTGACTTCCCATGCAGGCTACGGCGGAGATATTACCTTTACTCTCGGTATTGCAAATGATGGAACCGTAAACGGAATTTCCATCTTAAGTATTTCGGAAACTGCGGGTCTTGGTATGAAGGCTGAGGCTGTGTTAAAACCGCAGTATGCCGGAAAGAAGGTAAGCAGCTTTACGGTAACGAAGCAGGGAGCAACCTCTGACAGCCAGATCGATGCAATCAGTGGTGCGACCATCACCTCCAACGCATTGACGACAGCCGTAAATGGAGGACTTTATTATTTCCAGACGAAGTTAGGAGGTGTCAGCTATGAAGCAAAATAGTGTACCCGAGCGTCTCGTGAATGGTATTGTTTTAGAGAACCCGACCTTCGTATTGATGCTTGGTATGTGTCCAACCTTAGCTGTAACAACATCAGCCATCAATGGACTTGGCATGGGACTTACTACCATGGTGGTTCTGGCACTCAGCAATATGTTTATTTCCATGCTGCGGAATATCATTCCGGATAAGGTGCGTATTCCGGCATTTATTGTAATCATTGCTTCCTTTGTAACGGTTGTGGAGCTTTTGTTAAAGGCGTACATTCCGTTCCTGTATGATGCACTGGGATTATATATTCCTTTGATTGTTGTAAACTGTATCATTCTCGGAAGAGCGGAAGCTTATGCCTCCAAGAATAAAGTAATTCCTTCTTTCTTTGATGGAGTCGGAATGGGACTTGGCTTTACTCTGGCACTTACGATTATCGGAGTTGTCCGTGAACTGATTGGTGCAGGAGAAATCTTCGGCGTGCATGTAATGCCGGATTCCTATGTCCCCTGCAGTATTTTTGTGCTGGCACCGGGGGCGTTCTTCGTTCTGGCTGCCCTTACTGCAATCCAGAATTACATCAAGCGTAAAGGACAGGAGAAGGGTAAGGATATGTCGAAGATCCAGTCCGGCTGTAATTCCGATTGTATGCATTGTGGCGAAGCCGGCTGTGGAAGCCGCATGGCAGAGCCGGTAAAAGAAGGTGTAGCAGAGAGTGGAAAAGATGAGAAAAATACAGTAGAAGAAGTGATAGATAAAATAGATGAAACAAAGCAGAATGCTGAATTAAAGAATGAAAATAAAGAAACAGTAGAAGAGAATAAGGAGGAAAAGAACAATGATTAAAGAATTACTTATTATTCTGGTTTCCTCTTCCTTAATCAGTAACGTGGTACTGAGTCAGTTCCTTGGACTGTGTCCGTTCCTTGGCGTATCCAAGAAGACCAATACCGCAGCGGGAATGGGAACCGCGGTTATTTTCGTTATTACCCTGTCCTCCGCAGTGACAGGATTGATTTATCAGTATATTTTAACACCGCTTGATCTGACTTATTTACAGACGATTGTATTTATTCTGGTCATTGCAGCTCTGGTACAGTTCGTGGAAATGTTCTTAAAGAAATTCATGAAGTCCCTGTATCAGGCGCTTGGTGTCTATCTGCCCCTGATTACAACAAACTGTGCCGTACTTGGTATTGCATTAACGAACGTGCAGAAAAACTATGGAATCCTTCAGGGCGTTGTGAATGGTTTTGCAACTGCTGCAGGGTTTACAATTGCCATTGTGATTCTTGCCGGTATTCGCGAAAAGATGGCATATAATGATATTCCGGAATCCTTTAAGGGAATGCCGATTGTCCTGATTACCGCAGGACTGATGGCAATTGCGTTCTGTGGATTCTCAGGATTGTTGTAGAAAGGAGCCAATAAAATGAGTGCAGTAATTTTAGCAATAGCAGTTGTTGGTGGAGTCGGTCTTTTTGTTGGTATCTTTCTCGGAATTGCTGCTATCCAGTTTAAAGTAGAAGTAGATGAAAAGGAAGAGGCGGTACTTGCAGCGCTCCCCGGAAATAACTGTGGTGGATGTGGATTCCCCGGATGTAGCGGACTTGCCGCAGCAATCGCAAAAGGGGAAGCACCGGTCAATGCCTGCCCGGTAGGCGGAGAAGCCGTCGGAAAGGTCATCGCCGGGATCATGGGAGTAGAAGCCGGAGAAACCGAACGGAAGGTTGCATTTGTAGCCTGCCAGGGAGATTGTGATAAAACCACGCTGGATTATGAATATCATGGAATTGAGGACTGCCGGATGCTGTCCTTTGTCCCGAATGGCGGTGCGAAGAGCTGTAATAACGGCTGTCTGGGTTTTGGAACCTGTGTATCCGTGTGTCCGTTTGATGCCATTCATGTCGTAAACGGAGTAGCTGTTGTCGACAAGGAAGCATGTAAGGCGTGTGGCAAGTGTGTGGAGGTTTGTCCGAAGCATCTGATTTCCCTCATTCCCTATGATGCAAAGTATACGGTAGCCTGCAGCTCCGAGGATAAGGGACCGGTTACCATGAAGGATTGTCAGGTCGGCTGTATCGGATGTTCTCTCTGCAAGAAGAACTGTCCACAGGATGCAGTTACCATCAGTAATTTCCATGCAGCGATTGACTATGAGAAATGCGTTGGATGCGGCGTCTGCATGTCGAAGTGTCCAAGAAAATCAATTGTAGAACATTAAGTGCTGCGTTTCATCAAACGAAATAGAGCAGAGTATCAGACTATCAATTGAAATTTTATATGGAATCCGCTATACTGAAGATACAGTATAGCGGATTTTGTATGCAGAGATCAGACATTGTATTGCCAGATTATGCTGAAGGAGGCTTAAATGGGTAACAGCTTAAAATTACCGGTAGGAATTGACAGCTTTGAAAAGATACGGAAGAATGGATACTATTATGTTGATAAAACGAAGCTGATCGAACAGCTGGTGGAAAACGGGAGTGAGGTGACACTTTTTACCCGCCCCAGGCGTTTTGGAAAGACTTTAAATATGAGCATGCTGCGCTCCTTTTTTGAAACAGATGCGGATGCGACATTGTTTGATGGACTCTATATATCGGGGAAAAAGGAGCTTTGCGAAAAGTATATGGGGAAACATCCCGTCCTGTTTCTCTCGCTTAAGAACGTGGAGGGATTAACCTATGAGGATGCGAGATACCGGATTACAGAACTAATCGGCATAGAGGCACAGCACTTTTCATTTCTGGCATCAAGTGACAGGCTTTCGGATAACGAAAAAGAACAGTATAAAGCGATTATTGCATTGCAGCAGGGCAGATATTCCATGGATGAAAAGATACTGATATCGAGTATCTATCTGATGTCACGGTTCTTATACAAGCATTACGGACAAAAGACAGTTGTTCTTATCGATGAATATGATGTTCCATTGGATAAGGCCTTCCAGAATGGTTATTATCGTGAGATGGTTTCCCTGATCCGCGGACTCTTTGGAATGGCTTTAAAAACGAATGACAGCTTACAGTTTGCCATTCTGACGGGATGTCTGCGTATTTCCAAAGAGAGTATTTTTACAGGGCTTAATAATTTTAGGGTGCTGTCTGTTCTGGATTCCAGATTTGATGAGCAGTTTGGTTTTACGGATCCGGAGGTAAAAAAAATTCTGGATGATTATGATCTGACCTCGCATTTTGATGAGATAAAGGAATGGTATGATGGTTATCATTTCGGCAACTCGGACATTTACTGCCCGTGGGATGTAATTAATTATACAGATCAGCTCAGGTATGATCCGTCCACCAGACCGCAGGATTTCTGGTCCAATTCCAGCGGGAATGCCATTGTGCGCAGATTCATAGATAAGGCGGATGTCTCGACCAGAAATGAAATAGAAGGACTGATTGCGGGTGAATGGATTGAAAAGGATATCGTGCCGGAGCTTACCTATGATGAAATTGATAAAAGTATAGAAAATCTGTGGAGTGTGCTTTTTACGACAGGTTATCTGACACACAAGGGCTACACGGAAAGTGGAAAATACCGTCTGGTAATTCCAAACAGAGAGGTCAGAAATCTTTTCGTAAGGAAAATCAGGGAATGGTTTGGAGATGTATCAAGAAATGATGGAAAGAAGCTTGAGAAGCTTTGCAGTGCCTTGGTAAATAAAGAACCGGAAAAGATCGGGCAGATTTTCGGGGATTATCTCTGGAACACCATCAGCATCCGGGATACTGCAGCTGCCAGGGAAAGAAAGGAAAACTTTTATCATGGTATTCTGCTTGGACTTTTGGGATATAAATCAGACTGGCTTATTAAGTCAAATGCAGAATCGGGAACCGGCTATAGTGACATCCTGATCGAGGTTCCGGATAACAGAACCGGAATTATAATAGAATTGAAATACGCAGAGAACGGAGACATGGATGCTGCCTGTAAAGCTGCCCTGAAGCAGATTGAGGAAAAGGATTACACTGCCAGGCTGAAACAGGATGGTATGAGAAATTTCATCCGGTATGGGATTGCATGCTTTAAGAAGGACTGCAGAGTTGTGCTTGACCGGAATGCAGAAATGTGAAAAATCTAGTGACATATT
>CAVERH010000026.1:0-35545 GCA_963618065.1 bacterium | reverse complement strand
ACAGGTCGAAGCATTTGCTGCTGAGACCGTAAGAACATGATTCAGTAATGCAAAATCCCATCGGCGAAGCCGATTTGGAATGGATTTTGCATCGTAACTGTGAAGGTACTGAACAGTTACGAATAAGTAAGGAACTTAGAAGAAACCGGCTTTTCGTATATGGAATTTATCTGTATATGTGAAGCCGGTTTTGGATTATATAATTGACGAACCCACCATCCTTGTATATAATTAAGTACATCTTTGTATACACAATACAGAAAGAAGAACAAATATGAATCAGATTGTCAGGAAGGCCTACGCCAAGATCAATCTGGGACTGGATGTGGTACGCAGACGCCCGGATGGATACCATGAAGTAAAGATGATTATGCAGACGATTTCACTGCATGATGAATTACGTTTTGAAGAAACCGGAGAGAAAGAAATTATTCTTGTATCGAATGATAATCCGCTTTTACCGGAGAATGCGAAGGATAATCTCATTTATAGGGCAGCAGAGTGCATCCGCAGAGAATTTGAAATAGATCGCGGGGTAAAGATTACCCTGCAGAAAAATATTCCGATTGCAGCCGGAATGGCAGGGGGAAGTACCGATGCAGCAGCCGTTTTTCATGGATTGAATGAGCTCTGGCAGCTTCCAATGAGCATGGAGAAGATGCAGGAGCTTTCAGTGAAGCTGGGTGCGGATATTCCTTACTGCATCATGGGAGGAACAGCACTTTCGGAAGGGATTGGAGAGATTCTGACACCGCTTCCGGCACCGCCCCATGCGTATATTCTGATTGCTAAGCCGGACATCAGCGTTTCCACGAAGTTTGTCTATGAAAATCTTCATGCGGATACCCTGCAGAAGCATCCGGATATTGACGGTATGGTGGATGCCATCCGGAACGGAGATCTCCGCGGAATTACCAGTCGTATGGAAAATGTACTGGAAACCGTTACCGAAAAGACCTATCCTGTCATTTCGGAGATTAAGGAGAAGATGCGTGAAGAAGATGCCCTGAATGCTTTGATGAGTGGATCCGGGCCGACGGTATTTGGAATCTTTGAGGAAGAGGATAAGGCACAGAAGGCAGCAGACAGGATCTGGGAGTTAAAATTGAGTAATCAGATCTATGTGACAACATTTGTAAATGTATCATGATAGTAACTGTTTGGAATCATTGTTAATCATAATTAGGAATTGTAACCCATTGATCTGTGTATTAAAGAAAGGATGTAACAGGATAACCTATGGAGAGTCAGTTTGATATTGATATGAATGAATTTCTACCCCTGCGGGAAGTAGTGTTTAACACCCTTCGCAAAGCAATTCTCACAGGTCAGTTAAAGCCGGGAGACCGGCTGATGGAAGTGCATCTTGCGAATAAACTGGGAGTGAGCCGGACACCGATCCGGGAAGCGATCCATAAGCTGGAACAGGAAGGGCTTGTGACGATGGCGCCGCGCCGGGGTGCAGAGGTGGCGAAGATTACGGAACGCAGTCTGCAGGATGTACTGGAAGTGCGGCGTGCCCTGGATGTTTTAAGTGTGGAGCTTGCCTGTGAACGGATTTCGGAAGAGGAGCTGGAACAGTTAAAGAAAGCCTGCCGTCAGTTTGAAGAAGCAACACACAATAAGGATATCACAGCAATTGCGAAGGCCGATGTGGCTTATCACGATATTATTGTGCAGGCAACCGGAAATCAGCGGCTGCAGCAGTTAGTCAATCATCTTGCAGAGCAGATGTACCGTTATCGTTTCGTATACCTTAAGGATATCAGCCAGCATGAGAAGCTGGTAGAGGAACACCGGGAAATTTTGGAGTGTATTGTGCAGAGAGATAAAAAGAAGGCATCGGAAGCAGCAAAGAAGCATATTGATAATCAGGAGAGCTCAATTATTCGGCAGATCCGTCTGGAAAATCAGAGCATTCTTGTCTGAATCGTTACGTTTAAATTAATAAAAATCCGGTTACACTTCCTATAGTAATAAAGCAGCCGAATTGCTTTTTACAGAAAGGAAGAGAATATGACAGACCGGATGATGGAACAACAGATTGTTCCAATGGAAATAGAGCAGAAGGAAAACAGGAGCGTCCATGGGGGATGTATCCGGAGAAAGGTAATTGAGGCAGCCATCCTGCTTGCAGGAATGGTAAGCTTCTGGGGATTCCTTTATCCGGAATTATCCCTGACGGAGGATGCACAGGTTAAGAGCTATATTGCCATGCATATAAAAGAATGGGCACAAGCATCCTTCTTAAATTCAGGAGGTCTTTGATGACAAACAAAAATGCACCCATCGGAGTGTTTGACTCCGGTGTGGGCGGACTTACGGTGATGAAGGAAATCATGCACCAGATTCCCAATGAGAAGATTATTTATTTTGGAGATACGGCAAGAGTTCCTTATGGAAATAAATCGAAAGATACGGTATTGCGGTTTTCAAGACAGATCGTACGGTTCTTAAGAACGCAGGAAGTGAAAGCCATTGTAATTGCCTGCAATACGGCAAGCGCCTATGCCCTTCCGGACATTGAAAAGGAAATTGATATTCCGATCATCGGAGTGGTGCGTCCGGGAGCGAAGGTGGCGGCACAGGCAACCCAGAATGGAAAGGTCGGTGTCATTGCGACGGAAGGAACGATCAACAGTCATATTTATGCCGATTACATAAGGGAAATTAATGCACAGGCAGCCGTGATCGGAAAGGCCTGTCCGTTATTTGTACCGCTTGCAGAGGAAGGCTTGTGGGAGGATCCGGTGACAGATGAAATTGCCAGAAGGTATCTGGCAGAGCTGATTGATATCGGAATCGATACCCTGATTCTTGGGTGTACGCATTATCCACTGATCCGGAATACAATTAGCAGAATCATGGGAAAGCAGGTAACACTCGTAAATCCGGCTTATGAGACGGCACGTGAATTAAAGGAGCTTTTGCAGGAAAAGGGTCTTTTAAATGATGAAACACATCGGCTTGGAGAGGAGCAGTATCGGTTCTTTGTCAGCGACGGTGCAGAAAAATTTAAGACCTTTGCGAATTCCATTATCAAATACGGAATTTTGTCGGCGAAGGTGATTCCGATTGAAAATTACTAAAGCGTAACTACTTTCAATAGTTACAGGAGACAGGGAAAATGGAAAAGGAAATTTTATTTTCATTAAAGGGGCTGCAGATGAGCCAAGAGGATCAGGAAGAACTGGAAACCATCACAGCAGCGGAATATTATCTTCGCAATGACCATCATTATATCGTATATGATGAGGTCATGGAAGGCTTTGAAGAAATAACAAAGAATATTTTCAAGTTTGACGGTTCGTGTCTCGAAGTAACCAAGCGGGGAGCAGTCAACGTGCATATGCTGTTTGAAGAGCAGAAAAAGAATATGACAACCTATCATACACCGTTTGGAGATATTCTGATCGGAATTGATACGGAAAAGATTGAAGTATCCGAGGAAGAAAACAGGATTCATGTACATGTGGATTATTCACTGGAGGCCAATTACCAGCATCTGGCGAACTGTAAGATTGATATGAAGATCTGCCCCAAAAAGGAAGGAGCTAAGCTGTTTACTTAACAGGCTTAGCTCCAGCTTTTTCTTGTAATTTTTCGGTGGTACGTGCCAGCCATCCCTTTTTCTTCTTGGGAGTGACTACAGGCTTACCGTGTAATCCCTTTACATCGGTGATGTAAATACCGCTGACTACGGCTTTGACTTCTTTCTTAACCGGAACAGAATCGAAGATCTTCTCTTCACATACTAAAGACATGACCTGCGGTCCGACCTTTGCTTTCACGATGGGAAGCTTGGAGGAACGCATCAGCTTCGGTGCCTGTTCAATAACGGCCTGAGGAAGTCCGGAATCCTTGAGTTTCATGCGTTTCTTATCAATGATCAGCATGGAAACGGTCTGCTTCATGGCATCAATCTGCTGCTGTTGTTCGGTCTGACGCTTCTGAGCCTTCTTACCTAAGAAGTAGAGCGCAACCACAGCAATAATTAAAATTGCCAGAATAACCAATAATACAATAGTAACTGCGTTCACGGGAAAACCTCCTTTATGCTAATCCAAAAAGATTGTGCAAGGAATATTTTAGCATTGTTTATTGAAATAGTCCAGTTTTTCCATTACAATAATAAATAAATTTATTGGGCAAATTTATCTGGTTAATTAGGGCAACTGGAAAGGAAGTAAAAATGACAGCAGCTCTGCAGGTTTTGCATGACATCATTACCTTTATATTTTCGCATCTTCTGATCATCAATGTGCTTCTGAGTATTGCGGTGGTTTTTTTTCAGCGGCGGAATCCCAAATCCGTGTGGGCTTGGCTTCTGATCCTGTATTTCATTCCGGTGTTGGGATTTGTGTTTTATCTGGTAATTGGTGCAGATATGCATAAGAGGAAAATGTTCCGGACCAAGGAGATGGAGGATCGTCTGGCGAATGCCATAAGGCGTCAGGAAATGCTGATCCGGAGTCAGGAGCTGAAGGAAAAGTATCCCGGCGTTACCGATTATTCAGACCTTGTTATTTATCATCTGCATACTACGAGTGCAATGCTGTCCGATGATAATGACATTCAATTTTTTGTGAATGGAGAGGATAAGTTCGCAGCCCTTAAGGAGGACATGCGGAATGCCAGGAAGTCCATTCATATCCAGTACTATATCATTAAGAACGATGAACTGTTCCAGAGTATTGCTGAGATCCTGAAGGAAAAGGCAAAGGAAGGCGTAGAAGTCCGCATTCTTTATGATTCCATGGGCTGCTGGAAGATGCGTAAGAAGGTCTGGAAGCGGTTGGAAATGGAAGGTATTCAGTGTACGGAATTCTTCCCGGCATTAGTTGGAAAGCTGCATTTGCGTATTAATTACCGGAATCATCGTAAGATCGTGGTAATTGATGATTGCATCGGGTATGTAGGCGGCTTTAACATTGGTAAGGAATATATTGACAAGGATCCGAAATTCGGTCATTGGCGGGATACGCATATGCGGATTACCGGATCAAGTGTGACTGCGCTGGAAGCCCGGTTTATCCTGGACTGGAACTATGCAGACCGCAAGCGTCTTCTTTCCTATGAAGATTATATGGATAATCTCAGGATGGAGCATACGGGCAAATCACCGGTTCAGATTATTACGAGCGGACCAGACTCCCAGGATGAATATATTCGTAATACCTATGTGCGTATGATCCATAAGGCACGTAAGAGCATTTATATCCAGACTCCGTATTTTATTCCGGATGAAGCGCTGATGACCGCACTGCAGATTGCCATCCATTCCGGCGTGGAAGTGAACATTATGATTCCCTGTAAGCCGGATCATCCGTTTGTTTACTGGGCAACCTATTCCTATGTCGGAGAGCTCGTCTTAGAGGGAGCAAACTGTTATACCTATGAAAACGGCTTTCTGCATGCAAAGGGCATCATTGTTGATGATATGGTGTTCTGCTATGGAACGGCAAATATGGATATCCGATCCTTTGAGCTTGACTTTGAGGTCAATGCCATTGTCTATGATGAAGACATGGCAAAACAGATGGTGGATTTTTTCAGGCAGGATGTGGAGCAGTCCAGGCTTCTTACCAGGAATAAATATCAGAGCCGTGGGCTTTTCATCCGGTTTAAGGAACAGATCAGCCGGCTGCTGTCCCCATTGCTTTAAACCTTAAAATATGGTAGAGTTGATAGGATGAGGGATAAAAATTTTTTGAGGAGTTGAGGAGAATGAAAAAGAACAGATTCATGGCACTTGCGCTTACGGGAGCAATGCTGCTTTCCATGACAGCATGTGGAAAGGATCCCAGTGAGCTTGTGTATTTAAAGGATTTTAAGCTGGACAAGTATGTTACGCTTGGAGATTATACCGGTCTGCCGACAACGATTGCAGCACCGGAGGTTACAGAAGAGGATATTGATACGGCGATTATGAACTCCGGGCTCAGCGATGACTGTAAGGTACCGGTAGAAGATCGGGATGTGGTAGAGGTCGGAGATCTTGCAAACATTGACTTTGTAGGAACGATGGATGGAGAAGAATTTGAAGGCGGGAGTGGAACAGGCTATGATCTGCTGATCGGTTCCGGTTCCTTTATCGATGGATTCGAAGAGGGTGTTGTGGATATGAAGGTTGGTGAAACCAAGGATATCGCCCTTACCTTTCCGGAGGATTACTATGAAGAAATGGCGGGTAAGGATGTGGTATTTGCTGTTACCGTAAATTCCATCAGTACCTATGACCGTGAGAAAGCCAGGGAGGAACTGGAGCAGTCCGCACAGGAGACCTATAACAGTCAGGTGGCAACCGAGCTGATTGATACAATTAAAGAAAATTCGACGATTAAGGATGCACCGTCCGGAATGGTGGATCGTATGAATAACACTCTGCTCAGTAATGTGAATGCACAGGCCGGTGCTTATGGAATGGAGGCCGGTGCATTTGTGGCAGCAGTTTATGGTGGTACAGCAGATAATTATGAAGAAACACTGCGCAGCTATTCCCAGGATGTGGCAAACCAGTATATGATTCTGGCCGCCATTGCCGAGAAGGAAAATATTACCGTCACGGATGAAGAGGTGACGGAGGATATCCGTTCTTCCCTCGGGGCAGATGCAACAGATGAAGAGGTGGCATCCATGATGGAATCCATTGATGAAGAAGCCTACAGGGAATATCTTCTTACTATGAAGGTGTGTGATTTCCTTGCAGGGAATGCAGTAACAGCGGAAGAATAATCATTACTGGAACGCAGTACAAGCGAACAGTAACGAATAATGAGCTTTAGTGAAAGAATTTGATGCAGATGAAGAAAACAGCGAGACGCTTATTTGCAGTAATAGTAATGTCATGTCTGATGATGCTTTTAGTGGCAGAGCCGGTGAGTGCTGCCACTATTTCTGATCTGCAAAAGCAGCAGGAAGAAATTGAAAGACAGAAGCAGGAAGCCGAGCAACAGAAGAAGCAGGAACAGCAGAAGCTGAATGAGGCCTCCGGAAAAGTGAATAATATCCAGAGTAATGTAGATGCAGTCGGTGCAGAAATTGAAGAGGTAGATAATGAACTGGTGGAGATACTGGCAAGTATTGACATGATTCAGGAGGAGCTTGCTGCCAAGGAGGAAGCCATTGAAGAAACCACGGCAGAATATGAGGCGGCCAAGGCAACCGAGCAGGCACAGTATGATACCATGAAGGTACGGATCAAGTATCTTTATGAAAAGGGAGATACCACCTATCTGCAGCTTCTGTTTGAAAGCCAGAGTATTGGTGATGCAATTAATAAAACCGAATATTTTGAGAAGCTGTATGATTACGACCGGAAGCTGCTTGAGGAATACCAGCAGGCCAGACAGGAAGTTGAGGCTTTGAAGGAGCAGCTTGAAAATGAAAAGGCTGAACTGGAAGCACAGCAGCACGAGCTGGAAGAGGAGCAGGAAGCCCTGCAGGTGATCCTCGACCAGAAGCAGGAGGAATATGATGATTATTCCTCCCAGCTAGCCAAGGCAAAGCAGGAAGCCGCCGTTTATATGGCAAATGTCCGGAAGCAGAATGATGAAATCAAGCGGTTGCAGAAGGAAAGTGACAAGAAGCAGTCAGAGATTGAGGCTGCAAAGAAAGCAGAGGAAGAAGCTCGAAAGGCACAGGAGGAAGCACTGCAGCGCCAGGCAGAGCAGGCGTCATCGGGAAGCTCCTCAGGCAGCAGTTCCTCTTCAGAAAGTTCCTCAGGAAACTATGCATCGGCCAGCAGTTACAGCGGTTCCGGAAGCAAGGGCCAGCAGATTGCCAATTATGCGTGTCAGTTTATCGGCAATCCTTATGTACCGGGAGGAACCAGTCTGACGGAAGGTGCCGATTGCTCGGGATTCGTATGGAGGGTATATAAGGACTTCGGATACAGTGTTCCGAGAACCTCAGGAGCGTTACGCAGTGCAGGAACGGAGGTTTCCTATTCCAATGCGCAGCCGGGGGATATCATGTGCTATGCGGGACATGTCGGAATTTATATAGGAAACGGGCAGATTGTACATGCAAGTACCCAGCGTACCGGAATTAAAATTACCGTGGCAACCTATCGGGAAATTTTATCTGTGAGAAGAATCGTGTAAGGTAGACTGCTAAGATAAGTACCGACCATGCTTGCATGGGGAGGTACTTATATTTGGCAATCCGAACCTTACACAAGTACAAGAGGTTTGCAGCAGACATAGGGCAGGAAGAAAGGCAGGAAGAAAGGCAGGAAGAAAGGCAGGAAAACACCAATGTCAGATTTTGACAGGAATGATTGGGATCAGAACAGCAAAGATTCTGAAAATATAGAATTAAACCGGACGGAACAGGATCCGGATCGTTACAAAGAAGTAACCGATGCAGAAAAAACGATCGTGACAGAAAAAAAGGAAGCTTCCTCTGTATCAGAAAACACAGCTGGAGATGCTTCCAACAAAAATGAGACAGAAGCTTCGAAGAAGGAAAGCGAATACGAGGATGTCTGCTTTATCTGCCGCCGGCCGGAAGGCAAGGCGGGCAAGATGTTCAAGCTTCCGAATAACATCACGGTCTGCAATGACTGTATGCACAAGATGATGGATACGGTCAGCCAGTTTGACTATATGGGAATGCTGAATAATCCTTCCATGATGGACGATCTGAACAAGTCCATGGGACAGGGATTCCCGAATATCCGCTTTGTGAATATTAATGATTTACAGGGCGAGGGAGGAATTCCGAACAAGCAGAAGCTGAAAAAAAAGAAACCGAAGAACGGTGAGGAGCCCGTGCTGGATATTCATAAAATTCCCGCTCCGCATCAGATCAAGGCAAGTCTGGATGAATACGTGATCGGACAGGAGCATGCCAAGAAGGTGATTTCTGTTGCCGTATATAATCATTATAAGCGTGTGGCAACCGGAACGATGGATGATATTGAGATTGAGAAGTCCAATATGCTGATGATCGGACCTACCGGATCCGGTAAAACCTATCTGGTAAAGACTCTGGCACGTCTTCTGGATGTGCCGCTTGCGATTGCCGATGCTACTTCCTTAACGGAAGCCGGATACATTGGTGATGATATTGAAAGTGTTATCAGTAAGCTTCTTGCTGCCGCAGATAACGATGTGGAAAAGGCAGAACGAGGAATTGTTTTTATTGATGAAATTGATAAGATTGCCAAGAAGAAAAATACCAACAGCCGTGATGTCAGTGGGGAAAGCGTACAGCAGGGGATGCTGCGTCTCTTAGAGGGTGCTGATGTGGAAGTGCCGGTTGGAGCAAACAGTAAGAATGCGATGGTTCCGCTTGCCACAATCAATACACGGAATATCCTCTTTATCTGCGGAGGTGCGTTCCCGGATCTCGAGGAGATCATCAAGCAGCGTCTGACGAAACAGACTTCCATTGGTTTCAATGCGGAATTAAAGGATCAGTTCGATAACGATAAGAATCTGTTATCTAAGGTAACTGTAGAGGATCTGAAGAAATTCGGTATGATTCCGGAATTCTTAGGACGATTACCGGTCATTTATACACTGAAAGCACTTGACCGGGATATGCTTGTGAAGATCCTGATGGAGCCCAGGAATGCGATTTTAAAGCAGTATCAGAAGCTTCTGGAGCTGGATGAGGTGCAGCTTAGGTTTGATCAGGAGGCGCTTCAGGCCATTGCGGACAAGGCGATGGAACGCGACACCGGAGCAAGAGCGCTGCGTGCGATCATCGAAGAGTTTATGCTGGATATTATGTATGAAATTCCGAAGGATGACAATATTGGAACCGTTACCATTACGAAGGAATACATTGAAGGAACGGGCGGTCCCCGGATTGAAATCCGGAATCAGGCAGAGCTTCCCATGCATATGATAGAAGAAAAGCCACAGGAATAAGAAATGACCAATCGTGAGAAAATCATATCCAATGATTTTTACGACATTGTAGCCGATTATGTGTTACTGGAAGAATTGCGGGAGAGTGTTCCTGCTTATGTCTACCAGCCGGTAGACGGAGAAATTGGAATTGCCTATATTGCGCGGAATGAGATTCCGTCTTTGAGCGTCGGAGGGACGTACCCTTATCAGTCGATACCCAAGCTTTATGGACTGATGCAGGATACGTTTGATCCGGCGCCTTTGCTTGTGAGCGGAATTATCGCAGTTTCCCGACCGCCGCTCAGTCTCACAGGAAGAGGTGTTGTGGTGGGATTTTTGGACACCGGAATTGACTACCGGAATCCGGTCTTTTTAAACGAAGACGGAGGCACGCGCCTTTTGGGAATCTGGGATCAGACCATCCAGGAGGGAGAGCCGCCTGCCGGGATTTATTATGGTACAGAGTACCGCAGGGATATCATCAATGCTGCCCTGCAAAGTGAAGATCCCTTAAGCATCGTTCCGAGTGTGGATGAAAACGGACATGGAACGGCTCTTGCCAGCGTGGCGGCCGGAAGCCTTTTAAATGAAGGACTAAGCTTTGCTTCAGGAGCACCGGATGCGGATCTTGTGATGGTAAAACTCCGGCAGGCAAAACCCTACTTAAAGGAGTTCTATGGAGTATCGCAGGAAACGGCGTGCTATGCGGAAAGTGATCTGCTGGTGGCAATCCGTTATCTGGAGAGCTATGCCGTCTCGCTGTATCGGCCGCTTATCATCTGTATGGGAATGGGAACCTCTATGGGGGATCATGAGGGACATTCGGTGCTGGCCGATTACTTAAGCAGCATTGCACTGCGAAGGAGCCGTTGTGTGATCTGCTGTGCCGGAAACGAAGGCAATACCGCACACCACTATGAGGGAGGCTCCCGCGCCGGACAGACAGAATCCGTAGAGCTTCGTGTCGATGAGCGCGAAACCGGCTTTACCATGGAGCTTTGGGGAAAGATACCGGATCGGCATGCCATTTCTATCCGTACACCGGGAGGCGAGCTGACACCACAGGTGGACTTCAGGGAACGGAATGTGAGGGAATTTTCATTTGTTTACGAAAACACGAAAATTCAGGTCGGACATATTCTGGTGGAACAGCGATCCGGTGAAGAGTTGATTTTCTTCCGCTTCCTTGATCCGGCGCCCGGTGTGTTTACCATCTATGTGACTGCGATGGGAACGGGGAGTCAGGAGAATCAGGGCAGCTTTCACATGTGGCTTCCGTTAAAGGAATTCCTGCGCGGAGAAACGTATTTTTTGCAGCCGTCGCCTTATACAACGATTCTGGAGCCGGGAAATGCGCGGGAGATCATTACAGTGAGCGCATATGATGACCGAAATGGCAGCTTTTATGCGTCTTCGGGAAGGGGGTATACGAGGCTGGGACTCATTAAGCCTGACTTTGCATCTCCCGGCGTATCGATCAGCACGGCTCTTGGAAAAAGAACGGGAACCAGCATGGCTGCGGCAATTTCTGCGGGTGCGGCGGCTCAGTTTCTTCAATGGGCCATCGTAGAGGAAAACCAGCCGTGGGTCGAAAATCGGGAAATCCGCAATTATCTTATCCGGGGAGCCAGACGCCAGACGGTAAGCGGAAGCACTTATCAGATTTATCCCAACCGGGAGGAGGGCTTTGGCAAGCTCAGCATTTCGGGGACCTTTGACAGTCTGGCGGGAACAGACTGACCCTGAATCGGGAATAAATGACATAACAGAGCAATATTTGACTAACAGACGGTCAGGATTGCAAAGAAAAATCGCCCGGATGCCTCTATACTGTTGAGTAGAAAAGGGGTAACTATTTTGGAAGGTTACCGAAATGGAAGCGACAGAGAGGTTTTGCAGGGGTACGGACAATGAGAGAATTACAATTACCGCGATTGATCAGCGATCATATGATTTTGCAGAGGAACAAAGAAATTCATATCTGGGGAAAGGATCTTCCGGGGCACCGTGTGATGGTTTCCTTCCGGGGAGAGGAAGCTGTGGCACAGACGGACGAGAGGGGGGATTTTTCCCTCTTTCTGTCAAAGCAGGAGGCAGGTGGACCGTTCAGCATGTTGTTCCGGGATGACCTTGGAAATGAAGAGGTAGTCGGCGATATTTACATCGGCGAAGTCTGGTTCTGTTCCGGACAGTCTAATATGGAGCTTCCCATGAGCCGGGTTAAGGATCGATTCCCGGAGGATGTGGCAGACTGCAAAAATACACAGCTTCGTACCTTTAAGATCCGGGAAAACGGCGTATTTACCTCACCCTTAACAGAGCTTGAAAGCGGAGAGTGGAAGAGTGCACAGCCGGAGACGATTCTGGATTTCTCAGCAGCCGGATATTATTTTGCCAAGTCTCTGCAGGAGCTTTTAAAGATTCCGGTAGGATTTATTGATGCCAGTCTCGGCGGCTCCCTGATTGAATCCTGGATGAGCCGTGAGATGCTTCATGGGATGAACGAAGAGCTTGCGCTTGCAAAGAAGTACAGTGATGCGGAGTTCGTGAAAGGACAGCTCCTTAAGAATGAACAGCAGAGCGATGCATGGCATGCCAGTCTTGATGCAGCGGATCAGGGACTGACCGGGCACTGGGAGGAAGAGGGATATAATAGCGAAAACTGGGGAATGGTAACGGTTCCATTCTGGTTTGATGAGGTAGAGGAATTAAGGGGATTTATTGGAAGTGTATGGCTGAAGCGGACCTTTAACGTGCCGGAGAAAATGGCAGGAAAGCCTGCAAAGCTTTGGCTTGGAACGATTGTGGACAGTGATGTGGCATATCTTAACGGACAGCAGGTTGGGATTACCTATTATCAGTATCCACCCAGGAAATACGAAATTCCGGAAGGACTGCTTCGGGAGGGAACGAACACCATTGTGCTGCGTGTGATCAGTGAAAAAGCACAGGGACGGTTTACGGAAGGAAAGAAGTACGCCATTTTTAATGAGCAGGGAGAAATTCCGCTGGACGGAACGTGGAGCTACTGCATTGGAGCTGTCTGTGAGCGTGTGCCGGAGACGGATTTCGTGAACTGGAAGCCGACCGGACTTTACAATGGAATGACAGCTCCCTGTCATAAGTATACGATTGCCGGAGTGAACTGGTATCAGGGCGAAAGTAATACACATCATCCTGACAATTATCTGGAATTGATCCGGCGCATGATTGAAGGGTATCGCAAGGAATGGAAGGATCCGAAACTCCCGTTTCAGGTTGTGGAGCTTCCAAATCTCATGGTAGATATGGAGGGCGCAGAGGAAGGCTGGAGAGTGCTTCGGGAATTGCAACGCCGTTCCGTGGAAATTCCGGATGTGAATGTTGCAGTAACCATAGACCTTGGCGAGGACAATGACCTGCATCCTCAGAACAAAAAGGAGCTTGGTAAGCGTCTGGCATTGCTTGCTGCTGCCGGATCTGGCATTCCGGTGGAAAGCAAAGGACCGGAGGTAACGGAGATTACCATGGCTTCAGATGAAGCGCACAGCCTCCGGATGATCCGGTTAACATGCAGCCATGCGGAAGGACTGTATGCCTTGTCCGAAGATAAGGGAATGGAAATTCTGGATTTTGAAGTAGTAAATGATAATGGAGAAGCCCTGCAGGCCAAGGCACAGATTGAGGGACAGGAAATTGTTCTGGTGATTCCGGATAAAGAAACGGAAGTGAAGGAGATCCGCTACTGCTATCGGACCTCCAACATCGGCGCACTCATTTATAACCGGGCCGGTCTGCCGATGAGTCCGTTTGTAAGGAGGGTATATGAAGAAACTGTTTAATGGAGGATGGAGCTTCTGGTGCGGAGAGCCGGATTCGGATGTGGCGCAGGCAAGGAAGCATTTGGCAGAGTTTCAGAAGGTGGAGCTGCCGCATGACTGGCTGATTGCAGATGCGAAGAACCTGTACCGGGACGGCTACGGCTATTACCGGAAGAGCTTTTCCATGCTGCCACAGGAAGAAAAACGATATTCCCTGATTTTTGAAGGGGTGTACATGGATACCACCATCTGGGTAAATGGGCAGCAGGCGGGAGAGTGGAAGTATGGCTATTCCACCTTTGAAATCGACCTGACACCCTTTATAAAGGCAGGGGAGAATGAGATCCTGGTTTTGGTGAATTTCCGCTCACCAAACAGCCGCTGGTATTCCGGAGCCGGGATTTACCGGGATGTATGGTTTAAGGAAACGCCAAAGACCTGTATCCGGGAAAACGGGGTCTATGTTCATACGGAAGCCTGTGGGGAAAAGGACGTGGAGGAGCAGGACTTTTTACTCTATGCGGATACGGAGATTTTGGGAGATGCATGGGATGAGGTGCGTCATACCTTATATGTGAAAAGAGAAGTCCCACCGGAGATCGAGCTGCCCTTCGAACTGCAGCTGGGAGCTGAGATCGAGCTGTTAGAGGAAGATGCTAATAGTACCAACCATAATGCCGGTATCTATCGTGTGAAATCCCCCAAGCTCTGGGATGTAGAGCATCCACATCTTTATATTCTGAAAACGGAGTTGTGTAAGGAAGGGGAAGTCCTTCAGGAAGAGTACAGCCAGATTGGGTTCCGGAGCATTGCATTTGATGCGGAACAGGGCTTTCTTTTAAACGGACGAAAGGTGAAGCTGAACGGCGTCTGTGAGCATCATGATCTGGGTGCACTGGGGGCCGCCTTTCACAGGACGGCCATGGCAAGAAAGCTCCGCATTTTAAAAGAAATGGGCGTGAATGCACTGCGCGGTACGCACAACATGACGGCACCCGCCGTAGTGGAGCTGGCAGATCAGATGGGAATTCTGATGATTTCGGAAGCCTTTGATATGTGGGAACGGTCGAAAACCACTTATGATTATGCACGGTTTTTCAAGGAATGGAGCGAACGTGATGTGGAAAGCTGGGTGATGCGTGACCGGAACCACCCAAGTATCATCATGTTCAGTATTGGAAACGAAATTTATGATACCCATGTGGATGCGCACGGACGTGAGATTACGGTAAGGCTGCGTGATCTGGTGAAGCAGTATGATTACCGGGAGAATGCCGGTATCACGATCGGCTCCAATTATATGCCGTGGAAAAACGCACAGCATTGCGCGGAGGAAGTGAAGCTTGCCGGTTATAATTATGGAGAAAAGTATTACGAAGAGCATCATAAGGCACACCCGGACTGGGTGATCTACGGAAGTGAGACGTCATCCATTGTACAGAGCCGTGGGATCTATCATTTCCCGTTAAGGGCAAGTATCCTTACAGAGGACGATGAGCAGTGTTCGAGCCTTGGGAACAGCCCGACAAGCTGGGGAGCAAAGTCCATGGAGAGATGTGTCTGCGAAGACCGGGATATGGATTTTTCCATGGGACAATTCCTGTGGACCGGGTTTGATTACATCGGGGAACCGACGCCGTATCATACGAAGAATTCTTATTTCGGACAGGTGGACACAGCCGGATTTCCAAAGGATGCCTATTATGTCTGGCAGTCGGCATGGACGGATTACCGGAAAGCACCGATGATTCATATTTTCCCATACTGGGATTTTAATGAAGGACAGAGCATTGATGTCCGGGTCTGTTCCAATGCGCCCTTTGTAGAGCTGTTCTGTAATGGAAAGAGCTGCGGCAGGCAGCAGTTAACGCATGAAAAGGGAAGCGGCCATCATATCATTGCAGACTATTCGCTGCCCTATGAAAAGGGTGTGTTGTATGCCGCAGCCTATGACGAAGAGGGAAATGTGACAGCATGCGAAACGAAAGCATCCTTCGGCAATTCTGCGGAGATTGTGCTGCAGGCGTCAAGGAGAGCTGCAGTGGCCAATGGAAGGGATCTTATCTTTGTGGAAATCGGAACGCGGGATGAGAAGGGAAATCCGGTGGAGAATGCCGTAGACTGCGTGACGGTGCAGGTCGAAGGGACAGGACGCCTTGTGGGACTGGATAACGGAGACAGTACCGATGAGGACAGCTACAAGGGAAACAGCCGCCGGCTGTTTAGTGGAAAGCTTCTTGCCATCATTGAGACTAGAACGACACCGGGAGCTGTCCGGATCAGGGTGTCCGGAAAGGGCTTAAAGGGCGCAGAGCTTGTTTGTGAAGCCGTGGAGATAGATCAGATGCTGCCCTTTATGAAGGGAGAGAAGGCACGGCGCATTTATCGTGAAGTTTTCCGGGATCCATTCGCAGAAAACTATGACCCTGGACAGACAGAATTGAGAGAGGATTACGAAGAGAGCCAGAAAGAACAGAAACAGAGCCGGAAAGAAATACTGGAAGAGATCCCGGTGCGGAAGATTACCTTACATTCTCCGATGGGACAGAAGCTTTCAAAAGAACAGCCGCATCTTACCGTGGAGGCAGAAATTGAGCCGAAGGAAGCCACGGACCGTCAGCTGATGTTCCGCGTGGTGGACGAGCATGGCGTGGATTCCAATCTCGTTAAGCTTCTGGTGCAGGGGCATAGCGCGCAGCTTCGGGCAATGGGAGATGGCAGCTTTTATCTGCGGTGTATGTCACGCAGCGGCACAGGCGGAATCCGTGTGATCAGCCAGTTGGAATTTACAGTAGAAGGTATGGGACAGGCGTACCGGAATCCCTACGAGCTGATTTCGGGAAGTCTGTACACTTCCTATCAGGGAGAGGTCAGCAACGGAAACGAACGAGGCATAGCAACAGCAAGGGATGGAGAAACCGTGGTAACATTTGGAAACATTGATTTCGGGCCGGTGGGATCCGATGAAATTACGATGCCGGTTTTTGCACTGACAAGTGAAGAATATCCGATCCGGATCTATGAAGGAGTTCCGGGAGAAGAGGGCTGTCAGCTGCTTGCGGATGTGGTCTATCAGAAACCGTCCATCTGGAACACGTATCAGGAAGAAACCTATCCGTTGGCAAAGCGGGTTACCGGTATCAATACGATCAGCATAGCCGTTCATCAGAAGATCCACCTGAAGGGCTTGGTGTTTAAAAAGCTGCAAAAGGCATGGCTGTCTTTGAATGCAGCAGATGCGGATTCGGTTTACGGGGATACCTTTACGAAGGAAGAACGGGCGATTACAGGAATCGGAAACAATGTGACGGTCACTTATACGGAAATGGATTTTGGAGAAGAAGGAACCGCAGGCATCCGGATCTGTGGACGGGCACCTGAAAGCAGCAACAGTCTGCATATCCGGTTTTCACAGGGAGAGGAAGAAATCAAGCAGCTTGTGGAATTCACGATGTGTGGGGAGTATACAGAGAAAGAGTTCTCTTTAACCCCCGTAAAGGGCAAATGGGACGTCAGCTTCGTTTTCCTTCCGGGAAGCTGCTTCGATCTTAAAAGTGTTCAATTCCTGCCGGCCGGTATGGAAGTACACTTCTGATTGGCACGGTTTAATTTCTTGTACTCGGATGGAGTACAGTTTTTGGCAGATTTAAAAATACGGTTAAAGGTAGAGAGGCTGTTGAAGCCTGAACGCATGGAAACCTCCGTAATGGACAGATCCGGTTCGATCAGCAGCTTTTCTGCGTAAGCAATACGTTTCTGGATGATATAGTCATAGCACGAGGTATTTGTGAACTGCTTAAAGAGCCGGGCAAAATGAAACTTGGAAAAGCCGGCAAGCGAAGCCAGTTCGTCCACGGTAATGTTTTCGGTGCAGTGCTCGGTAATGTAATTGCAGACGTTCATGAATTTATCTACATATTCGTGCTGTTTGCTCGAGGTAATGCCGGGGAACATTTCCTGGGGATTGATATTGGCGCGTCCGAGCGTCACGAAAAAGCGGATCATCAGGGAATAGATGGCCGCCTCCGCATATGGCTGGGAGTAGTCGTATTCGCGGATGATTTCTTCCAGATAAAACCGCAGCTTCCCATTCAGATCGCCATGGGAATCACGGCGCACCAGCAGAAACGGATGGATGGTCTGTAACAGGGAGTCCATGCCCTTGACATTGCAGATCAGACTGTAGTCAAAAAGAAGTATCAGGCGTTCCCCAGACTTTGGCGCTCTCAGCTCATGGAGTGTTCCTGGAGCGGTAATCCAGATGTCTCCCTCATTCAGGATGTGAGGCCTGCCGTCAATCATCACCGTATATTCATTTTCAAAGGGCATGATGATTTCAAGTGCGGTATGCCAGTGAAGCGGATAATCCTCGTATTCCCGGTTGTGCCAGAGACGGATTCCCTGTAAGTCTTTATAGGTAACGGTTTCGTGTGTTCCGTTTAAAATTGCAATCATGTCAGATCCCCCCTGTAAGCAGGTTCGAAAAACCAGTTAAGATAAGAATACGCTAATTTAGAGGGGACGTCAAACGAAAGAGCAATATTTGACTAGAACTACGCAAGAAATAAAATGCACAGGAGGGTGCCCATGCCCTATACTTTTAGCATGAACAAAAAGGAAGCTGTATGGCAGCAGACAGATAGAAAATGCAAGGAGAAAGCTTATGGAATTAGTTAGAAATGAAGAAAAACGTGCGGAATACACAAAACGTGCGAAAGAACTTGTGTCGAAGATGACGCTGGAAGAAAAAGTACAACAGACACTTTATCAGGCACCTGCAATTGAACGTCTTGGAATCAAGGCTTACAACTGGTGGAATGAAGCTCTTCATGGTGTGGCAAGAGCCGGAGTAGCTACCGTATTTCCACAGGCGATCGGACTTGCCGCTACGTTCGATGAGGATCTGGCAGAGGAAGTGGCAGAAGCAGTATCCACAGAAGGACGTGCCAAATTCAACATGCAGCAGGAATATGATGATACGGATATTTATAAGGGACTGACCTTCTGGTCACCCAATGTCAATATTTTCCGTGATCCCAGATGGGGACGCGGACATGAAACCTTCGGAGAGGATCCCTATCTGACCTCCCGTATGGGCGTGCGTTATGTCGAAGGACTTCAGGGACATGATGAAAAGTACTTAAAGGCAGCAGCCTGTGCCAAGCATTTCGCGGTACACAGCGGACCGGAGGATCTGCGCCATCATTTCAATGCCGTGGCAACAAAGCAGGATATGTATGAAACCTATCTTCCGGCTTTCAAGACCTGCGTGCAGGAAGGAAAGGTAGAGGCCGTGATGGGCGCATATAACCGTACGAATGGCGAACCCTGCTGCGGAAGCAAGACATTATTACAGGATATTTTAAGAAAAGAATGGGGCTTTGAAGGCCATGTGGTATCGGACTGCTGGGCGATCAAGGATTTCCATGAAGGACATATGGTAACGGATACTCCGTTGGAGTCTGCGGCCCTTGCCATGAACAACGGCTGTGACTTAAACTGCGGTACGTTATTTGCTTATTTAAAGGAAGCGGTAGAAAAGGGAATGGTGAAGGAAGAGCGCCTCGATGAAGCACTGGTTCACCTGTTTACCACCCGTATGATGCTGGGTGCTTTCGATCAGAAGGGGGAGAATCCTTATGATCAGATTCCCTATGAGGTAGTGGATTCCAAGCCGATGCAGGAGTTAAATCTTAAGGTTTCCGAGAAGAGCATCACGCTTTTAAAGAATGAGAACCATATGCTTCCGTTAGATAAGTCCAAGATCAAAACCATCGGTGTGATCGGACCGAATGCCAACAGCCGTGCGGCACTGGTTGGCAACTATGAAGGAACTGCATCCCGGTATTACACGATTTCCGAAGGAATTCAGGAGTATGTCGGCAACGAGGTGCGTGTGCTCGTATCCGATGGCTGTCATTTATATAAAGAAGGAATGAGTAATTTAAGTCAGGGAAAGGACCGTCATTCCGAAGTGTGCGGCATCTGCGCAGCAAGTGATGTTGTCGTAATGTGTCTTGGACTTGATGCGACTCTGGAAGGAGAAGAGGGCGATGCCGGTAATCAGTACGGAAGCGGAGATAAGCGTGACTTAGAGCTTCCGGGCTTACAGCTTGAAATCCTTAAGATGGCTTATGAAAGTGGCAAGCCGGTCGTGCTTGTGGTGCTTTCCGGAAGTGCGCTTTCCTTTAACTGGGCCGATGAGCATATTCCGGCAATCATTCAGGGCTGGTATCCGGGTGCTGTCGGCGGTAAGGCGATTGCAAATATTCTGTTTGGTGATGTGAGTCCGGAAGGAAAGCTTCCGCTTACCTTCTATCACAGCATTGATGAATTACCGGAGTTTACCGATTATTCCATGAAGGGAAGAACCTACCGCTATATGAAGCAGGATGCGATGTATCCGTTTGGTTATGGACTTTCCTATAATACATATGAGCTTTCCAATGTAAAGGCAGACCGTGAAGCGCTCACAGAGGATGGCATCACCGTAACCGCAGAGCTTTCTAATCTTGGAGAATATGACAGTGCGGAAACCGTTCAGGTTTATGTGAAGATCTGTGCAGAGGATACACCGAATGCACAGCTTAAGGGACTTAAGAAGGTTTCTCTTAAGAAGGGTGAGAAGAAGAGCGTGGAAATCCACCTTCCGAAGGAAGCATTTGGACTCTACAATGAGGAAGGAAAGCTTTGCTACCAGGAAGGAGAAGCCATCTGTTATGTAGGAACGAACGGACCGGATCACCGGAGCGTGGAGCTGACCGGAAAGAAGCCGGTTGCGATCACCATTAAGGTGTCTGATTGATTGTTGATGCCGATAGATTACTATGGAACCTTTGATCGAATTTGTTTTGGGTGAAAGTAGAGGGTATGGAGAAGAAAAATGCTTCGAAATACTCAAGTGGAGGAGAATTGGGAATGAATCCGTGGACACAGATGTGGCTGAATTACTTTCCGAGAGCAGCGAAAGGAAATGAAGCTTACTTTGAAAAATACCGGCTGGATGGATTTGAGAAGGAACACCGTGTGATCCGGTCTGCGCTTATGGAACTGGAGCGTGGAATACAGGGCATGCTGGCACTTTCTTCTCTGGCACAGGCAGAAAAGGGAACCTTCGTTATCCGCAGGATTTCCGAAGCAGGAAGCGGTGTGGAAGCAGAAGGATATCATCTGAAAGAGCAGGACGGACGGTTGTTTCTGCTGGCTGCCGAAGAAAAGGGTGTTTTATATGGTGTGTTTGACCTGCTTCGCAGAATTGCCATGGAGGAATCCCTGAAAGGCGTGGATGTGCTTTGTAATCCGGACAATCCAAACCGTATGCTGAACCACTGGGATAACATGGATGGCAGCATCGAGCGCGGTTATTCCGGGGAATCCTTCTTCTTTGCAGAGAATGAAATTCTGGTGAATGAACGGACGAGGGATTATGCGCGTTTCGTGGCGAGTGTCGGATTAAATGGCGTTGTCATCAACAACGTGAATGTAAAGGATGCGGCAACGTATCTGATTACGGAACGTTATTTTGACCGTGTAGCAGAGCTTTCCAATGTATTGGCCGATTATGGAATCAAGCTGTATTTAAGCCTTAACTTTGCGTCTCCGATGGAGCTTGGCGGACCGGACAGTGCGGATCCGTTAAACGAAGAGGTCATTGCATGGTGGAAAGAGAAGATGAAGGAGGTCTTTGCAGGAATCCCGAATCTTGGTGGTTTTCTTGTAAAGGCAGATTCCGAAGGAAGACCGGGGCCTTTTACCTACGGAAGGACGCAGGCAGACGGAGCCAATATGCTTGCTGATATAGTGAAGGAATATGGAGCCATCATCATCTGGCGGTGTTTTGTTTATAACTGTACGCAGGATTGGCGGGATTATAAGACGGACCGGGCACGTGCCGGATACGACAATTTCATCCGGATGGATGGAGACTATCACGAGAACGTAATTCTGCAGATTAAAAATGGTCCGATGGATTTCCAGATCCGGGAGGCAGTTTCACCCCTGCTTGGAGGCTTGAAAAAGACCAATCAGATGCTGGAGGTTCAGGTGGCGCAGGAGTATACGGGACATCAGATTGATGTCTGCTATCTGATTCCTTTATTTAAAGAAGTACTGGATTTCAAGACCTATTGCCTGCCGGAGCTTGACACGGTTGCGGATGTGGTAAGCGGCCGGACACTGGGAAATCAGAATGCCGGAATTGCAGCCGTAATCAATACCGGTAATGATGCGAACTGGACCGGAAATGATCTGGCGGCAGCAAACTTTTATGGATTCGGAAGACTGGCATTCCGGACTTCTCTTTCCGCAGAAGAAATTGCAAAGGAATGGGTGAAGCTGACCTTTGGCTGTGACTGCGAGGTTGTCGATGCACTTACAAAGCTTCTTCTCGGATCCCGGGCAACCTATGAGAAATATACCTCACCACTTGGCATTGGCTGGATGGTGACACCGCATGAGCACTATGGCCCGAGCATTGACGGATATGAGTATTCCCGCTGGGGAACCTATCATCGAGCCGATCATCTGGGACTTGGCGTTGACCGGTCACACAACGGGACAGGATATGCACAGCAGTATTACGAGCCGAACGCTTCGATGTATGACGATCCGGCAACCTGTCCGGAAGAGCTGTTACTGTTCTTCCACCACATGCCGTATACATGGAAGCTGGCAAGTGGAAAGACCCTGCTGCAACACATCTATGACACCCATTTTGAAGGTGTGGAAGAAGTTCGGAAAATGATAACCGTCTGGGAATCCATGCAGGAAAAGATTCCGGAAGAAAGCTATACACTGGTGCGGGAGCGGTTTGAACGACAGTTAGCCAACGCCAGGGAGTGGCGCGATCAGGTGAACTCTTACTTCTACCGTAAGAGCGGAATCCCGGATGAAAAAGGAAGAAAGATTTATTAGGAAGATGATATTTACTGTCGGAAGCAGAAGATTCTGCTTCCGATTTTTTACTATTCATATTACAAAAATTGCTATACATTGAAAAACTTGTAGCAAAACGCACAATAAAATTATTTACAAAGGTTTATATATATAAAAATTGCATAAAGAAAGCAAGATCTATGAAATGAAAAGCAATATATGACAAGATAAGGAGTGGGCAGGAGATTATAATGAATTTATCAAAAGAGTTGATAAACGATTTTTATGAGGAGGAGTTACGATGAGTAAAACATCCAAAAAAGTACCTGCCGAGAAGAATAAGAAATCATTCGGCATGTACATGAAACGGTACTGGCAGCTGTATCTGTTGCTCTTTCTGCCAATGCTGTATCTGATCATTTTTAAATACGTTCCGATGGTTTATATCCAGATCGCATTCAAGAAATACAGTATTGTACAGAGCGTCTGGGAGATGCCGCTGGCGGCACAGCACGGTTTTGAATATTTCATCAAAGCGTTTAAGAACAAGGATTTCTTAAATGCCTTGCGGAATACCTTGGTACTGAATCTCCTTGATCTGGTAGTTGGATTTCCGGCTCCGATCATTTTCGCACTGATCTTAAACGAACTGGTATTTACCAGGTTTAAGAGAGTGGTACAGACCATTGCTTATATGCCCCATTTCTTGTCATGGGTCATTATTTACAGCCTGGCACTTCAGATGTTTGCACCGACCAACGGTCTTGTAAACATGGTGCTGCAGAATCTGGGGTTTGAGGCAGTTCACTTCCTTGATAAACCGGGCAACTGGATTGTATCCTACATATTAATCGGTGTATGGCAGAACTTTGGATGGGGCTCCATCGTATATCTGGCAGCGATCGCCGGAATCAATCCGGAGCTTTACGAGGCAGCATCGGTAGACGGTGCCGGAAGATTTAAGAAGATGTGGCACATTACCCTTCCGGGCATCCGTTCCACCATCGTGGTGCTTCTGATTATGAACCTTGGCAATATTTTAGGAAGCGGCTTTGACAGACCGTTTGCTTTCCAGAATAACATGGTTATGAATGTGGCAAATGTTATCTCCACCTTTGTATATACCAATGGTATTAAGAGTCTTCAGTTCTCACTGACGACAGCGGTTGGATTATTCCAGTCCGTGATCTGTGTAATCTTCCTGTTGCTGGCAAACTGGATTTCCAGACGGCTTGGCGAACGTGGAATCTGGTAGGAGGTGTGAACGATGATTAAATCAA
Organism: bacterium; assembly: GCA_963618065.1. Classification (GTDB taxonomy): domain Bacteria; phylum Bacillota; class Clostridia; order Lachnospirales; family Lachnospiraceae; genus Suilimivivens. The sequence continues at coordinate 11,728 of CAVERH010000026.1, read as the reverse complement.
AATCTGCAAAAGTCGGAGACTGGGTCTTCGTTCTGATTTGTATCGTGGTTGCCATCATCTGTCTGCTTCCGATGGTAAACCTGTTGGTGAAGTCCATAAGCAGTACGGACGCACTGGTAAAGCATGAGGTTTATCTGTGGCCGAAGGGATTGAACTTCGATGCTTACACAACCGTACTTGGTGATGCAAAATACATCCGGGCATTCTTCTGGACAGTATTGCTTACCATTATCTGTACGATTGTATCACTGGTCATGACGACCTTGTGTGCTTATCCTCTGATCTTCGAGGATCTGAAAGGAAGAAGCATTTTTAACATCATCATTACGATTACGATGTTTTTTAACGCAGGTACAATCCCGAACTACCTGCTGATGAAGTCACTGAATCTGTTAAGCAATCCGCTGGTACTGATTGTGCCAAGCTGTTTAAGTGTCTTCAATATGATTATCTTAAGGAGTTTCTTCTATGGAATTCCGGACAGCTTAAGGGAATCGGCGGAGATTGACGGGGCAACCTATATTAAGATTCTATGCTCCATTTACATTCCGTTATCCAAACCGGTATTTGCGACGCTGGCTCTGTTTTATGCCGTAGGTCGCTGGAATGGATATTCCGATGCATTGATGTATATGAAGGAAAAGGATTACTATCCGTTGCAGCTCCTTCTTTACAATATCATTAACAACATTAACAGCGTGGAAGTAGCTACGCAGGAAGGGTTCTCTACCCCGGGACTTACCGAATCACTGAAAGCAGCGATCGTTATGTTCTCTACCGTTCCGATTCTGTGTATCTATCCATGGCTGCAGAAGTATTTCATCCACGGAGTTACCGTTGGAGCCGTTAAGGAATAACCGGATTGGAGTTCAATCCGTGCATTCAATAAATCAAATATTCTATCAGGGAGGAAAAGAATGAAGAAAAAATTACTTTCCGTGTTACTTGCAGGTGCTATGGTGCTTTCCCTTGCAGCCTGCGGAAGCAAAGAAGCAGCTCCTGCTGACACATCCAGTGATACAGCAGCGGCAACAACGGAAGCATCGGACTCAGCCGATACTTCTGATGATGCATCTGACAGCACAGATGCATCCGATCCGACAGGCGGTCAGCTTGTGGATGGCAAATTTGCTGAAACCAGAACCATCGTTGTAGAGGTTTATGATCGTGGTAACGATGGCGGTTCTGATCCTACAAACAATGCATACACTAAGTATATCCAGGAAGGAATGCTTGCAGATCACAACGTACAGGTAGAGTTCAAGGCAGTTCCCCGTTGGACAGAAGTAGAAGAAATCAATAACCTTCTGGCAGCAGGCGATGCTCCGGACATCTGTGTGACTTATGACTATCCGACCATTCAGACCTATGCAAACATGGGTGGTGTTCTGGATTTAAGCGAGTACTTAACCGAAGAATACAAGGCTGTATTCCCGAACCTCTGGGATTGGCTTGGTGAGACCAACCTTTACTGGGATAGGGATCCTGAAACCGGTACAATCTGGGGAATTGAAGCAAAGCTTGCAAACAGCAACCGTATCAACACCTTCGTTCGTAAGGACTGGTTAGATAAGCTTGGTTTAAAGGAGCCTACCACCAAGCAGGAATTTGAAGATATGCTGATTGCATTCCGTGACAACGCAGATGAACTTCTTGGCGCAGATGCTGACAAGATGATTCCTTACAGCGTAAGCTACGATGTGGGCTGGAGAGCAGCTACCTTAATTGAATCTTTCATTGATCCGGATATCTCCGATAAGGAATACTATGTAAACGGATTTGATGACAGAAAGCTTACCCAGAACGGTACAAAGGAAGGTGTCCGTCTCTTAAATAAGTGGTACAACGAAGGCTTAATGTGGAAAGATTTTGCTCTGTATGGAAGCGGTGATACCACAGAAGATGATAACTTAAAGGCTGGTTATGTTGGTGCATTTACTCATAACTGGGATTATCCTTTCCGTAACGGTGAAGATTCCATCCAGGCAAACTTACAGAGACTGGTTGGAGAAGATGCAAAGTTTGTAGCAGTTGACTGTTTCGAAGACAGCAAGGGAACTCATACCAAGTTTACCGCAGGCCCGATTGACCGTAAGCTGTTCTTCCCTTCCACCAACGATGAACCTCTGGCATCCATGCTTTACCTTGACTGGATTTCTGATCCGGAGCACATTCAGTATCTCCAGATCGGTGAAGAAGGCGTAACCCATGATACCTTAGACGATGGAACGATCGTTACCAAGGCATCTACCGGTGACACCATTCAGAACTCCGGCTTCAATATTGATATGACCATTACCTGTAACGGTCTGAAGCTGGTAGACCCTGAAATTACTGCAAAGTCTATCGCATACAGCTACTCTAACGTAGATCCTGCTGATGTAGAAGCAGCAGATGCAATTGCAAAGACAGACAACAGACCCGGTAAGAACGTAAATGTTGGCTCAATCTCCGCAGAAGAAGGTATGGGCGATTCCCTCTCCAGCAAGAGAGATATCGTATATGATACCGCAGTATCTGCAGCAGAAGCTGACTTTGACAAGGTATGGGATTCCGGTATTGAAGAATACTTAGGTGCAGGCGGTCAGGCTATCATGGATGAGCGTGCAGAAAAGTGGGAAGCAACCTTCGGAAGCTCCGATATGTTACCTTAATCAAATTGTTGTGTATAGGTGATTGATATAAATCTTCCTTTAATAAAGCCCGGGGCGTTGTCCCGGGCTTTCGAGTTGTCTGGTGGTGGGAGTGTCCTGCATGGCAGGTGTTTCGTGTTGCGTTTTTCAGTATTGTAGTTGTCCAGTATTGCAGTTGTCCAGTATTGTAGTTGTCCAGTATTGCAGCTGTCCAGTATTGCAGCTGTCCAGTATTGCAGCTGTCCAGTATTGTAGTTGTTCAGTATTGTAGTTGTTCTGTGCTGTGGCTGCTCTGGGTTATAGTTATTCAGTGTTATAGTTGCAGGACATGACGATGATCTTTATAATGAAATTATTCAGAGTTATATGAATTTTCATAGGATGTGCATCATGTCTGCAGGAATGTGCATTCCTTTGAAACATTTTATTATTTTAAACAGGAAATTTTGTTAAGGAAATGATGCGAACATTACGGGAGGTATCCAATGAAACAACTCATGGGGAAGCTATTTATTCATCTGCTTGCAATCACGGGAATTGCAGGAACAGATCTTTATATTAAGAAACAGATTGAGGAGAAGAAGGAGATGAACTGCTGCGAACCGATCTGTAAGGGAAAGCTGCTGCTTCGCAGATATCACAACAAGGGTGCTTTTCTGAACCTCGGAGAGAAGAATCCACACCTTGTTGCAGCAATTTCTGTTGGAATGACGGTTTTTGCCGGACTGTTCTTTGTTTCAACCTTTTCGTTCCTTGGGAAGGGAATGTTGAGATGGGGGCTGACGATGCTGCTTGGAGGGGCATTCAGTAATACCTATGACCGTCTTAAACGCAAATATGTGGTGGATTATGTGAGCTTCAATGTACCGTGGGAGGCTCTGCGGAAGATCGTGTTTAATATAGGGGACTTTGCCATTATGATCGGCGCGCTGGTGTCGGTGCTTTCCGAGATATGATAAGCGGTATGCAGGTTGTTTTAGGCAGCAATAAGGCCATGTGCCCATTCAGAAATGCTGATTTGTTTAAATATTCCGAGGCATCAATCAGCTTAAGCGTTTACATGCCTTTATAAGTTTAAACCTTCAAGGACATTGAATTGTTGAAGTATGGAGGAGGCAGAGACATCTGTATAACTGAAGTATGGAGCAGGCAAAGTAAATTGGACATATTTCGCCGTTGAAAGGTGCGATATGTCCAATTTTTCATTTCAATTTTTTATGAAATCTGTAAAAATGAAGAATTTTGGATGTTTTTATCTTATTTGTTCTCATTATGTCCAAAATAGAACGGAAAATTTGAAATGATTCCTCAAAGGGCGTTAGATTTTGGACATATTGAGTAATAATTTTAGAAATATATCCAAAATGGTGACAGAGAATCAGGACATCAGATAATCAATAGAAAGAAAATTAAAAAGTTATTGACAAAATCAAAGAATAGTTATATTGTATTAATTAAGTAATACAACAATACAAAGCAGAGACAGTTAAGTTTGTATATTGATCAATAGGAGGACAGAAGTCTTCCTATGAAAAGGACTGTACTGACGAAACAGAAAGGAAGAGGCATATGGCGTGGAAACTGGATTCAGACAGACCGATTTACGCACAGATTCTGGAAATCATTCAGATGCAGATCATTTCCGGAAAGTATCAGCCGGGTGATAAGATCCCCAGTGTCAGGGAACTGGCAGCAGATGCGGGCGTGAATCCGAATACAATGCAGAAGGCATTGTCAGAGTTAGAGCGGAGCGGATTGATACTGACACAGAGAACGAGTGGAAGGACGGTGACGGATGACATGGAACTGATTCAGAAGATGCGTGATAAAATTGTAAGAGGACAGGTTCAGGAATTTATCAATAAGATGAAGAACATGGGATTTGATAAGGAAGAGGTTTTGAAGATCCTTAAAGAAAGTGAAGTATAAGGAAGCCGTAATCCTGGCGAAAGAATAGAATTATAAGGGCTGTTTGGACAGCAGGAGGGAGAAACATGAACGAATTAGTACAGATCTGTGATCTGACCAAGGTTTATGAACGGAAAAAGGTTGCAGTGAATCATATGAACCTGATGATTCCATCGGGACGTATTGTAGGTCTTTTGGGACCGAACGGAAGTGGGAAGACCACATTGATTAAGATGTTGAGCGGGCTGCTTGTACCGAATCAGGGAACGATCCGGATTGCCGGTAATGCACCGGGACCTATTACGAAGGCAGTGGTTTCGTATCTGCCGGAGAGAACCTATTTCAGGGAAAGCATGAAGGTTTCACAGTTGATTGCTTATTTTCAGGACTTTTATGCAGACTTCCGCCCGGATAGGGCAATGCAGATGCTGAATAATCTGCAGATCGATCCGAATGCGAGGTTAAAGACACTTTCCAAGGGTACGAAGGAAAAGGTACAGCTCATTATGGTCATGAGCCGTGATGCCAGACTTTATCTGCTGGATGAGCCGATTGCAGGTGTGGATCCGGCAGCGAGGGATTATATCTTAAGAACCGTCATCAACAATTATAATGAACAGGCATCCATTATTATTTCCACACATCTGATTGCGGACGTTGAGAATGTGCTGGATGATGTCGTTTTCATCCGTGATGGCAGGGTTCTTCTTACGGACACGGTAGAAAATATCCGTGAGGTCAAAGGAAAATCCGTGGATCAGTATTTCAGGGAGGTGTTCGCATGTTAGGAAAATTAATAAAACAGGAATGGTTGTCTACGTGGAAAATTCCTACTGTATTAATTGGTGTGGTGTTTGCAGCAGCAACGATTTTCGGACTCTTCTGTGCATCTCCTGTCTGGGATCTGGTAGACTGGTGGGGAGCAGATGTAATCTTAAGTGCAACCATTTTACTTTTTTACGGTGCGATCATGTGCTGCGGAGTTGGAACATCCATTTATCTGGCAGTACGTTATTACCGGAGTATGTACAGCAACGAAGGCTACCTGACCCATACTCTGCCGGTAACTTCGAATCGGCTTTTGCTTAGCAAAATGATTAATTTCAGCATCTGGGAACTGCTGTCCATTATCTGTGTTATATTTAACATTATGCTTTTTGTGGCATTTATTGCGTTGAGAGGTATGGGGTATCGCAGCTTGTTTGAGAGTTTCCGGGATGTGCTTACGGGGATACAGGATGTTTTAAACTCGGAATTTGCAGCCGGATGGGAACTTTTTATGGTACTTACGATTATTCTGATTCTGGTCAGTACGGTATCCAAGTCTCTTCTTTACATGGGATCGGTGAATATCGGACAGCTCTGGGCACGTCACCGTGTTGCAGGCGCAATCCTCGTATATGCCGGAGTTACCGTTGCCGTGCAGGTTGTAACACAGGCAGCCATGATTATCTTCATGACAAGTGCAGCCCAGCTTGGAATGCTGCAAAATGACTATGTTTTCAGCTTCTTAAATCAGGTTATGGCAGTATCACTTCTGATGCAGATTGTGATCGGGGTAGTGATGTATGTGGTCAGTCTGCTGATCCTTAAGAAGAAAGTAAACTTGGAGTAACTTTCATCTCAATAGATGTAATCCGACATCTTGTGAACAGCATGAATGAACTGTTACATTCATTACTATAATTCGTATACATGAATTGCAAGGGACTACACTTTGTGTTATGATACGCTTAGTGTGGTCTCTTTTTTGAACCCTTGTAAAGCAACAGCGCATGAGGACGGAAAAGGGAATTTGATACGGCCACAGGATAAAATGAGGAGTACGATGGAGACAATAATTGAAATTAAGAATGTGACTAAGACATTTTCCGGCAAGGATCAGAATGTCGAGGCATTGAAGGGAATTAATCTGGAAATCCATAAGGGAGAGATTTATGGAATTATTGGTATGAGTGGTGCCGGTAAGTCCACACTGGTTCGCTGTCTGAACTTCCTTGAGAGGCCGACAACCGGTACGGTTGTTGTGGAGGGAAAGGATCTTGCAACTATGAAGGATAAGGAGCTGCGTCAGACGCGTACGCAGATTGCCATGATTTTCCAGCATTTTAACCTTCTGATGCAGAGAACGGTCATTGATAATATCTGCTTCCCGCTTGAAATTGTGGGAGTAGACAAGAAGAAAGCGAAGGAGCGTGCGAGAGAGCTGCTGCAGATCGTTGACCTTTCCGAAAAGGAAAACGCTTATCCGGCACAGTTATCCGGTGGACAGAAGCAGCGTGTGGCGATTGCAAGAGCACTGGCTACCAATCCGAAGATTCTTCTTTGTGATGAGGCAACGAGTGCACTGGACCCGACCACCACGAAGTCGATTCTTGCCTTATTAAAAGAGATCAATCAGAAATATGGTATTACCATTGTAATTATTACGCATGAGATGGCAGTTGTGCAGGAGATCGGAACGCATGTAGCGATTATCGACCATGGAGAGCTTGCAGAAGCCGGTACGGTAGAAGAGGTCTTCACCCACCCGAAGAGCAAGGCAGCCAGAAAGCTGGTTCTGATGGATGAAGATAACCACTATGACGAAATGAAGGGACAGCATTGCATCCGTATTGTATTCAAGAGCAATTCTTCCTTTGAACCGGTCATTGCCAATATGGTATTAGCACACCGGATGCCGGTAAATATCTTACAGGCGGACACCAAGGATATTAACGGTGTGGCGCATGGACAGATGATTCTGCAGCTTCCGGAGGATGCGGTGACAGCACAGAAGATGATCCAGTATTTGAAGGATCGAAATTTAGAAGTAGAGGAGCTTGATCATTATGTTGGATAGTCAGACACTTGCCATGATGGCAGAAGGTACCGGGGCGACCCTGTATATGACATTGATGTCAACTTTATTTGGATATATTTTAGGACTTCCTATGGGAATTATCTTAGTCGTAACGGCACCGAAGGGACTTCGCCCGAATCAGGTGATTTACCGGATCTTGGATGTGATCGTCAATATTACAAGGAGTATTCCGTTCTTAATATTAATGATTCTGATTATGCCGTTTACCCGTATTCTGGTAGGTAAAACCTACGGAACCACAGCGACCATCGTACCGCTTGCCCTTGCGGCAGCACCGTTTATCGCGCGTATGGTGGAATCCTCCCTGTTGGAAGTGGATCACGGTGTAATTGAGGCAGCACAGAGCATGGGCGCAAACCTTTGGACAATCATCTGGAAGGTACTGCTCGCAGAGGCAAGAACCTCCCTGATCGTCGGAGCAACGATTGCACTCGGAACGATCTTAGGATATTCCGCAATGGCAGGAACCATCGGTGGTGGTGGTCTTGGTGATATTGCGATGCGTTACGGATATTACCGTTATCAGGCAGATATTATGATTATTGCGGTAGTGCTGCTTGTCTTGCTGGTACAGATTTTACAGGTGATTGGAACGATTCTGTCAAAGAAGCTGGATCGCAGAAATACCAGATAGAGACACAAAACAGAGGCAGTCAGTTATGAATAAAACAAAGAACAAACAGCGTCCACAAGGAAATTGTGAGCAGTGTAACAACTATGTGTACGACGAAGATTATGAATGCTATACCTGCGAGATGGATCTGGACGAGGACGAGATGGCAAGATTCTTAGCAGATGAGTACCGGGATTGCCCGTATTATGTTCCGGGAGATGAATATCTGGTAGTCAGAAAGCAGATGTAGGAGAATACCGTTGGATACAGAAGTAAAAATCGAAAGTAAATCCGGAGGAAACAGTGACCAGAGAATGACGCTTGAGGAAATCTCCGAAATCATCGGGATTTCCAGAACAACGATCTATAAGGTCATCCGGAATAAAGGAGCAGTCAGTGATAAAACGAGGGAAAAGGTAGAACAGGCCCTTGAAAAGTATCACTATGTAGAGAATAAAAACGCCAGAAACCTCGCGATGAACCGGCAGTATACGATTGGTTATGTAGGCTTCCGATCAAAAAGCTCAGCGTATTTTTCACCGGAGGTGCGTAAAGGTCTTGACCGTGCGATCCGGGAATTCGGAGATGACGGATTGAATATCCTGATTTCGGAATTTGATGTACATAACCCGATACAGCAGATGGCAGCGGTGGATGAGATGCTGAAGGAGGGCGTGCGCAGCTTTGTGCTTGCTTTTTCGGATACGGAAGTGATTCAACAGATTCTGGATAAGCTTAAGAAGATGAAATGTCTGGTGGTGCTTTTGAGCCGGGATCTTCAAGGGAATACCGGAAATCATTATGTCGGTGTGGATTACTATCAGAGCGGCGTGCTGGCGGCAGAGCTTCTTGGTAAAATGCTTCCGCAGGGAGGCAGTATTTTCATTCCGGTGACGGAGGAGTATCTGACGAACCGCGATATTCAGAACCGTCTGAATGCATTTCTCACGAAGATGCAGGAGTTTCCAGCGTGTGAGATTCTTCCGGTGGTGCATGGACTCACCGAGGAGGAGGAGATCCGGCGGGAAGTGAAACACGCGATTGCAAAGAATCCGGATCTTGCCGGAATTTTTGACCTGACCTACCGTCTGGATGTGGTGGCAGATGTGCTTAAGGAAGAAGGCAGGGAAGACCTACGGCTTACCGGATTTGACCTTTATCCGGAGATTATGGAGGCTGTACAGGCTTCTCTGATTGATGCCGTGGTTTATCAGGATCTGAACAAGCAGGCTTATGAAGGGATGAAGCTTTTATTCGAAGAAATGTGCTATGGAAAGCGGCTTTCCGAGAAGAAGCACTATTCCAAGCTGGAAGTGGTGATGAGCAGTAATTTATCGTATTTTCGATAAATAATTTGCATCTATTTTGAATAGACAATAATTTGAAGAAAGCTGCTGGACAGTGGCTTTATGAATGGGATTCTGAACAGTTGCACAAGGTGTAACTTAAAGAATATGGGTGCTTGTTGTTGTTGATGAAAGAATGTAACTTTTGAATAGTTACGAAAGAATTATATTATGTATAAAGGAGATGGAATCGTATGAAAAAAACAATGTACCCAAACTATGAACATATGCATGAATGGGATAATTATGCCAACCAGCTTCAGATTGAATACAGTCAGTCTGTTGAGGAAGGGAGGTCGTTGGAAGATAAGAAAATGCTGTTTGAGGCAGTAATGGCACTTCCGGCAGATCATAACAAAGCTGCATTGGCGGATATTCTGTTTCAAATGGTGCAGGAGGCTCCCATGAAGCCTGACTATCCTTATGAGGAACCTTCTGAATATGAGGAAATTGAGAAGCTTTGTGCTCACGGTTATGAAAGAAGGATAGATAAGGAACAGGTTTCCAAAGAAAAAATCAGGGGAGCCTGGTATGGAAGAATTTGCGGATGTCTGTTGGGAAAGCCTGTAGAGGGATTTCTGACAACGGAGATTATTCCCTTGTTAAAGGATACCAATAACTATCCAATGCATTCTTATATAGAGCAGGGAGCAATCTCACAGAAAACCCGGGATAAATTCAGTTTTGACGTGTATCACAGGTGCTATGCGGATACATTAAATTGTGCACCGGCTGATGATGATACGAATTACACGGTACTTGCAAGTGAGCTGATTGAAAAATATGGAAGAGATTTTACACCGGAGAATGTGGCAAAGCTTTGGCTTGATTCGCAGCCGAAGGCCTCTTATTGTACGGCAGAGCGTGCTGCATTCCGCAACTTTGTAAACGGATTTGAGCCACCTGTATCTGCAGTGTACAAGAATCCGTATCGCGAGTGGATTGGTGCACAGATCCGGGGTGATTATTTTGGTTACATCAATCCCGGTAATCCAAGGGAAGCGGCGAAGATGGCATTTAAGGATGCCTCGATCTCCCATATCAAAAATGGTATTTATGGAGAAATGTTTGTGGCTGCCGCACTTGCCTGGGCTTCGGTCTGCGATGATGTGACAGAGGTGATCCGCGCAGGTCTGAGTGAGATTCCTTCGACTTCCCGACTGTATTGCAGTATTACCGAGGTATTGGAGTGGAAAACCAAAGGGGATAGCTTTGAGCAGGTTATTGCCCGAATTTATGACAGATACGATGAGACAAACATGCATCACTGGTGTCACACGATATCCAATGCGATGATTGTGACTGCGTGCCTGTTGTATGGAAACGGTAATTATGGAGATTCTATTTGTAAAGCGGTACAGACAGGCTTCGATACCGATTGTAATGGAGCAACGGTTGGTTCTGTTACAGGTATGATGAAAGGATATAGTGCAATTGATAAAAAGTGGCTGGAGCCTGTTCATGGAATGCTGGAAACAGACATTTTCGGTATAGGAAATATACCGGTAGAGGATCTGGTGGAGAAAACCTATGCTCATATCTGAGCGTTGTCAGGACTTGCAATAACACTTCAAATAAAAGTGATGGTTACTGTGAAGATACCGGACAGTTACCGTAGTGATTATGATTATAATAAGCCGTGCAGAGAAGCTCCGTGTCTTCTGCGCGGCTTATTTAGAAACAGGAGAACATAATGAAATTGATGATTGTGGACGACGAACCTCTTGCATTGGAAAATTTTGCGGAAATAGTGGACTGGGAGGCGCATGGACATCAACTGGTAGGATGTGCGGAAAATGGAGCAAAGGCATTGAAGCTGATTCAGCATGTAAAACCTGAGGTGGTATTTACCGATATCCGGATGCCTGTGATGGATGGACTGGAGCTGGCAAAGCTTCTTAATGAACAATATCCTGAAATCAGTGTGGTATTGCTTACGGCTTATAGAGATTTTGAATATGCCTTAAAGGCCATATCTTATGGTGTCAGGGAATATCTGTTAAAAAATCAGATAGAGCCGGATAAGATTCTGACTATCCTGCAAAGAATTCAGAATGAAAAGCAGCAGAAAAGCCATACGGATAGCATGTCTCTGGAAGAGGAAAATGGAGAGCAGGATACACATGAAGCTGTGGAAAAGCAGGGATTATTTATTTTGGTTCGGGGGAAGACACCCTATTTTTGGGATATCTACAGTCTGCAAAGTGCAGCGGTCAGAACGGATATAGACAGTTTGAATTGCTTATGGAGTCCTGAAAGTAAGTTAAAGGTGCAAAAATACCATCCATTTGACGGGTTATGATTTAGCCGCAGCCTATCAGTCTGTGCACGTCAACTATTGAAACCGCCGTGTACCGAACGGTAC